>JAIEPK010000441.1 GCA_019749875.1 Candidatus Binatia bacterium | reverse complement strand
GGTCGATCCGGTGTGCGGGCCGGGCGGACCGCCCGTGTCGGCGCGCGGTCCGGCGGGCGAGGTCAATTCGACTCGCTGGCCGCGCGCCGCTGCGCGATCGGACGACCCTCGCGCAGCGCCTTCTTGACCCGCTTCACGTACAGCTCGCGCTTCAGGCGGCTCAGCCGGTCGATGAACAGCGTGCCCTCGAGGTGGTCGATCTCGTGCTGCAGCGCGACCGCGAGCAGCCCGTCGGCCTCGATCTCGATCTCCTGCTGATCGAGGTTCCAGCCGCGAACGAGCACGCGCGCGGCACGGTCGACCTCGGCGCGGAAGTCGACCACGGAGAGGCAACCTTCCTCGAACGTGGTCTCGCCGTCCGCCTCGACGATCACCGGGTTCACCACGTGGATCAGGTGCTTGCCCCGGTCTTTTCCCGGCTCCTCGTCGTCGTCGGGTGCCACGTCGAGGACGATGATGCGCTGGTCGAGCCCGACCTGTGGCGCCGCGAGCCCGATGCCGGGCGCGGCGTACATCGTCTGCGCCATGTCGTCGATCCACTTCGCCGTGTCGCCGGTGATGTTCTCGACCGGACGCGCCGTCTCGCGGAGGAACGGCTCGGGAAACGTGAGGATGCGACGGATGCTCATTTCGGTGCGGGCACGAGGCGGGGAAAGAGCGCGTGCCGACTCGAGTTCATAACATGTTGACCGGATCGACATCAACGACGACGCGGAGCGTCGAGTCGTCTCCGGAGACCTTCTCGAGTGCCGCGGCGGAGAGGATCTGCGCCATCGCCGGCGCGTCCGGCGCCTTGACGAGCAGCTGCGTCCGGTCGCGGCCGCGCAGGCGCTCGAGCGGGGCCGGAGCCGGCCCGAGGATCAGCGGGCGGCGCGACTCGTCCATGCGCTCGGCGATCGCGATCAGACGCCGCGCGATCGCGGTCGCGCGCCGCTCGACCTCCGCCGCCACGCCCTCGACGACGATCCTCGTCAGCCGGCCGAACGGCGGGTAGCCGAGGTCGGCGCGCAGCGCGAGCTCGCCGCGGGCGAAGCGGGCGAAGTCGTGCTGCTGCGCCGCGATCAGGCTCGGGTGCTCGGGCTGCCGGGTCTGGACCAGCACGCGGCCGGGCTTGTGGCCGCGCCCGGCGCGTCCCGCGACCTGCGCCAGCAGCTGGAACGTCCGCTCGGCCGCACGGAAGTCCGGGAAGTGCAGCGACGCGTCGGCCAGCACGACGCCGATCAGCGTGACGCCCGGCGCGTCGTGGCCCTTGGCGACCATCTGCGTCCCGACCAGGACGTCGAGCTCGCCGTGCCGCCAGGCGTCGACGGTGCTGCGCAGGTGCTTCGCCGAGGACGCGGTGTCGCGGTCGAGCCGCGCGATGCGTGCCGCAGGCAAGAGCGTCCGGACGTTGCTCTCGATCTGCTCGGTGCCGAAGCCGCGCTCGGCGAGCAGCGCGCCGCAGCCCGGGCAGTGCGTCGCCGGCTTGCGGGTGAAGCCGCAGTGGTGGCACGCCGCGATGCGCTGCGCGCGGTGCACCGTCAAGCTCACGCTGCACGACGGGCAGTTCTCGACGTGGCCGCACGCCTCGCACTGCGTGAAGCGTGCATAGCCGCGCCGGTTCAGGAACAGCAGCGACTGGTCGCCCGCGCGGTAATTCTCGACCAGTGCCGCTTCGAGCGCGGGCGAGAGCGGCGAGGCGGGGGGCGGTGGCGCGTGCGGGTCGCGCGTCGCCCGCGACGGTCCACCGGCGACGCCGCTTCCCGGGGCCTGCGTCCGCAGGTCGACGATCTGGACCTCGGGCAGCGGCGCGTCATTGACGCGCGCGGGCAGCGTCAAGCGCCGGTAGCGGCCCTGCTCGGCCGCATGGTGGCTCTCCAGCGATGGCGTCGCCGAGGCGAGCACGACCGGGCAGGCGGCGAGCTTCGCCCGCATCACCGCGAGGTCGCGGGCGTGGTACCGCGGCGACTCCTCCTGCTTGTAGGCGGCGTCGTGCTCCTCGTCGACGACGATGAGGCCGAGGTCCGGTACCGGCGCGAACACCGCCGAGCGCGCACCGATCACGATGCGTGCGCGGCCCGCGGCGACGTCGCGCCACGCCTGCCAGCGTTCCGGCCCACCGAGCGCGCTGTGCAGGACCGCCGTCTCGCCGGGAAAGCGCTTGGTGGCCTCGGCGATCAGCTGCGGCGTGAGCCCGATCTCCGGCACGAGGATCAGCACGCCACGACCCGCGGCGCGCGCATCGCGCGCCGCGTGAAGATAGACCTCCGTCTTGCCGGAGCCGGTCACGCCGAAGAGCAGGAACGGGGCGAACGTTCCTCCGGCCTCGCGGATCGCATCGATCGCGTCCTGCTGCTCCTTTCGTGCGGTCCGTTGCCAAGCGCTCGGTACAGACTCATGCGCCAAGCGCTTGCTTGATGTCTCCATCGGAACATCGAGGGAGCCCTCCGCCACTTCCTCGACGAGGCCACGCTTCATCAGCGCGGCGAGCGTGCGGGTCGCGCCGGGCATGCGCTCCTCGAGCTCGGCGACTGCGACGGCGTGCGGCGCACGTGCGCGCAGAAACGCCCACGTTTCCGCTTGTCGCGTAGCGCGCAGGAACGCCGGCGGGGTGTCGCTGCTCGGCTCGAGCGCGCGTACGGCGCGTCGCGTCGCGCGATGCTCGACGGCGACCTCCTCGACCGTCACCCGTCCGCGTCGCTCCAAGGTTCGCACCGCGACCTTTGCACCTTCGCCGAATTCCTCGACGAGCTGCCGGAGATCGAGGCCGCCATTCGGAATTCGCGAGAGAATTCGCTCGGCGAGCGGTGCCGTCGGCGACGGTCCTTCGTTCGGCAGCAACGAAGGTTCGCTGGTGCGCTGCGCGACATCAGCCGGCTCGACGACCCCGGTCGGCTTCACGACGCGCCGGGTGAGCTTGCGAACGGGCGGCGGCACGATCGCCCGCAGCAGCGCCCCCAGCGGTGCGCGGTAGTAGCGCGCGGCCCACGCGGCGAGGTCGAGCAGCTCGGAGGGGATGTCGAGCTCGCGCACGTGCGTCGCGATCGCCTTCAGCCGCAACGGTTTCGTCGTGGCGGCGGGCCCGAGAACGATTCCCGTGACGCGCCGCGCCCCGAGCGGCACCGTGACTGCGCTGCCGCGAGCGATGGCGAAGCTTAAGTGGTCGGGCACGGCATACGATAGAGTGGACAATGCTCCACTCGGATCGACGATCGCGACCTCGACGGCCTGCGCAGACGACGCCGTGCTGCTCGTCAAGCCGCGTTCTCGCTCGCTGTGGACATGCGAATGTTCTCCTTAACTTCAGCCGCTGCGGCGAGTCGAGATGACGAACATAGCGAAGGTTTCGAGACCCAGAATCCTGTTGCAGCCCGGTTTTGAACCGTGCTACCGGGCTGCGAGGTCGAAGTCGCGAGGCTTCGCCGGGGGGTCCGTTCGGACGTCTCGCCACATCCCGACATTCAAGCGTGGCAGGCGGTAGGTGGGGTAGCCGTGGCGGGGTTGGGGACGCGTCAGAAATCCGGTCCGCGTGGGGGGCTCGCGGGTCTGATCCAGCGCCTGACAGGAGGTCGCTCGGGCAGTTTCGTGGCGCTCGACATCGGCTCGAGTTCCGTCAAGCTGCTCGAAGTGCGCGGTGCCGGCACCGGCCCGGAGATCATCCGCGCGGGCATCGCACCGGTGCCGGAAGGCGCCCTGCAGAACAACACCGTGCAGGACGTCGTCGCCGTGTCGGACGTGATCCGGCGCCTGGTCGAGGGGCTCGGCGTGCACGCCCGTCACGCGATCACCGCCGTGCCCGGGCCGGCGGTGATCATCAAGAAGGCGCGCTTGACGGTCCGTCCCGAGGACGACCTCGAAGCGCTGCTGATGATCGAGGCGGCGAACTTCATTCCGGAGAACCTCGACAACGTCAGCCTCGACTACCAGGTGCTGCGCGCCGAGGACACCGAGGTCGAGGTCCTGCTGGTCGCGGTGCGCAAGGACATCCTGTCCGGCTTCACCATGGCGATCACCGACGCCGGGCTCGAGCCGACGATCGTCGACGTCGACTACTTCGCGCTCGAGAACATGTACGAGCTCAACTACGAGACGTCGCCCGAGGACGTCGTCGGGTTGATCAACATCGGCGCGCGCTACTCGTCGATCAACATCGTCAAGGGCGGGACGTCCAGCACGACCGGCGACGTTCAAGCCGGCGGCGGCGAGATCACCGACGCGCTGGTGAAGGGCATCGGGCTCTCGTACGACGACGCCGAGCGCGCGCTCGCCGGCGAGGAGATCGGTGGCGGGCGCGACGAGAAGATCCGCCAGATCGTCGAGGACGGTGCGGCGGATCTGGCCGACGCGATCAACCAGTCGCTGCGCTTCCTGTGGCGCACCGCGAGCGACGAGCCGCTGCGCGCGATCTACGTGACCGGTGGCGGCGCCCGCATTCCGGGCCTGGTCGACAAGCTCGCCGCGAAGCTGGAAGTCCCGGTCGAGGTCGCCAATCCGTTCAATCACGTCCAGCTGGGACGCAACCTCGACGTCACGGCGCTCGAGGCGATGGCGCCGTCGCTGGCGGTCGCGGTGGGGCTCGGCACGCGCCGGCCGGGTGATGCATGATCCGCATCAATCTGATGCCCCGCGCCGAGGCGCGCCGTCAGGCCGCCCGGCAGCGCGATCGCCAGGTGCTGACGCTGATCGTCGTGGCACTGGTGGCGATCATCGCGCTGACCGAGTTCTTCACCCGGCGCAGCGCGAACCGTGTCCAGGCCGACGCCGATGCGCACCAGGCCGAGCTCGCGCAGCTGAGCCAGAAGCACAACGCCGCGATCCAGCTCGACCGCAAGCGCAAGGAGCTCGAGGCGAAGGTCGCCACCATCAAGATCCTCGAGCGCCAGCGCAAGGGACCCGTCCACGTGCTCGACGACCTCGGCGCGGCGACACCGGACACGCTGTGGCTGACCGAGGCGCGGGAGTCGGGCGGCATGCTGACCCTGCTCGGGCGCGGCCTCGACAACCAGACCATCGCGCTCTTCATGCGCAATCTCGCGGCGTCGCCGTACTTCGCCAACGTCGACCTGGTCGAGACCAAGCAGGTCGAGGAAGGGCAGGCGAAGCTCAAGGAGTTCTCGATCCGCGCGAACGTGCTGTACGGCGGTCGCCCGATGCCCACACCCGCGCCCGTCGGAGGTGCTGCGGCGCCCGGCGCTCCGCCGGCACCCTCGGGCGGCGCTGACGCCGAGGTGCCACCGAACGCGCAGGAGGCGGCCGATCCCGCGGCCGCCCCCGGGACGTTCGCAGCGCCGGGTGCCGCGCGTCAGGCCGCGAAGCTGAGCGACACGCGCAACGCGCACCAGGATGCGGTCGCTGCCGAGGCGGCAGGGGGGCCGCACTCGTGAACGACTTCCTGGAGGGCCTCGAGAACCTCGAGCCGAGCCGCAAGATCGCGATCGCGATCGGCGTGCCGCTCCTGATCCTGTTCGCCTACTACCTGCTGATCGTGTCGCCGCGCACCACGCGCACCACCCAGCTCGTCGCGCACATCGAGGAGATGGAGCAGGAGCGCGACAAGAAGAAGTTCGAAGCCGAGCAGATGCCGGAGCGCCAGAAGGAAGTGGACGCGCTCGACAAGCAGCTCAAGTTCGCGCTGACGCGGCTGCCCGACGAGAAGGAGATCCCCGAGCTGTTGAGCTCGATCTCGAACCTCGGCCGTGATTCGGGCCTCGAGATCCTGGTCTTCCGCCAGCTGCCGGAGGGATACCAGGAGTTCTACGCCGAGGTGCCGGTCGAGATGCAGGTGCGCGGCAACTATCACCAGGTCGCGCAGTTCCTCGATCGGGTCGGCAAGCTCGACCGCATCGTGAACGTCTCGAACATCGCGATGAAGGCGCCGAAGACGGTGGACGAGAACGTCCAGCTCGACGTCAACTCGCGCATCACGACGTTCCGCTTTCTCTCCGAAGCCGAGCGCCAGCGGCTGATCCAGGAGAAGAAGATCAAGGGGGACGCGAAGTGAGCGCCCGGCGGATCCCGTGCCGCGTGCTCGCGCTGGTCGCGCTCGGCTGGCTCGTGTGCGCACCCCGCGTGCGCGCCGAGGACCCGCCGGTCGAGCTCGCTCCCGAGAGCGACGTCGGCGACTACACCTACGACGCGAGCGGCAAGCGCGATCCGTTCCGACCGCTCTTCCTGCTGCGTCGGCCGGCCGCCCAGGCCGAGGAGCCGCTGACGCCGCTGCAGCGCTACGAGATCGGCCAGCTGCGTCTCGTCGGCGTGGTCTACGATCTCACTCCGCCGCGCGCGATGGTCGAGGACAGCTCGGGGCTGGGCTTCATCGTGACCCCCGGAACGGCCATCGGACCGAACGGCGGCGTCGTGACGGCCATCCGGCCGAGGCAGGTGGTGGTGGAGGAATGGCAAACCGACGTCATTGGCCAGAAGCACAAGAAGGAATTCGTGCTCGAGCTTCCCTCCGACCAGAACGAGAGGCCGCGCCGATGAGATCCCTGCCGCGCGTTGCAATCTGCCTGGGGCTGCTGCTCGCAGCGCCCGCCGCGTTCGCCGACGACGACGCACCCGAGATCGTGGGCGTCGAGTACGAGACCCGCGTCGGTGGCGCGGGCGTGATCTCCGCCGAGAACAACGTCGACCCGCGTGCGGCTGCGATGGACGCGGCGGCAGCCGACTCCGCTGCGAACTCGAACCAGCGCGCTGCGGCGGCACTCGATCGCGCGAGCAGCGCACAGGCGGCGAGCACCGGTGAGACCACCGGCGCGCCGCCGAGCTTCGTTCCGGAAGACGAGCTGCGCGTGGTCGACGTTCGCCGCGCGAGCGATCCGACCGGCAGCCTGTTCGTCGTGCAGCTGTCGCGCGACGCCGGCACGACGAGCCCGTTCGAGCTCTCGGCCCCGCGTCGCTGCGTGGTCGACGTGAGCGGACACGGTGCGCAGGTCGCAGGCAAGAACACCATCGCGACCGGCGATGCCCGGGCACCGCAGCTTCGTGTCGGAACCTACGAGAATCGTCTCCGCCTGGTGCTCGACGTCGCCTCCGGCGTCGTCGACCCGTGTCAGGCACGGGCCGAGGGCAGCACCGTCGTGCTCTCGCTCGGCGGACAGCCGATGGGGGCCGCCCCGGTCGATCTCTTCACCGCTCCCGCGGCACCGGCCGGAGCGTCCGAGCACGGCGCATGGATGCTGGCCTCGCTGACCGGCGGTACGCCGCCGGCGAGCGCGGGTGCGGCGCCGAGCCGTGTCGCGAGCGCGCCCTCGCACGCGATCGAGGCACCGTCGCACGTGGTCGACGTGCCGTCGCACGAGGTCGCGTCCGCGCCGCACACGATCAGCGCGCCCGCGCACAGCATCGAGGTGCCGGTCGATCCGCAGCCCGCACCGCGCGTCGCGAGCGCGCCGCCGCCCCCGCCACGACCGGTGCAGCCGGTCGCGTCGCGCGACTCGAACCGCATCCGCTCGACCATGTCGGCGCCGCCCGCGAGCGTCGAGGCCGACACCCGCAACGTGCCGCCGCCCCCACCGCCGCTGCCCGCGAATCCCGCGAAGAAGCAGTACACCGGACGTCGCATCTCGCTCGAGTTCAAGGACGCCGACATCCTGAACGTCCTGCGCATCATCGCCGACGTGTCGCGGCGCAACATCGTCGCCACCGACGACGTCAAGGGCCAGGTCACGATCGTCCTCTACGACGTACCGTGGGACCAGGCGCTCGACATCCTGCTCAAGTCGACCGGCCTCGAGATGGTCGAGTACGACGACGTCATCACCGTCTCGACCTCGAAGCGTCTCGAGGAGGAGCGTCGCTCGCGCCTCGCGGCGCGCCAGGCGGGCATCGAGCTCGAGCCGCTGCAGACGGATTACATTCGCGTCAACTATGTGAAGGCGGCCGAGCTGGCGCGCCTGCTCGGCGGCAGCGGCACCACCTCCGCGTCCGCGGCCGCCGCGACCGATGCCATCACCGGCGGCGTGCAGCAGGCGCTCGACAGCCCGGCGCAGCGCCGCGGTCTGCTCTCCAGCCGCGGCCTCGTGCAGGTCAACGAGGCGACCAACACGCTGGTCGTGCGCGACGTTGCGAGCGGCATCGCCAACGCCCGCGAGCTGGTGCGTCGCCTCGACGTGCAGACGCCGCAGGTGTCGATCCAGGGTCTGATCTTCGAGGCCGACACCAACCTCGACCGCGACCTCGGCATCCGCTGGGGGGCGCGCTACGTCGCGAGCCCGGAGACCGGCAACCCGACCGGCCGCAACTTCCCCGGTCGCGTCGTCGCCGGCGGCGCCGGTCCGACCAGCAACACCAGCGGCGACAGCACGCTGCCGGTCATGTTCGACTTCCCGGCGTCCGCGGTGCAGCCCGGCGCGGGCAGTACGCTCGGCCTCTTCCTCGGCTCGCTGTCCGGCAGCGCCGCACTCGACGCCGAGATCACGGCACTCGAGCAGGCCGGCAAGGGCAAGGTCATCTCGCGCCCGAAGGTCATCACGCTCAACAACGCCGAGGCCGTGATCCAGAGCCTCGAGATCCTGCGCGTTCGCCTGCCTTCGACCGGTACCGTGATCAACACCGGACCCGGCGGCGTCGCCGGCGGTCAGACCACGGCGACGCAGGCGATCGACACCGGCATCATCCTGCGCGTCACGCCGCAGGTGTCGTCGGACGGCTACGTGCTCATGCAGCTGTTCGTGAAGTCCAGCGTGCCGAGCCAGGTCGAGACCGACAACATTCCGAACGAGATCAGCCGTCAGGCGACCTCGCAGGTGCTGGTCCGCGAGGGCGAGACCGTCGTCATCGGCGGCGTCTACCGCCAGCGTGCGAACACCGCCGAGTCCGGCGTGCCGTACCTCCGGTCGGTGCCCGTGCTCGGCTGGCTGTTCAAGAACAGCCTGCTGCGCGACAACCGCCAGGAGCTGCTGGTGTTCATCACGCCGCGCGTCGTCTGGCACCAGCCCGACAATGGCACGCTGCCCTCGGCGAACGAGCTCTGGGGCCAGCGCGACCGCACCGCGTACAGCCTCGACGGCGGCCCGCAGCCGGTGCCGATCGAGCCCGTGGCGGTGCGCTGAGGCGCGCGAGGGTAACGATGCGGCAAGCCCTGGGCGCTGCCGGCGTGAATCCGTTAGGTAGTCGCCATGCTGAGATTCTTCACGGCCGGCGAGTCGCACGGCCCGGCCTTGACGGCCATCGTCGAGGGCTTTCCCGCCGGGGTGCCGGTCACTGCCGAGACCATCAATCATGACCTCGCTCGCCGCCAGAAGGGCTATGGGCGCGGCGGGCGCATGAAGATCGAGCGTGACGAGGTGCAGTTCCGCTCGGGGATCCGCTTCGGCGAGTCGCTGGGCGCCCCCATCACGCTCGTGGTCGAGAACCTCGACTGGAAGAACTGGACCAGCAAGATGTCGCCGCGCGCGGAGGACCGTGATCCGAAGTACGTGGTCAGCCGTCCCCGTCCCGGCCACGCCGACCTGACCGGTGCCCTCAAGTACGACCGCCGCGACGTGCGCGACATCCTCGAGCGCGCGAGCGCGCGCGAGACCACGATGCGCGTCGCCGTCGGCTCGCTCGCCAAGTGCCTGCTGCGCGAGCTCGGCATCGAGGTGCGCGGCTGGGTGAGCGAGGTCGGCAACATCAAGGCGAAGCACGAGGGCCTGACGCCGGACGAGATCTTCACGAAGGCCGAGGTCAGCGAGGTGCGTGTCGCCGATCCGGAGGCCGAGAAGGCCATCATCGCGCTGGTCGACGAGTGCAAGAAGTCGGGCGATACGCTCGGCGGCGTGGTCGAGATCGTCGCGACCGGATTGCCGCCGGGACTCGGCAGCCACGTCCACTACGACCGCAAGCTCGACGGGCGTCTCGCCGGCGCCTTGCTGTCGCTGCAGGCCGCGAAGGGCGTCGAGATCGGGCTCGGCTTCGAGGCCGCGCGCCGGCGCGGCTCGCAGGTGCAGGACGAGATCGGGTACGAGGACGGCGCCTTCAACCGCCGCACCAACAACGCCGGCGGAACCGAAGGCGGCATGACGAGCGGCGGACCGCTGGTCGTGCGCGTCGCCTTCAAGCCGATCTCGACGCTGATGAAGCCGCTCGCCTCGGTCGACCTGCTCACGAAGGAAGAGACCAAGGGCAACATCGAGCGCTCCGACGTTATGGCGATCCCCGCCGCGGCGGTGATCGCCGAGGCCGTGGTCGCCTTCGAGCTCGCCAACGTCGCGCTGGAGAAGTTCGGCGGCGACTCGCTGCGCGAGATCCTGCGCAATCGCGACGGCTACCTCGAGCAGGTGAGGAGCGCCTGAGGGCGATGCGCATCGTGCTGGCGGGCTTCATGGGAACGGGCAAGACGGTCGTGGGCAAGCGCCTCGCGGCCCGGCTCGGCCGCCCGCTGCTCGACACCGATGCGCTGATCGAGCGGGCGGAGGGCCGCACGGTGCGCGAGATCTTCGCGCAGGACGGCGAGCCGCGCTTCCGCGAGCTCGAGCGTCACGCGGTCGCGGAGGCCTGCGCCGCGGGCGACGTCGTGGTCTCGACCGGTGGCGGCACGCTGATCGACGAGCGCAACCTCGAGGCGCTTCGCGACGACGGGCTGGTGGTCTGTCTCACCGCGTCGCCGCGCACGATCGCACGCCGCGTGCGGTCGTCGCTGCCGGAGCGGCCGCTGCTGAACGGACACCCGAGCCTCACGGGTCGCATCCGCGAGCTGCTCGACGCGCGCGCGCCGGTCTATTCACGAGTCCCCGTCCAGATCGACACCTCGAGCCTCGGCATCGAAGAGGTGGTCGACGAGATCGTCGCGCGGCTCGAGCGCGCCGAGGCCGGGTCCGGTGCGCACGAGAGTGCGACCCGGCCGGGAACGGGATGCGGTCGAGCATGAGCGCGCACGGCGAAGAGCGTCAGGTCGTGGTCCAGCTCGGGGCGCGCTCCTACACGATCCATGTGGGCGCGGACATCCTCGAGACGGTCGGTGACCGCATGCACGCGCTCGGGCTCGGCAGGCGCGCCGCGATCGTCACCAACCCGAGCGTCAACCGCCTGTACGGCGAGCGCGTGCGTCGCGCGCTCGAGCGCGCCGGCTTCGCGCCGGTGACCATCGAGTTTCCCGACGGGGAAGAGCACAAGAACCTCGCCTGGGTGGCGTTCATCTACGACCGGCTGATCGAGGCGCGGCTCGAGCGCGGCTCGGTGATCGTGGCGCTCGGCGGCGGGGTGGTCGGCGACGTCGCCGGCTTCGTCGCCGCGACGTATCTCCGCGGCATCGACTTCGTGCAGGTGCCGACCACGCTGGTGGCGCAGATCGATTCGTCCATCGGCGGCAAGACCGGCGTCGACATCGCGGCCGGCAAGAACCTGATCGGCGCGTTTCATCACCCGCGCCTGGTGATCGCCGACACGGCGACCTTGCGGACGCTGCCGCCGCGCGAGCTGCGCGCCGGGCTCGCCGAGGTCATCAAGACCGGCGCGATCCTGTCGCCCGAGCTGATCGACTTCCTCGAGCGCAACGCACGCCAGGTGCTGGCACTCGAGGACCCGGCCGTCCGGTTCCTCGTCGAGTCGTGCGCGCAGCTGAAGGCGCTCGTCGTGGCGGAGGACGAGACCGAGGGCGACTACCGGGCGATCCTGAACTTCGGCCACACGCTCGGCCACGCGATCGAGAGCCTGACCGACTACAAGACCTTCCTGCACGGAGAAGCCGTCGCGCTGGGGATGGTCTTCGCGCTCAAGCTGTCGGTCCAGCAGGGCCTCCTCGATCAGGCCGTCGCCGACCGGATCGTGGCGCTGCTAACGCTTTATGGCTTGCCAACCGAGGTACCATCGGACTTGAGTACTTCCGCCTTGGCGATCGCCGTAGAAGCCGACAAGAAGCGCTCGCAAGGGCGGGTCAAGTTCGTGTGTCTCGAGGACATCGGCCGGACGAAGTTCCGGATGCTCTCGACGGAGGAGCTGCAGGCGGCGCTCGACGCCGCACGTTGAACGGGAAGCACCCGCCCGCGCGTGGCGCGGGTGAGCAAGCTGGGGGTTGGTGATGGTGAAGCGGACGTTGGTGTGGAGTGGGCTGGCCTGCGCGCTGGCTCTGGTGGCGGGATGCGGCGGCGGCAGCGGCGGCAACAACGATCAGGGCATCGTGTTCCGCGCGGGCGGCACCTTCGAGACGAAGACCTCGATCACGTCGGATAGGATCACCTGCACCGAGCCGCCCACGGTCGACGGCGTGATCTCGGACGTCTCCGGAGTCATCTCGTTGTCGAGGACACTGTCCTACCCGAACACTTCGCTGGACAGCGACGGGGACCCGTGCGGGGGCAGGCTGGCGCTGATCAACAGCCTCACGTCGCAGTCGATCAACGTGCAGTTCGTGACCATCGAGTACGAAATTCCCGGCGCCGCGGTCGCTGTTCCGGACGGAGTCCCCAACGTTGGTATCGTCGTTCCGCCAGCCTCGTGCGAGACCTGCACCAGCACGGGACAACCGGGGCTCGTCTACCTCTCGCTCTTTGGACAGCTGGTCTCCAGGGAGACGATGACGTTCCTGCAGAACAACGTGAACCGTCTGCCCGCGACGCCGTTTCAGATGAACCTCTTCATCACCGCATCCGGGCAGTCCGATCAGGGCACCAACTACGAGACCAACGCGGTGGGCTACACGATCACCGTCGAGGGCTGACATCGTAGAAGAAATGGCCGCGGTACGAACGGTGGATGTCGGGACGTTGTGGGGAGCCATGTAATGAAAAAGCTCTGGAATCTGGTCGCGGTGCTTCTCGCCGTGCAGGCGATGGCGCTGATCAACAGCTGTGGTGGTGGGACCGGTGGCGGTCAGGCGGAACGCCCTCCGGTGTTCGTCTTGAACGCCGCCGGTACGTCGAGCAATCAAGGGACGCTCACCCTCGGCGTCAACCGCGACAGCATCGATGCGAACAACAGCGATCGCATCACGGTTTCCGCGCGGCTGATCGATCCGTACGGCGAGCCGCTCAGCGGGCAGCCGATCACCTTCCAGGCGTCGTTCCAGGACATCACGTTCATCGGGGCGCCGTCGCCCGATGGGACCTTCGATTTTCCGACGGCGTTCGCTTACACCGACAACTTCGGTGAGGCGCAGGTGACGATGCGCTCCGGTGGAACGCCGGGTCGGCTCGCCATCACCGCGGCGGCGCCGGTGAACTTCCGTCTCGGTGCGGGAATTTTCTTGCAGTTGACCGACGTCGGCTTCATCTCGGGCGACCTGCAGGTGCTGCCGGCGGAGATCAACGTCGTGGATCCCATGCCGGGCACGCAGCTCCAGTTCCTGGTGATCGGCGGCCAGCCGTTCCAGGAGCCGAACCCGCCCTACGTCCTGCAGAACGCGGAAAGCGGCCTCGGCTTCGCCGAACTCGCCTTCGACGGCACCTATCCGGCGGTGATCAACTACACGCTCACCGGTCGCGGCAACGGTGCGCTCACCGGTGCGCACGTGTTCTCGATCGTCGACGGCGCGGGCAACGCGGTCACCGCGACGGTCAACGTCACCTACACCGAGCTGCAGATCTCGCCGAGCACGGTGTCGCTCACCGCGACCCAGAGCCAGGTGTTCGCGCTGACCGGCGGTGTTCCGCCGTACAACTGCACGCCGAGCGGCGGTACGCTGACACCGACCACGATTCTCGATTACCGCGGGACCACGACCTTCACCGCCGACGACCAGATCAGCACGACGACGTACACCATCGTCTGCAGCGATCAGTCCGGTCAGGTGGTGACCGCGACGATCAGCATCACGCCGTTGCCGACGCCGAGCGGCGGCGCCAGCGGCACGCCGGTGCCGAGCAGTACGCCGCGCAGCCCGAGCAACATCGTCGTGCAGGCGAACCCGCCGACGCTGAATGGCGTGCAGGGCGGCTCGTCGACCATCACCGCGACGGTGCTCGACCAGAACCTGAACCCGATCCCGGGCATCAACGTGCTGTTCTCGATTCCCGGACAGACCGGCACGCCGTCGGCGCAGATCCCGTCGCTGTCGAACTTCACCGCGACCACCGACGGCGCGGGACAGGCGGTCACGGTGCTCGACGTGCCGGGCGGCACGCCGGCGCAGTTCCTGGTGGTGTCCGCACAGACCGGCAATGCCTCGGGCTCGGTCCAGCTCAGCATCACCTCGCAGAGCACGCAGCAGCCCGGTCCGCCGGCGCGGCTCACCGCGGCGCTCTTCAAGTCGGGTGCGTTCGGCGACAACAACGACGGCACGTACGTGACGATCCTGTCGGCGCTGGTCACCGATGCGAACGGCAACCCGGTCGCGAACGGGATCGAGGTCGACTGGGGTCCGGTGCAGCCGGCCTCGGCGTCGGTCTTCAGCCCGAGCTTCACCAACGGCGAGCCGCAGTGCAACACGGCGCCGTACACCAGCAACACCGGGCTCTCGATCAATCCGCAGCCCGGCACGGCACTGACCTGCCTCGTCTATCCGTCGTCGCTCGCGAACCTCGCGGGCAGCGTGAAGGTGAGCGTCGCCGGCACGACGCTCATGACGACCGCGGGCATCATCTTGCCGGGGCAGACGTTGCCCACGCCGACGCCGCGTCCGACGTCGCAGCCGCCGACGGCCTCGCCGGCCCCGACGCCGACGCCGGGTCCGCCGGTCGTGGTGCCGTCGAACGCGTCGCTCGGCATCGGCCAGTCGCAGGTGTTCGCGGTGACGAAGGGGGTGCCGCCGTACACGGTGAACGCGAGCGGCGGTACCGCCGTGCCGACCACCGTGGCCAGCAGCGGCGGAACGTTCACCTACACGAAGAACCAGGCGGGACCGTTCACGATCGTCGTGGTCGATTCCAACGGCCAGGTCGGCACGGCGATGGTCATGGATCTGCCGACGCCGGTGCCCACGCCGACGCCGTGAGCCGGCTTTCAGGCGTGTGAAGCGAGAAGGGCGCGTGCCGCGAGGCACGCGCCCTTCTTCGTGTGACGCGAGCGCTTCGGACTGTGCCGCGTGTCCAGCCGCGTGCCCACGCGACGCCGCCGGGCGTCGCCGTCCGGATCCGCGCGTCGCCGAGCGACGCGCACGACACGGGCGCGGGGCCGCGCCGTCGGCGCTGCCGCGCGACCGTTACTGGTCGCGCTCCCACCGGGTCCGCGACCAGATCGAATCAGTACGGCGGCAGCGGCGGCCGCACGTCCGAGGGCGACGTCGGTGCCGGTGCGCTGGTTTCGGCACGACCGAGCAGCGTCGGCAGCCCGGTGACCAGCAGCGCGATCGCGAACAGCGTGTAGAGCAGCAGCCACAGCAGCATCAGCGCCCAGCCGAACAGGCCCCAGTTCCACAGCTCGCCGTAGAAGATGTCGCGGCACAGCACGATGCTGGTCACGCTGCTCGACACCAGCCCCAGCAGTGCCGCCGAGCGGCGGTGCACCGAGTCGATGAAGCCCCAGATCTCGACCAGCGCGATCGCGAGGTACGCGCCGCCCAGGAGCCGCAGGAAGACGTTCGCGGCCGGCGTCCACGTCGGGATGCCGAGGTCCGGGAACAGCCCGGCCGGCAGGAAGAGCAGCGGCAGCACCCAGAAGACGAGCGTGAGCACGGCCTTGATCAGGAGGACTTTGCGCAGCCAGGTCATCGGGCGAGGCTAGGGAAGCATCGCCGGCGAGGCAAACGGATCCCGATCGTGCTGGCGTGCGAGGAAAAGTCTCGTCGATCGTGCTAGCGTGCGCCGCGTGGCGATGATCCTCGTCCTGCACGGACCCAACCTGAACCTGCTCGGCGTGCGCGAGCCCGCGATCTACGGGCACACCACGCTCGCCGAGATCGACGCGAGCCTCGCGGCGCTCGCGTCCGAGCTCGGGGTCGGCATCGACTGCTTCCAGTCGAACCACGAGGGCGCCTTGATCGACCGCGTGCAGGCGTCGCGCGGCCACGTCGCGGCGATCGTGATCAACGCCGGCGGCTTCACGCACACCAGCGTCGCCCTGCGCGACGCGCTCGCGTCGGCCGACGTCCCGATCGTCGAGGTCCACCTGAGCAACGTGCACCGTCGCGAAGCGTTCCGGCATCGCTCGCTGATCGCCGGCGTCGCGACGGGACAAGTGCTCGGCTTCGGCGCCGACAGCTACTTGCTCGGCCTGCGCGCGGCGGTCGGCCTGGTCGCCGCGAAGCGCTGAGCACGGGAGCGCCACGGTGGACGTCGAAGAGATCCGCAAGCTCATCCGCCTGATGGAGGAAGCCGGTCTCACCGAGCTCGAGATCGAGGACCGCTCGGGCAAGGTCCGCCTGGTGCGCGGTGCGAAGCGGCGCGCGGGCGGTCGTGCCGCCGAGGATGCCGCCACGTCGCGCGCCGACGACGTGGACGACCTCGACGACGACGCACCGGACCTCGATCTCGCGGCACCGCGCGACGCGAGCGAGCGACTCGCGAGCGCCGTCGCCGAGGGCAAGATCGTCGTCACGTCACCGATGGTCGGAACGTTCTACCGCGCGTCCGCGCCCGACGCCGAGCCGTTCGTTGCCACCGGCGACGTCGTCCAGCCGGGGCAGGTCCTGTGCATCATCGAGGCGATGAAGATGATGAACGAGATCCACGCCGAGGTCGCGGGCCGCATCGTCGGCATCGCCGCCGAGAACGGCGCGCCGGTCGAGTACGGCTCGCCGCTGTTCGTCCTCGCCGCGGTGGATTGATTGGACGAGGGGGCACGCGGGTTGTCTCCACGAGGGGTCTCGCGACCCCTCGCCCTACGCGGCAAAGCCGCGCAGGGTCCCACTCCCCGCGCTCCTTTCGGTCGGCCGCTCGGCTGCGCCTTCGCAGAGGGGGCGGTGCTGGGGGTCGCGGCTGTCGATGTGGGCCGCTGTTGCTTGACCGCCCGTCCGCTCGGCGTCAGGCGGACTCGCGAATGCGGGGGGGGGCTGCGAGGTCGACGATCTTGGCGCGCAGCTGGGCGAGGCGGTCGCGGACCAGCGGGTCGAAGGTGAAGTAGAGGATCTGCCAGCCCTCGCGTGCGAGCTCGGCGATCGCGTCGGCGAGCGCCTCGCGGCGCGTCGCGTCCGACGACATGAAGGCGTCGTCGAGCACGAGGAAGCCCGGCTCGCCGAGCACGCGCCGGACCAGCGCGAGCCGCACCGCGAGCGACAGCTGGTCGCGCGCGCCGCGGCTCAGTGCCTCGCTGCCGAAGCGGCTGCCGTCCTTGCGCTCGACCGCGAGGCGTCCGTCGGAGTCGAGCACCACCGAGCGGTAGCGGCCCGACGTCAGGTGCGCGAGGTACGCGCCGGCGCCGCCCGGACCAGGACCCAGCGCCTCGCGCAGCGGCCGGTCGATGTCCTGCGCGAGGTCGCCGAGCGCCGTCAAGCAGAGGCGTGCGGCGGTCGCGTCGCGGTCGATCGCGGCGATCGCCGCGACCAGGCGCTGGCGCTCGGCCTCGGCAGCGCTCAGGTCCGGCAGCCCGATGGTCGCGAGCGTGCGCTCGCGCCGATCGGACAGCTCGGTCTTGAGCTGCAGGAGCCGCAGGTCGAGCTGCTCGATCTGCTGCTCCGCCGCCGACAGCTCCGCGGGATCCGCACCGACGCCGGGGTCGGTCACGGCGAGCGCCTCGATGCGATGCTCGATCTCGCCGTCCGCGACCTGACCGAGCAGCGACGTGATCGTCGAGCGCGCCTGCTCGCGCGCGGACGACGCGCGCGTGCGCTGGCGGAGCTTCTCCTCGAGCTGCTCGATGCTCGCGAGCCGCACGCGCCCGCGCACGTCGGCGATCGAGCGCTGCGCCTCGTCGAGACGCTGCAGGCGCTCGCTCTCGATGCGCTGCGCGACTGCGAGCGCGGCCTCGAGCTGGCGCTTCCGCTCCTGCGTCGACTGACGCTCGACCTGCGCACGATCCGCGCCGCTGGTGATGGCCGAGAGCTGAGCTGCGCACTCCTCGAGCGTGTTGGCGCGCCGCAGCAGCGAGCCGCAGGCGGCGAGCGCGCGCTCC
>JAIEPK010000144.1 GCA_019749875.1 Candidatus Binatia bacterium | reverse complement strand
ATCTACACCGGACTTCTGGTCGCCGCGTTCTCGTGGATCTACAGCGCGACCACCATCGGCGGCGTGCATCTCGACGCCGCGTCGCGCGTCGGCGTGATCGCGCTCGCGATCACCATCGCCGCGACCACGATGTGTCCGCAGTTCCACGTGCTCGCGTGGTGGGACCGCTCGTCGCTCGGCACGGCCCTGTCAAGCGTGCTCGGCGCGGGGACCAGCTCGATGGTGTTCGGCTTCGGCTACGGCCTCGTGCCCGGCTTCCTCGCCGCACTCTTCGGCGGCAGGCTCGCGGCGGAGCGGCCACTCGCGAACGGGCTCGTCGCGGCCGCCGTCGTGTTCCTGCTCGCGCTGCCGGTGGTCTACCTGCAGACGGCGCCGTTCACCTCGGGCGTCATCGCGAGCTGGGTCGCGGGCATCGCCGCGGGCACGCTGTGCGGGGTGTTCGGCGCGCAGCGCGTGCGCCGCCGCGTCGGCGACGCGCCTCTCGCCGCCTGAACACCGCGACGCCGACTCTCCGGCAAGTCTTCGCGTTACCTCCCTTGCCGGTGACCGTATTCCGGTGCAGAGCAAGGGGCACTCGGAACGAATTCGCAGACGGGGCCCAGCAACGCGAGTTCGAGCTCGCTGGAGGTCCGACATGTGGCGACGGTTCTCGACCTTCATGGTCGTCCTGCTTCTGACGACGAGCGGTGCCGCGGCGGGCCAGGATCAGCTGCCCGCCGCAAGCGACCACGCCGCCCTGGCGGCGATGTACACGAGCGAGGCGGCGACTTTGCGCGGCAAGGCCGCCGAGCACGAGCTGATGCTGCAGCGGTACGAGAACGCCTCCATACCCGCGAAGGGTGCTCCATTCCCGAAGGCGGCGCTGGTGCAGCACTGCCGCAAGCTGGTCGCCACCTACCGGCAGGCGGCGAGCGATGCGCAAACGATGGCGCAGCTCGAGCGCGAGCTCGCAGGTACCGCCACCCCCGCGCGGTGACGCTTCACGCGGGGCGACGAGATCCGCAGGTCACCACTGCCTCTCATGTCGAGAGGTCTTTCAAGGAGGAGGCATCATGAAGTACGCCCGTTTCACGTCGGCACTCATCGCGTTCGCGCTGCTCGCCGCCACCGTGCCCCCGGTCCTCGCGCAGGACGCCGCGCCGATGGACAACGCCGCCATCGCGGCGAGCTACGACCAGGAAGCGAAGGACGCTCAGGCCAAGGCCGCGAGCCACGAGCTGATGCTGTCCCGTTACAAGAACATGCCGATGCTGCCGAAGGGCAGCTCGGTCAACAAGGAGCAGATGGTCAAGCACTGCCAGTCGCTCGTGGACTCCTACAAGGCGACGGCGAAGCAGGCGGCCGACCTCGCGAAGGCACATCGCGAGATGGCCACGGCGAAGTAAGCGATCATCTCGTCTTCACACCACGTCCGGTCACGCCGCGCGATGCGGCGTGACCGGGCCTTCGTGCGGCGCGCGTCCCCGCGCGTCGCGCCCGGACTCGCGACCGGCGCGTCAGCGCTTCGCAGCCGCGTCCGACTCGTCCTTGACCCCCTTCACCGACAGGCGGTCGAACAGGTCCCACTGGTAGGAGAACTTGCCGTCGCCGGCGTACTCGATGATCGACACGCCGGGCGCCTCGAACGGGCTGCCGTCGGCACGCGTGCCGGGCGCGCGGTTCTGCCACTTGGTGACGATGCGGTCGCCGTCGATCACCGCCCACTCGTGCGGAAACGTCCAGCCCCGATACGGCTCCATGTCACGCGACAGGACCTGCCGGCGGATCTCGTCGCGGCCGCGCGCCTCGACCATGCCGTTCGCGGCGAGGCCCGCGTACACGTACACGGCGTCGTCGGTGTAGAACTCCGCGAGACGCTCCCAGTTGCCGTCCTGCTCGGCGAGGCGATTGGCCTCGACGAAGCGCTCGAGCGTCGCCTGGATCTCTGCGCGTGGATGGCTCATCCGATTCTCCCTTCGCTGCGCGACGCGGCCCGTGCGTGCGGCGCGGGCGCAGCATCGCACGAACGATCGTGACGTGCACCGTTCAGCGGATCCTCGATCCATGCGCCCGGTCGCAGCAGCTTCAGCACGATGCGCAGGCGGGCGTACGCGACACGAATCCCGAAGCTACGGTCCCACGGCGGCGCGGCGGAGCGCGCCGCCGTGGGGCAGCGGCAGCGGGTCCGCGTGGGGCGGCGCGAGATGATTCGCCGCCCCACGCGGACCGTCACTGCAGCAGGCTCGCGACCCGCGACACGAACGCGAGGCTCGCCGAGCCCGGCGTCCCGGTCGGCGCCGGAGTCGACGTGGCACCAGGCGTGCCCGACGGGCCGGGGGTACCCGAGGGCCGCGGCGTCGCCGACGGGACGGGGCCTGCGAACGCCGGCACGCAGAGCTCCTTCGTCGTGGGGCGCTCGTTGACGAACAGCTGGCCCTCGCCGAAGCGGTCGGTGACCATCAGCTCGGTGCGAACGTTGCCGAGAATCATCTCGTCACGCTCGCAGCGGACGTCGTAGCAGAGGAAGACCTGCCCGCTCAGGTCGATGCCGCCGAGATCGCTGCCGTCACCCGGCTCGGTGGCACGCTCTTCGACCGAGCTCGCGTAGCAGAGCCGGTCGGCGCGAGCGATGTTCGCGCCGCCGAGCACGCGACAGCCACGGCTGGCCATGAACTGCTGGTCCTCGGGCGTGATCTCGAGCGTACCCGGCCGCTTCGCGAAGCGCTTGTCGGTGCTCACGTTCACGCACGTCAAGCTGTCGCTGGTGGTCGGCTGCGCGTGCGCCGCGCGTGCGCCGCCGAGCGATGCGGCCGCGAGGCACGCGAATGCGAGCAAGGCTCGCGATGGAATTCGTTGCATGATCTTGTCCCTTCCTTCCGAGAGTCGTTTGGTGATGGTCGATCGCGTCGCAGCGGGCAGGTGCCGTCGGTGGCACGCGCACGTCGTCCTGAAAGCCCTTCCGTCGTGCCGGCCTGCTTCAGGAGTCGTGCCAAGGGTGCGATCGCGCGCTGGACCAAGCGCCTGCTCGCTGCGCACCGTCCGTGGACGGGAGACGGGCGCGGCCTTCTGTAGAAAGGCGGGACCGCTTTGGTCCGCGTGGGTTGCACGCTTTGCGCAGGGCTGCGCCGACGTCGGCGCCGTCGCGTCCGAGCCGGATCGCCGCGCGTCGCTCACGCTGCGGCGGACGTCGCACCCGGCGCTCCGCTCGGCCACGCGTGGCGGCCGCGTCGAGGGTCAGGACCCGCGGCGTCGCCGGTGCGCGACCGCGGCCGCGAAGCCGCGCAGATCGTCGACGAAGCCCGCGTAGCCCCGCGCGCGCTCGTCCTCGCCGCGGAGGCGCAGCAACGACCGCATCGACGCCGATCGACGGGGCGCCGTCAGCAGAGCTCGCGACGGCCGCGCCGGTCGCGCGCCGGCTCGAGCGGCACCACGCGCGGACGCATACGCTCCGGCTCCCTCTTCACGCACAGGACGCAGCGCACCTCGTCGGCGGCGATCGACCGCCATCCCATCGCGACCACCAGCGACCAATCTACCGCGGTCAAGGAGAGGCCGCACTTCGGGCAGCACCATTCCATGGTCGTCCCCCCGTTCGAACGTCAGCCTTCGGCTTCGGACAGCCCGTCCGCCCCGAGCTGCTCGGCGCGGGCGAGCTTCCTCTCCAGCTCGGCGTGGGCGCGCGGCGGAACGAACTCGTCGTGCAGGCTCAACCGGCCGTCGTCGAAGCGCCCCTCGTCGACGTAGACGCCATCGCGGTAGATGATCACCGACCGGTCCGACAGCAGCTCGGCGGCGTAGATCACCGAGCCGACCATCGCGAGCACACGAATCCTCGATCTCATGGACCTTCCGAAGCCTTCGGGTCGCGAACAGCTTGGAGCGAAACCGACCTGCTCCGGGTTTGAGCTTCCACGCCGCGCGCACGAATGGACGGCTCGCGCGCGAACGTCTCGCACCCGGTGCTCTGGATGCCTGCCAGCCAGCGCTCAACGTATCGAGTCGCGGCGCCGAGCGGAACCCGCCCGCGTGAGAAAGTTCGCGACCTGCCGACCGCATGGCACTCGGTCTCTTACTTGACGGCGATCACCTCGACGTCGCCGGAGCGTCGCACGACGTCGATGCCGACGTCGCTGCGGTGCCGGTGCAAGGTCACGTCGAGAGTGCCGCCAGCGACCTCGAGTCCCTCGATCTCGACGCGCCCGAGGAAGTCCGGCAGCACCGAGTGCGCGAACACCACACGGCGCCGCGGTCCGTCGATGGAGATGCCGAGGCAGGACGACTGCAGCAGGAACACCGCGCCGGCGGCCCACGCCTGCGGCGCGCACGCGACCGGATACTGCGTCGGCGGCTCACCGGGCATGCGCGCGAAGCCGCAGAAGAGCTCGGGCATGCGATGCAGCGCGAGCATCCGGCTCGCCTGGTGCAGGCCGGACAGCACGCGGCACACGGCGCCCTGCTCGCGATAGCGCGCGAGCCCCGCCGCGACGAGCGCATTGTCGTGCGGCCAGACCGAGCCGTTGTGGTACGACATCGGGTTGTAGCGCCGCTCGCTCGACACGAGCGTCCGGATGCCCCAGCCCGAGAACGACGCGTCGTCGAGCAGGACGCGTGCGACGCTCCGCGCCGGATCGGCGATACCGGCGAACAGGCAGTGCCCCGCGTTCGAGCTGCGCGCCCGCTTCTCCGGCGAGAAGCGTCTGCGCGTGACCACCGGATCCGGGCCGCGGCACCCCACGAGCACGCTGGATCTCGCGCGCGACGGCGGCCACGTCCTCTGCGGTCAGCCGGATGGTGGGCCAGAGCGGCGCGCCGCCGGTGCGCGCGGCGAGCCGCGTGAACGCGACCACGGTGCTGCGGTACACGGCGGACTCCTCCTCGTCGATGTTGGACCAGCTGACGATACCGAGCTTCTCGGGCGGCGAGCGCCGCGCGAGCACGTCGAGGACCTCGCCGAGCACGAAGGCGATCAGGCTGTTGTTGAGCCCGCGCTTGTCCGGCGTGACCGTGGCCGTGAAGCCGCGCGCGGTCGCGCGGCACCCTCTCGGTGCCCGTCGCCTGGCGCGAGCTGGCGAGCGGAAGCGGCGGCGCGCTGCGCGCACCCGACCGGTGGGACGTGACCGACGTCGAGCGCCGTCTCGCGAGCTTGCGCAGCGATCCTTGGCGTGACGCGTAGCGAGCACGGCAGCGCATTCCCGACGGTGCGGTCGAGGCGCTGTCACGCGTCGCGACGGGACGGCTCGCCGGCCGCGACCCGCGAGGCTCGCGCGCCCCCGTCACCCGGCGCCCCGCCCTGGTCCAACGTTCAACGGACGGCTGACGTGCGCCCCCGACCGACGAGCGAGGCTCATCATTCTTTGCTCCGACCCTCATTGCGTCGAGCTCGGGGCCTCTGCACCATCGCCGGCGATGCGAGCGCTCACCGTGCGTCCCGGCGAACGCGGCTCGGCCCGCGTCGAAGACGTCCCCGAGCCGCCCGAGAGCGACGGCGGAATTCTGGTCCGGACCGTCGCGATCGGCATTTGCGGCACCGACCTCGAGATCGCGCAGGGCGCGTACGGCGTCGCGCCGGAAGGCGAGCGGCGCCTGGTGCTCGGCCACGAGTCGCTCGGCGAGGTGCTCGAAGCACCGCCCGGCTGCGGCTTCCTGCCCGGCGATCTGCTGGTCGGGATCGTGCGGCGACCCGATCCGGTGCCCTGCCTCGGCTGCGCCGTCGGCGAGTGGGACATGTGCCGCAACGGCCTCTACACCGAGCGCGGCATCAAGGGCCGGCACGGCTACGCGTCGGAGCGCTTTCGCATCGAGCCGGAGTTCGCGCTGCGCCTCGACCCCGAGATCGGCCTGCACGGCGTCCTGCTCGAGCCGGCGAGCGTGCTGGCGAAGGCGTGGGAGCAGGTCGATGCGGTCGGCGGGCGGGTCGCCGAGTGGGAGCCGCAGGTGGTGCTGGTGACGGGTGCCGGCCCGGTCGGGCTTCTCGCGGCGCTGATGGGCGTTCAACGCGGGCTCGAGGTGCACGTCTTCGATCGCGTGCTCGACGGCCGCAAGCCGGCTCTCGTCCGCGAGCTCGGCGCGCACTACCACGGCGGCTCGCTCGACGATCTCGAGCTCGAGCCCGACGTCGTGATCGAGTGCACCGGTGCGGGCACCGTGGTGTTCGACGTCGCCAACCGCATCGGCCCGACCGGCGTCACATGCTTGACGGGCCTGTCGCCCGCGGGTCGCAAGCTCGACGTCGACGTCTCGCTGCTCAACCGTTCACTCGTGCTCGAGAACGGCGCGCTGGTGGGCTCGGTCAACGCGAACCAGCGTCACTACGAAGCCGCGGCGGCGGCGATCGAACGCGCCGACAAGCGCTGGCTCGAGCACCTGATCACGCGCACGGTTCCCCTGTCGTCGTTCGCCGATGCGCTGCGCCGCGATCCGGACGACGTCAAGGTCGTGCTCGACTTCCGCGACGGCGCACGCGGCGGCGGGCCACGCCGCGCTCAGTAGCTCATCGCACCGAGCCGAACCTTGCCGCGGAAGATCCAGTAGATGCTGATCGTGTAGGCGACGACCAGCGGCACACCGATCGCGGCGATGATGGCCATCGTACGCAGCGTCCCCTCCGACGACGCGGAGCTCATGAGCGTCAGGCTGCGTGCGGGGTCGGTCGCGTTGACCAGGGCCGGGAACATGCCGATCCCGACCAGCCCCCAGAGCCCGACCACCGCGAAGCACGACGACAGGAACGCCCAGCCGAAGCGCTGGTGGTGCATCTCGCGCGGAACGTTGGCGATCGCGAGCATGGTCGCGATCGGGACCACGAAGAGCAGCGGGCGCTGCTCGATGTGCACGCGCATCTGCGGCACGTAGAGCAGCGTCGCCATGGTCGTCGTGGCATAGCAGATGACGAAGAAGATGATCGCGTCGTTGACGCGGGCGCGCACGATGTCGTGCAGCTCGCCCTCGGTGCGCAGCACGAGGTAGATCGCGCCGTGCATCATGAAGAGCGCCACCGTGGTGACGCCGGTCAGCAGCGGGTACGGGCGCAGCAGCCCGAGCAGCCCGCCCGTGTACTCGCCGTTCGCGTCGAGCGGGATGCCGTAGACCAGGTTGCCGAGCGCCACGCCGAGCAGCAGGCTCGCGGTGATCGACGCCACCGAGAAGCTCACGTCCCACGCTTGACGCCACCAGCGCATCGGCTGCTTGCTGCGGAACTCGATCGCAACCGCGCGGAAGATGAGCGCGCACAGCAGCATCATCGCCAGGTAGAAGCCCGAGAACACGGTCGCGTAGACGTTGGGAAACGCCGCGAAGAGCGCACCGCCGCCGACCACGAGCCAGACCTCGTTGCCGTCCCAGACCGGGCCGATCGAGTTCAGCATCAGGCGACGGTGCTCGTCGGTGCGCGCGAAGAGGTGCAGCGCGCCGACGCCGAGGTCGAAGCCGTCGAGCACGGCGTAGCCCGCGAACAGCGCGCCCACGACGAGGTACCAGAGGACGTTGTAGTCGAGCACGGTCATGCCCTCGCGAGGCCGGTCACGGCGACGTCGAGGTCCTCCTCGAGCGGGCCGTGCTTGATCTTCTGATCCAGCAGGAAGACGAACAGCGCGAACAGCATCAGGTAGACGACCGTGAACAGCCCGATCGACAGCCAGACGTCCGGCGCGCGCACCACCGGCGACACCGCATCGCTGGTGCGCATCAGGCCGTAGACGATCCACGGCTGGCGGCCGAGCTCCGCCGTCATCCAGCCGAGCTGGTTCGCGAGCTGCGGTCCGAGCACCGCGAACACGAACAGCCACAGGAGCCGGCGCGACGCGAACAGCTTGCCGCGCCACAGCTGCATCAGCGCCGCGAGGATCAGCGCCAGGAGCGCGAAGCCGATCGCGACCATCGCATGGAACGCCTGGAAGACGCGGTTCACCGGCGGCCAGTCCTGCTTCTGAAACGACGCGAGCCCGGTGATCGGCGCGCTCGCGTCGCGGTAGACGAGCCAGCTCAGCAGGCCCGGGATCTCGGGGCCGACCGTGGTCCCGGTGTCCTCGTCGACCCAGCCGAAGAGGTGCAGGCCGGCCGGTGCGCTCGGCTCGAACACGCCCTCCATCGCGGCGAGCTTCGCCGGCTGGTTGTGCGCGACGCCGCGCGCGCTCACGTCACCGGTGAAGATCGAGCCCAGCACCGCAAACGACGCGACCGCGAGCCCGATGCGGAACGAGCCGCGCGCGAACGCGACGTGGCGTCCGTGCAGCAGGTACCAGGCGCTCACCGACAGCACGAGGAACGCGCCCGCCTGCCACGCCCCGAGCAGCGTGTGCGTGAGCCGATCGACCGTCGACGGATTCAGCACCACGGACCAGAAGTCGGTGGTCTCGGCGCGTCGCGCGAGGCCCTCGCCGACCACGCGAAAGCCGGCCGGCGTCTGCATCCACGAGTTCGCGACGATGATCCACACCGCGCTGAAGTGCGCGCCGAGGCAGACCATCAGCGTCGAGAAGAAGTGCATGCGCGGCCCGACGCGATCCCAGCCGAACAGCAGCAAGGCGAGAAATCCCGACTCGAGGAAGAAGGCGAACACGCCCTCGGCCGCGAGCGCGCTGCCGAACACGTCGCCGACGAAGCGCGAGTACGACGCCCAGTTGGTTCCGAACTGGAACTCCATGACGATCCCGGACGCGACGCCGATCGCGAACGTCAGCCCGAAGACGCGCACCCAGAAGCGCGTCATCTGCTGGTAGAGCGGGTTGCCGGTGCGGAGATACGCGCCCTCCATCAGGACCAGCACGATGCCGAGACCGATCGACAGCGGCGGGAAGAGATAGTGGAACGCGATCGTGAGGCCGAACTGCAGGCGCGAGGCGAAGACGACGTCCATGGCGGTTGCGATCTCCCGCCCGAGCGAGCGGAGCAGCCGTCGTGCCACCGTCGCCGCGGCGCGTCGGGCGCGCTCCAGCCGCATGACGCGGTGCCGATCCGCGCCGCGCACGAGGCGTTCGCGCGCGCCGGATTCCCACCGCTCGGAACGAACGGCGGCCCGCTTCCCACCACGACGGAACGACCGCCGCTCAGAGTCTGTGAAAAAACTCTCAGCCCCGCGAGCCGGCCGGGCCGAGCTCGCAGCGAGGCGGACGCGCCGACGAGCGCTCGGGACGTGCGACGTGTAGGAGTGCAGCGGCCGCTGCAGCACGTCCGTGCGCGCAGGGCCGATGGGACCTTGCGCGGGTCGTCCAGACCGCGAAACTAGTCGTCAGAACATCTCTTCGAAGGAGGTTGCCCCATGGCTCAGACCGCGCAGCTGCGCGTCATCGATCACGCCGACAACGAGGCCCAGCGCGTCTTCGCGCTGCAGCGCGAGGCGTATCTCGCGCATCCCTACCCCTCGCTGGAGGAGCGCAAGGAGAACCTGCGCAAGCTCGACCGCGTGCTCACCGAGAACGCGAACGCGATCGCCGAGGCGATCAACGCGGACTTCGGACATCGGGCGGTCGAGGAGACGCTGATGGCCGAGGTGTTCGGCACCGTCGACGGCATTCGCCACGCCATCAAGCACGTCGGCAAGTGGATGAAGCCGCAGAAGCGCGCGGTCGCGATCACCTTCGCGGGCGGCTCGAACACGGTGATTCCGCAGCCGAAGGGCGTGGTCGGCATCGTCTCGCCGTGGAACTACCCGCTGTTCCTGACCGCGGGTCCGCTCACCAGCATCCTCGCCGCCGGCAACCGCGCGATGATCAAGATGGCGTCGAGCTCGCAGAACCTGGCCCGGCTCCTCGACGAGAAGCTCGGCGCCGTGTTCCCCGAGGACACCGTCAAGATCCTCGTCGGCGTGCGCGCGCAGGACTTCTCCACCCTGCCCTTCGACCACCTGATCTTCACCGGCTCGGCCGACGCTGGTCGCACCGTCATGCGCTCGGCGGCGGAGAACCTGACGCCGGTCACGCTCGAGCTCGGCGGCAAGTCGCCGACCATCGTCTGCGACGACTTCGACGTGAAGGAGGCCGCATCGCGCATCCTCTACGCGAAGTACCTGAACGCCGGTCAGACCTGCCTCGCACCCGACTATCTGCTGATCTCCGAGGCGAAGCGCGACCAGTTCGTCGAGGCGGCGAAGGAGATCGTCGCGCACCGCTACCCCGACGTGAACGATCAGAGCTACACGTCGATCATCGACGAGAAGTCGTACCGGCGTCTTCGCGCGACCCTCGAGGACGCGCAGCAGAAGGGCGCGACGCTGGTGCCGCTGGTGCCGGGCGCCACGTTCAACGACCAGCTGCGCAAGATCCCGCCGCACCTCGTGCTCAACGTCACCGACAACATGACGATCATGCGCGAGGAGATCTTCGGGCCGCTCTTCCCGGTGAAGACGTACAAGTCGCTCGACGAAGCGATCACCTACGTCAATTCCAAGGACCGCCCGCTCGGCTTCTACCTGTTCACCAACGACACGAAGATCCAGGAGGACGTGCTGTACCGCACGATCTCGGGCGGCGTGACGATCAACAACTGCGTCATGCACGTCGCCCAGCACGACATGCCGTTCGGCGGCATCGGTGCGAGCGGTATGGGCCACTACCACGGCTGGGAAGGCTTCCTCGAGTTCACCAAGATGCGCCCGGTGTTCAAGAACCCGCGCTTCTCGCTGCTCGGCATGCTCTACCCGCCGTACAACGCGCGCACGCGCCAGATGCTCGACCTGTTCATCAAGTACAAGCCGTGAGCGCAGGACCCTCGTCCTGAGAAGGGCGCGCCGGGCACGAGCCCGGCGCGCCTTTTTTCATGCCCGCTGCACCACGAGCTTGACGCCCGGCTCGAGCCAGGCGCGCGGCGCGTCCTCCCAGCCGACGACCTGCGTCGTCACCGCCTGCGGGCGCAGCGCGCCGCGCTCGATCAGCGCCACGACCTCCGGCAGCAGCGCCGCGGCGTGGCAGCGGCCGACGTGGAGCCGAACGCCGAGCGTGTACATGCGTCCCAGCGGCACCGGCGTCGTCGGACCGGGATGAAAGCTGACGCTCTGGCAGATCCCCTCGGGCTCGGTGGCACGGATCGCGTACGCGAGCCCCGCAGGCGTGACGCCGGCGTCGACCACGATCGGGTACGTCCGCGGCGGCCGTGCCGCGAAGTCGCTCGCGACCGGCCGCGCGCCGAGCCGCTCCGCCATCGCGAGCGACTCTTCGTCGTCACTCGCGAAGTCGACCGCGGTCGCGCCGAGGCCCACGGCGGCCTGCACCGCATACAGCGGGATGCTCGCGAGACCGTGATTGACGATCAGCACCTCGCTGCCCGGCCGCGCCGCGAGGTGCGGTGCGACCGCTCGATACCCGTCGGGCACGTTGTCCGACACGCTCGCGAGCGCGACCGGCTCGAGCTGCGGCGCGATCGGCTGCAGCATCGCCTCCGCATACGGCACGCGGATGAGGTCGGACAGCATGCCGCCGTACTCGGTGCCCGAGAGCGGCTGCATGCCGTAGTCCGACAAGGTCGGCATGGCCTCGCAGACCGCGCTGTGCCCGGCGCGACAGCGCGTGCAGCGCCCGCAGCTCACCTGGAACGACACCACCACGCGCTGCCCGATCGCGAGCCCGCGCACCGCGTCGCCGAGCGCGGTGATCTCGCCGACGCACTCGTGCCCCACCGCGAACGGTCCGCGGAGCGGGAAGAGGCCCGCACCGAGCAGCCGGTCGATGTCGCAGCGTGCGACCGCGAGCGGCCGCACCAGCGCTTCCCCGTCACCCGAGATGCGCGGCTCGGGAACCTCGCGCCACTCGAGCTTGCCTGCGTCGATGCACGTCAGCTGTCGCATGCCCCGAGGGTCGGCGCGTGCGCGTGCTGCGGCAAGCGCTCATTTCGCAAGCGCGCTTGCGTCCCGTGCACCCGACGTCGCGTGCTCCGCACGGCGCGCGTCGTACGGCGCCAGCCCCTCGACCAGGAAGTCGCGCAGCGCCGCGATGCGCGGGTCGTCGAGCCCCTCGGGGCGGCAGACGAGATGGTAGGTCTCGGCCGAGCGCGCACGCTGCGGCAGCGGCCGGCAGAGGCGACCGTCGCGCAGCCAGCCCTCGCACAGCAGCTCGGTCGACAGCGCGACCCCCTGCCCGGAGGCCGCCGCGCTGAGCGCGATGCCGACGTGGTCGTAGGTGACGCTGCGGCGCGGCTCGAGATCCGCGACGCCGGCGGCATGCAACCACACCGCCCACGCGTCCGGGGTCTGCGCGATGTGGATCAGCGTGTGCGACGCGAGATCGGCCGGCGCGCGCAGCGGCGGATCGCCGCTCGCGAGCGCCGGGCCGCACACCGGGAAGTAGTCCAGGTCGACGATCGGCTCGGCGTGCAGCCCTTCCCACGGACCGCGGCCGAAGCGGATCGCGACGTCGACCGGATCGCGCGCGAAGTCGGCGTAGCGCAGCGTGGCCTCGATCTTGAGCTCGACGTCGGGATGCCGTCGCTCGAACTCCGGCAGGTGCGGCACGAGCCAGCTCTCGCTGAACGACTGCAGGGCGCTGACGCGCAGCTCGCGCGGGCGCGCTTCGATCTCGCGCTGCGCGGTGCTCAGCAGCGCGAGCGCCGCCTCGACGGTCGCCAAGTACCGCCGGCCGTCGTCGGTGAGCTCGATGCCCGGATTCAGGCGACGGAACAGCGCCGCACCGAGGTGCTCCTCGAGCGCCTGGATCTGCCGGCTCAGCGCCGACGGCGACAGGCCGAGCTCGTCGGCGGCGCGCTTGAAGCTGAGCCAGCGCGCCGCGAGCGCGAAGGCCCGCAGCGCGGACGTCGGCGGCAGATCGAGCGGCATGGCGCGCAGTATAGGCGTCATGACGGCCTCTTTCGCCAGCCGGGATGCACGGCCGACGGGCCGTGGGACCAGTCTCGCCACCATGATAGCGACCACGGCCGGGCGGTCTCCGACGTTGCGTTGCGTTCCGAACACAGGTCTCGCGGCAGCTTGCGCGGCCCTCGCGCTGCTCGCGGGCTGCGCGTCGCACCGCCCCGACCGTCACGTGCCGCCGTACGCGCGCGTGCCGTACGCGCCGTTCTCGCGCGACGCGGCGGTCGCGATCGCGCTGCGCGAGTGGCGCGCGTTCGGCGAGCACGTGGACGACGCGATGCCCGATCGCGAGCACCCGGTCGAGCCCGAGGTGAAGCCGGAGCGCGAGCAGGGGCTGTGGCAGCGCGTCGGCGACTACTGGTGGATCGGCATGGACGCCGGCAGCGACGAGTCCGGCTGGACGGGCCGCAACGACGGCGACGGTCGCGTCTTCCCGGCGCCGGACGACGGCCGCTACGCCTGGTCGGCAGCGTTCGTCTCGTACGTGATGCGCGTCGCGGGAGCGTGCGACGGCTTCCCCTACTCCGCGTCGCACTGGACCTACGTCGACGCCGCGTTCGCGCAGAAGCCCCGCGTCCTGCTGCGGACGGAGCGCCCCGAGATCTATGCCCCGCGGCCCGGCGATCTGATCTGCATCGGGCGCGAGGCGTCACGCGGCATCACCTACGACGACCTGCCGGCGCGCTTCGCGGGTCACTGCGACGTGGTGGTCGACGCGGCACCCGGCGCGCTCACCGTCGTCGGCGGCAACGTGAACGATGCCGTGACCATGAAGCACGTACCGGTGACCGATGCGGGCACGCTCGCGACACCGGACGGAGCGGTCGTCGATCCGCGCTACCGGTGGTTCGTCGTGGTACGTGTCCTGTACGCGCAGTAGCGGCCGCTCGAACATCGGCGACCGCGTCCGCGCCCGCCGATCCGCGACCCGTGACGACCCGTGCTCAGCCTCCCGAGCGCGCGCCGTCGCGCCACACGTAGTCGCCGGGATCGACGGTGCGCGTCCACGACCAGTAGTCGACCAGGCGCCACGGCGAGAGCCCGTTCACCTCGCCGTCGGCGTTCTTGTAGAAGCTGTGCTCGATGAACGGCGACGCCCACACCATCGTCTTCATCTCGGCCTGCGTGCGCGCGTACCAGTCGTCGTAGCGCTCGGGACGCGGCTCCATCGCGGCGGCGTGGCGTTCGGCGAGCAGCTGCAGGCACTGCGTGACGTAGCGCACCTGACACTCGGAGTGGAAGATCAGGCTGCCGCCGCTCGCGAGGTTCGTCGACGGGCCGTAGAGCAAGAAGAAGTTCGGAAAGCCGGGCACCGTCATGCCGAGGTAGGCGCGCGGGCGAGTGCCCCAGCGCGCGCGCAGGTCGGCGCCGCCGCGACCGACGATCTTCATCGGCAGCAGCATGTCGTTGGCGCGGAAGCCGGTCGCCCAGACGACCACGTCGGCGACGTGCTTGACGCCGTTCGTGTCCACCACGCCGTCGGCCTCGAGGCGCGACACGCCGGCGCGCACCAGCTCGACGTGGGGACGCTTCAGTGCCGCGAGCCAGCTGCCGTTGTCCTGCAGCGTGCGCTTGCCGGTCGCCGGATAGTCGGGCACGACCTTGTCGATCAGGTCGGGGCGGTCCTCGAGCTGGCTCTTGATCCACTCGGTGAACATCATGCGCGCGAAGTCGTTCGCCTCGCTCACCGAGCGCTGCTGGGGCTCCCACGCCGGATCGACCTTGGCCGCGGCGAGACCCTTGTCGCAGCCCGGCCAGAACAAGAGGAAGCGGTACCAGCGCCCGTAGAACGGCAGGTGGCGCAGCGCCCACTTCATGCCGGGCCCGACCGGCGCGTGGTAGTTCGGATTGGGGAACATCCACTGCGCGGTGCGCTGGATGACCGTCAAGTGCGCGACGCGATCGACGATCGCGGGTGCGACCTGGAAGCCGGTGGCACCTGCCCCGATCATGACGACGCGCTTGCCCGTCAAGTCGACCGCATGGTCCCAGCGCGCGGTGTGGAACGACGGACCGGCGAAGCGCCCGGGGACGTCGGGCACGAACGGACGGTTCAGCTGCCCGACCGCGCTGATCACCGCGCGTGCCTCGAGCTTCTCGCCGGTCGACAGCGCGACCGTCCAGGTCGCGCGCGCGTCGTCCCACACGGCGCCGAGGACCTCGGTCTTCCAGCGCACGTGGCGATCGATCCCGTGCTTCTCCATGACGCGCTGGAAGTACGCCTGCAGCTCGGGCTGCTGCGCGAAGAACTCGGTCCAGTCGTCGCTCGGCTCGAAGCTGTAGCAGTAGAAGTGGTTGCCGACGTCGACGCGCGCACCCGGGTACGCGTTCTCCCACCACGTGCCGCCGACGCCGGCATTCTTCTCGATCACGACGTACGGAAAGCCGGCCTCCTGCAGGCGGATCGCCGCGAGCAGACCCGACATGCCGCAGCCGATGATCACCACCGGCAGCGACGCCGTCGCGGCCGGGTCCGCGACCGGCTGGACCGCGCGTGCGTCCCCGCCGTCGAGCTCCATCTCCTCGAGCAGCATCTGCACGTACTCGTCGGGCACGCTCTCGCAGACGAGCCAGTCCATCATGCGCTTCAGGAGCTCCGGCTTGACGGGCTCGGGCTCCGGGCAGCCGTGGTCGCGCCAGGCACGGATCACGTCGAGCGCGAGCGCGCGCGCCCGCGCCTTGTCCTCCTCGGACATGTAGCCCTGCACCTCGTTGAGAAAGAGTCCCTGCGGACGGAGCGGCCCGTCGAGGATGCTCGCGTCGCCGCTCATGTGGATGCAGGACAGCAGCAGCGTCGGGATCGAGACGTCCTCGAGCGCCTTCGCGATCGCGTCGTCGCTCATGTCGGCGGCGCTGAAGGGCAGACCGGCGTGGGGATTGCGCATCCGGCGACGGTCCATCGTGGAGGTGCGGCTGTCAAACCGGATCCACGGCGCTCGGCGCCGGCGCGCGCGTTCGCGCGTCGGCGCCGACGTGGTATGCGGGCTCGGGTCATGGACCGGACGCAACCCGACATCGCGGTCCTCGTCGTCTCCGACTACGGCGGCCGGACCGACGGCGACTGGGACTACCTGCGCGCGACGCTCGGCGCGCTCGCGCGTCAAGCAGACGCGGCGAAGATGGAGGTCCTGCTGGTCGACTCGACCCCGGCCGACGAGCCGATGCCGCGCGACGTCCCGGCGCTGGTGCCGGGGCTGCGCGTGATCGCGGATCCCGCGGCGACGACGGCGGAGCTGCTGAACGCGGCCGCGCGCGCGACGTCGGCGCCGCTGATCGCCGTCCTCGACGGCGACTGCGTGCCCGCGCCGCGCTGGCTCGCCGCGGCCCGCGCGACCATGGACGAGCACACGGACGCCGTCGCCGCGAGCGGGCGCACGCTCTACCCGATGGAGCGGCTCACGTTCCGCGTGCTGGCGACCCTGTCCCGTTCGTATCTCGATCCCGGGCACGCCGGCACGACGACCTTCATCTCGGCGAACAACGCCGTCTTCCGTCGCGACGTGCTGCTCGCGCACCCGCTCGGGCCGCACCGGCGGCCGCTCGCGGCACGCCTCCAGACCGAGGCCATCCGGCTCGCCGGCGGCACGCTGCGCTTCGCGCCCGAGATGGAGGTCGTCCATCGCTTCGAGGGCTGGCCGATGGAGCGGCGCATCCGGCGCCGCGTCGGGTATCGAGCGATCCGCGTGCGCCAGCTCGCGCCGGAGGCGCCGTACGCATGGATGCTGCGGCTCGGGCCGCTGGTCGTGCCGGTGGTCGTCGCGGCACGGACGATCGAGAGCTGGATGAGCTGCGTGCGCGCCGGCCGGCACTACGGCGTGCGCTGGTTCGAGCAGCCCGTCGCACTCGCGACCGCGGTCTACGTGCACCTGCTCGAGATCGGCGGCATGCGCGAGGCGCTCGCCGAAGGCCGCAGTGCACCACCGGGCGCGCTGTCGCGGAGCGTCGCCCCGTGACGCGCCACGCCGGAGCAGAGCGCCGCACGACGACGTCGTACGCCGGAGCGGAGCGTCGCACCGCGACGTCGCACGCCGGCGCGAACGTCCGTGCGCTCGCCTTGCCGATCGACCCGCCGCCCGCGGACGGCGTGCTGCGCCACCTCGGCATCGACGAGTGCGTGCGCCTGCCCCTGCGCGTCGACGCGGGGCGCATCGCGGCCGAGCTGCGCACGCTCTCCGACGACACCTGGACCGGCGCCAGCCGCGATCCGGTCGTGCAGGCGTCGGTGCGCTCGTTCTTCGCGATCGGCCACCCGCGCGGTCCGCGCCCCCTGCCGCCGGAAGACCGCGCGCCGCTCGCGCACCTGCCGTACCTGCGCCACGTGCTGCGTGACCTCGTCCCCGCGACGCCGACGCGCGCGATCGTCGCACGGCTCGAGCCGCACGGCCTGATCCCGATCCATCGCGACACCGCGCGCTTCTTCCGGCACACGGTGCGTCTCACCTTCGCCGTGTCGGCCGACGGGCCGCAGAGATTGCTCTGCGACGGCGTCTTCTACGCGCAGGAGCCGGGGGAAGTCTGGGCGATCTCGAATCTGGTGCCGCACGCCGTGCACCACACCGGCGATGCCCCGCGGGTGAACGTCCTCGCCGACTACCTGCCGTCGCACGACCTGCTCGCGCTGCTCGCACGCGGCGAGCGCGGGCTCGGCGTGCGTGACCACGATGCGACGCGCGCGATCGAGCAGCTGAGCCGCGAGCGCTACCGGACGCACCGCTGGCGGGGCATCGGCTGGGAAATCTTCAAGCGCGTGTGGCGGCGACGGGCCTGACGGACGTGCTGCGCGACCTCGTCGACCGCTACCTCGGCCGCGCGCTGTCACGCCGGGACTTCGTGCGCAGCTTGACGCAGTGGGGCTTCAGCGCGGCGGCTGTGGCGTCGATCGTCGACTCGCTGGCACCGCTGCGCGATGCACGAGCCGCCGACGGCACGGCAGCTGCGCCGACCGCGCCGACCGCGGG
>JAIEPK010000302.1 GCA_019749875.1 Candidatus Binatia bacterium | reverse complement strand
CGCGCCGCGTCGATCGCCGCCGGCACGCAGCGCGCCGCCATGCGGGCCTGCGCGTCGAGGCGCGCGTTGCGGCTCGACATCGCGAGGCCGTCGGCCTCGCGCACGGTCTTGCCGGGCACGATCTCGATGCCGAAGTCGAGGTCGCGCGTCATGCGCTGGATCACGGCGAGCTGCTGGAAGTCCTTCTGGCCGAACACCGCGACGTGCGGCTGGACGGCGTGGAAGAGCTTGCTGACGACGGTCGTGACGCCGCGGAAGTGGCCCGGACGGTGCGCGCCGCAGAGATGATCCGTCAGGCGCTCGACGTTCACCCCGCTGACGAACTCGTCGGGGTACATCTCGCGCGCGGTCGGCGTGAACAGCACGTCCACGCCCTCGCCTTCGAGGAGCCGGCGATCGCGCTCGAGCTCGCGCGGGTACGCGAGCAGGTCCTCCTCGCGGTCGAACTGGATCGGGTTCACGAAGATCGACACGACCACGCGGTCGCCGCGCGAGCGCGCCTCGCGCACCAGTGACAGGTGCCCCTCGTGCAGGAAGCCCATCGTCGGCACGAACGCGATGCGCAGCCCGAGCGCGCGCTGGCGATCGGCCCACGCGCGCATGCCGGCGACGCTGTCGATCGTCCGCAGGTGCGACGGCGTCTCGTAGGTCTGCGGCGCCACGCCGGCGAGCGCCGGTGCGTGGTACGACTCGGCGTCGGACGGGAACGCGCCGCCGCGGACGTCGTCGGCGAACGACTCGACCGCCGCGGTCACCTGCGCACCGAGACCGGCGTAGCGGCGCACGAAGCGCGGCATCTTCCGGTCCTCGGTCGCAAGCCCGAGAAGGTCGTGCATGACGAGCACCTGGCCGTCGCAGAACGGTCCGGCGCCGATGCCGATCGTCGGGATGTCGAGCATCTCGGTGATCTCGCGTCCGAGCTCGAGCGGCACGCCCTCGAGCACGACCGCGAAGGCGCCGGCGTCGGCGACCGCGCGCGCGTCGTCGAGCAGCCGCTCGCGGCCCGCCGCGTCGCGGCCCTGAACCTTGTGGCCGCCCATGCGGTGCACGCTCTGCGGGGTGAGCCCGATGTGCGCGACGACGGGAATGTCGGCGCGAACGAGCGCGCGGATGGTCGAGGCCTGGCTGCGTCCGCCCTCGAGCTTGACGGCTTCGGCGCCGGCCTTGATGAGCTTGCCCGCGTTCTCGAGCGCGTCGCGGCGCGAGGTCTGGTACGACAGGAACGGCAGGTCGCCGAGCACCAGCGCGTTGGGACGCGCCTTCGCGACCAGCCGCGTGTGGTAGGCCATCTCGTCGATGGTCACCGGCAGGGTCGAGTGCTCGCCCTGCACGACCATGCCGAGGCTGTCGCCGACGAGAAGGACATCGACGTTCGCCCGGTCGATCAGCTGCGCGAAGGTGCAGTCGTAGGCCGTCACCATCGTCAGGCGACGACGTCCTTTTGCTCCTCGAATGTCCGGGACGGTGATCTTCGCTCTCACGGATCAATCCTCCCGGACCGGTCGGAAGGCCATGAGCGCGATGACGCATGCACGCGTCAAGCGAACACTCAGAACCCGACGGAGGCCTGGCCACGGTGTGGCGCTGCTCGGTCGCGTCCCCTGCCCGTCCCGGTCCAGTCTTGGTCGCGCCTCCCCGCGTCTCGCGGAGTCGGCTGCGACGATTACCTGGATCCCAGCGGTATGTAGTGCTGCACCCCTTTGCGGACGCTCCGGATCTCTCGAAGCAGGTCGACGAGTTCGTCGCCGTTGTCGAGAAAATCGATCTCGGAGCAGTTCACGACCAGGAGAGGTGCGTCCTCATACGAGTGGAAGTAGTTCCTGTAGGCCTCGGCGAGCGATTGCAGGTACTCCGGCGCGATTCGGCGCTCGAAATCCCGGTTGCGCTTGCGAAGGCGTCTCTGCAGCACGTCGTGCCGCGCCTCGAGGTAGACCACGAGGTCCGGCGTTCGGGGCTGCGGGTCGATGGATTGCGCCACGCGGCGGGCGACCTCCCGGTACAGCTCGTACTCGGGCTTGCCCAGCGTGAGGCGCGCGAAGATCTCGTCCTTGGCGAGAAGGTAATCGCACACCGTCGCACCCCCATTGGCGCGAGCGGCGATGCGGCTTTGCTGTTCGAGACGGAGAAGCAGGAAGCGGAGCTGCGTCGCGAGCGCGTGTCGGTCGGGAGACTGGTAGAACGGTCGCAGGAAGGCGTTCTGCTCGGCCGGATCGAGCTCCAGCTCCGCATCGAACTCCTCGGCGAGAATCTTCGCCAGCGACGATTTACCGACGGCAATGGGTCCCTCGACTACGATGTAACGTCCGCGGCTCACCCCACCACCCAACGCCGCGCCATTACCACGCCGGCTCAGCGCGGTAAACACGGCTCTTGCGGCACGCGGCGGCTTTCTTTGCGAGGCCCATCAAGCCCGGACGGCGGCGCCGGCGCGCTTCCGCTCGAGGTAGCCGAGGAGCAGCAGGCTGATCTCCCGGACGTGCGGCTCGGCGGCCTCGCGCCAACCCGCCCCCGACCGGCCGACGTCGTGCAGCACGAGCCGGTGTGTGAGGCTCTCGGCGACCTGCACGGCCATCGCCGCCGCCGTTCTGGCCTCCTCTCGATCGAAGCCGTGCCCACCGAGAAGCCGCGCCAGCGCGGCGGCCATCCCGGTCTCCAGCAGCGCGACGCGCTCGCGGAGCTTCGCCGGCAGCGGCGCCTCCTCGAACAGGACCCGGTGCAGACCCGGGTCTCGTGCGTGCAGCTCTACCATCGTGCGGACGAGCCGGGTGATGGCCTCGTCGAGCGGCGGACGTGCAGCGCCGAGCGCGGCCAGCACGCGCCCGAGCTCGCGCTCGGCCTCGTCGACGTGGCGCTCGGTGAGCGCGACCAGGATCGCGTCCTTCGAGGGAAAGTACTCGTAGAGCGAGCCGATCGACACGCCGGCCTTCGCCGCGACGTGATTGGTGGTGGTCGCGGCATAGCCGGCGCGCGCGAAAACCCGAGCCGCTGCAGCGAGGATGACCTCCACCGTCGCCTGCGAGCGCGCCTGGCGCGGCTTCCTGCGCGGCTCGAGCCGCTTCTTCGCGATCGTGGGCATGGCTTCCCGAAACCGAGTAGCGAACCCGAGCAATTACTCGATATTTCTCCGCGCGTCCATCGAGAACGGAGCGGAGGAGATCCCCATGCCGTACGCAGCACTCACCGGTTACTTCGTCTTCGCCGGCCTCGCCTTCGGCTGGCGCAGCTGGGTGCACTGGCAGCAGACGGGCAGCACGGGATACCGCGGCCTTTCCGGACGTCCGGGATCCGTCGAGTGGTGGGGCGGGCTGCTGTTCGCCTTCGCGATCGTGCTGACGCCGCTCGCGGCCGTGCTCCAGGCGCGCGGCACGCTGTCGCCGCTGATCGCGCCCCGTGCGTCGACGGCGCTCGTGCTCGGCGGCACGCTCTACCTGGCCGGCCTCGCCGGCACGCTGTGGTCGCAGCTCGCGATGGGCACGTCGTGGCGCATCGGCGTCGACGCGCAGGAGCGCACCGCGCTGATCACGCGCGGCCCGTACGGCGTCATTCGCAACCCGATCTTCACCTTCATGGTGCTCGGGCTCGCAGGGCTCGCGGTGCTGGCGCCGAATGCGCTGTCGATCCTCGCGCTCGCGGTGCTGATCGCGGCGGTCGAGATCCAGGTGAAGGCGGTCGAGGAGCCGTACCTCGAGCGCACGCACGGCGACGCCTACCGTTGCTATCGCGCGGGCACGTGGCGCTTCGTGCCCGGCATCGGCCGCTGAACGGGCGCGGCCGCGAGTCGCCTCAGCCGAGCTTCTCGCCGGCGGCGAGCTTCTGCTCGGCCGCGAACTCGGCCGACTTCACCTTCGCGCCCGCACCGCGCACGCGGCCCACCGCGATCGCGCCCGCGTCGGCCCCCGAGCCCGCCGCGACGACGAGCCCGCGCTCGTCGATCGCGAGGATCGTGCCCGGCGCGGCACCGCGCGGATCGTCGCTCGTGCGGCGCGCGTCGTACAGACGCAGCATCTGCCCGCGGCACGTCGTGTGTGCACCCGGCTGCGGGTCGCAGCCGCGGATCAGGTCGTACACCTCGCGCAGCGGACGGTCCCAGCGCACGCCCGCGTGCTCGTCCGTGTACAGCGGATCGTACGTCGCGACGCTCTCGTCCTGCGGAATGCGCGGCGGGTTGCCGGCGGCGACGAGATCCACCGCGCGCACGACGCCCGCGACACCCGCCGCGAACACCTTGTCGAAGTAGAACGAGCCCGCGGTGTCGTCGGGACCGATCGCGATCTCTTCCTGGAGCAGGATCGGGCCGGTGTCGATGCCGGCGTCGGTCCAGAACACGGTGTAGCCGCCGCGCGTCTCGCCGCGCACGATCTGCCAGGCGAGCGCGCTGCCGCCCCGATATCGCGGCAGCAGCGACGGGTGGAAGCACAGCGTGCCGAGCCGCGGCGCATCGATCACCGCGGGCGGGATGATCTTGGTGACGAACGCCAACACACCCAGGTCGGCCTTCAGCGCCGCGAACTCGGCCGCAACCTCGGGCGTCTTGTAGCTGGCCGGTGTGCGTACGAGGATTCCGGCCTGCTCGGCCTCGAGCGCGAGCGGATCCTTCTTGCCCCTGCTCTCGGGCAGCGCGTACGCCGCCACGACCTCGTGTCCGGCCGCGAGCAGCCCCTTCAACACGCTCTGCCCGAAGGCTGCCTGACCCACCAGTACGACGCGCATCCCGCCCGGCTAGCACGGGGACCGCGCCCGATTCCATGGCCGCGCACCGTTCCCTGCCGCTCCCTACCACCGTTTGGGCGCGGTGCCGCGCGGCTTCCCAACGTCTTGCCGGGGATGATAAGGTCGGCGGCCGTACTCGAACCCGCTCCCTTTCCGGAGGACGAACGAGATTATGATTTCGATGCGCTCATGGTCGTGGGTCCTGTGTGGCCTGCTCGTTACTGGCACCGTCGGCCTGCAGGCATGCAGCAAGTCCGAGGAGCCGGCCAAGGCACCGGCGCCGGCCGCGCCCGCAGCCGGCGCCCCCGCTGTCGCGCCCGCGGCCCCGGCGGGACAGCCCGCCGCTGCTCCGGCGGCGGGAGCGAACGCCGGCGCAGCCGCCATGGTGGTCGACGAGCTCTACGTCGACGCCGAGGCCGATCCGGACGAGGGACCGCCGCCGCTGGCCGTCAAGTTCACCTCGACCGTCGAGGACGCGACCGGCGCCGTCACCTGCGACTGGGACTTCGGCGACGGCACGCCGCACAGCACGGACATGAACCCGACGCACACGTATCAAGCCGAGGGTGACTTCGTGGTGACGCTGAAGTGCAAGGACTCGAAGGGCATCGAGGGCGAGACCGAGATCGACGTCACCGCTTACAAGGACGAGTGAGCGTCGCGAGCGCGCGCGCGACGTCGCGTCCGAGCCGGACGATGCCTGCCTGCGAACGCAGCAGCGCGTTGTTGATCTCCAGCTCGACGTACGCGATGTCGTGCGCGTCGCCGTGCCGCCGGGCGCTGTAGATCAGCCCGGCGAGACCCGAGTACGGCTCGTTGTAGCGCACGCGCAGACCGAGCCGTGACAGCGCCCGCCCGAGCCGGTGCGCGAGCTCGGGGTAGGCATCGTAGAGCACGCCGATGTCGAACGGTCGCGGCACACCGTTCATGACCGGCGTGAAGCTGTGCAACGCGAGCAGCTGCACCGCCGCGTCGGGATTCGCGCGCTTCGCGCGTCCCACCATGCGGTCGACCGCCGCGTGATACGGCTGCCAGGCGAGAGCGATACGTCGCGCGCGCTCGGCGCGCGCGATCCGCGCATTGCCGGGAATCCGCACGCCGTCGCTGGTGTGCACGATCAGCGTCTCGTCGTGCAGCTCGCGGTTGCAGTCGATCAGCAAGCGCGACCAACGCGACGCAACCGCCGGCGCACCGAGCCGACGCGCGATCTCGCGCTGCACGGCACGCGCGCCGATGTCCCAACCGATGTGGTCGTAGCGCTCGTGCCGCGACACGCCGAGCCCGCGGTACTCGCGCGGCAAAGCAGCGCTGGCGTGTTCGCACGACAGCACCCAACGTACCTGCGTCGGCGCCGTCGACTGCCTCGGCTTCACCCGCGGAGCTTGGTGTCGAAGAGCTTCAGGAGACGCTTCCACGAATCCTGCGCGGCAGCCTCGTGGTAGGACGGACGCTCGTCACAGAAGAAGCCGTGATCGGCGCCGGGGTAGACGATCACCTCGGCGTCCTTGCCGAGCTGCGCGAGACGATCCTTCACCAGCGCGCATTCCTCGGGCGGAATGAAGGCGTCCTTGTCGCCGTAGAAGATGAGCATCGCGCCGGAGATGCCGGCTGCCTCTTCGAGCGGCGGATGCGGGCGTCGCTCGCTCGGCGGCAGCATCGCGCGACCGACCCCGCCGCCGTAGAACGGAGCCGCGGCCTTGATCGGCAGGCGGCAAGCGGACAGGAACGTCAGAAAGCCGCCCATGCAGAAACCCGTCATGCCGATGCGACCTTTGTCGGTCTGCGGCTGCGCCTCGACGAGGTCGATCGCGGCCTTCACGTCCGCGGTGATCGCGTCGTACGTCGGCAGGTTCGTCATCAGCTCGATCGCCCTGGGCAGCTGGTCGTAACCGACCACGCGCTCGCCCGGGGCGCGATAGTAGAAGTCCGGCGCCGCGACGACGTACCCCTCGCGCGCGATGCGCTCGGCGACGCCCTTCATGTGGCCGTTCAGCCCGAACGCCTCCATCGCGACGATCACGCCGGCAAACGGCCCTTCCCCTTCCGGCACGACGAGATGGACAGGCATCGTCCCGTCCTCCGTCTTCACGTCGACCATCCTCGCCTGAACGTCCACCGATCCCCCTCGCAGCCATGCCGGCCGCTCCGCTTTCCGTCGCCCGGCCGACGGCTTATCCGCCCCCGGCGACGGGCTGTTTGACATGAACGGCGACCGCGCCTAGTCGTAAAACGCCTTTTGCAACCGGTCTCCGCCACTGACGGCGGCCCGCGGCCGGACGAACTTCTACCATGGTGCGTCGAGAGAAGACCAACTACGTCATCCAATCGGTCGCGCACGCGCTCGACGTGCTCGAGCAGTTCGCCGGCGAGACCGAGGAGCTCGGCGTCACCGATCTCTCCAAGCGGCTCAAGCTGCACAAGAACAACGTCTTCCGTCTGCTCGCGACGCTGGAGTCACGCGGCTACATCGAGCAGAACAAGTCGACCGAGAACTACCGCCTCGGCATCCGCTGCCTGCAGCTCGGTCAGACGTTCGTGCAGCAGATGGGTCTGCTCCGCCAGGCGCGTCCGATCATGGACGAGGTGGTGAAGTCCTGCCAGGAGACGGTCTACCTGAGCCTGCTGCGCCGGGGTGGCGTGGTGCCGCTGCAGTCCGTCGAGGCCGATCGCCCGGTGCGCATCGTCTCGCTGCTCGGCCAGGCGCTGCCGCTGCACTGCACCGCGGCGGGCAAGGCGCACCTCGCCTTCGAATCCGAGGAGGAGATCCGCAGCTCGTTGCCGGAGGTGCTCGAGCGGCACTCGGAGAAGACGATCGTGCGGCGCGACGACCTGATCAGCGACCTGCGCGGCGTCGCCGAGCGCGGTTACGCGATCGAGGCCGGCGAGTATCTGCCCGACGTCATGGCGATCGCCGTTCCGATCCGCGACTACACGCGCACCGTCGTCGGCAGCCTGTCGATCACCGCGCCCGAGTACCGGCTGTCGCCGGAGCGCATCGATCGCGAGATCGCCCCGCTCGCGCTCCGCGCTGGCAAGGATCTCTCCACCCGGCTCGGCTACGACGCGTGAGACATCACAACGAGGGGTCACGCGTCCCCTCGTACCGCGAGGCAGAGGCGCGCGAGGCCCCGCATCCCGCGCTCGCTTCGCGCGACGGCGCGCGGGCGTTCGGAGCACGGCTACTGCTGCACACTGAAGCGTCGCATAAGCGCCGCTTCGTTGACTCGCATTAGCACCGTGTTATCCACGGGGGGTCGATCGCGGCCCGTTTTCCCGGCGCCCGCGGCACGTTTCCCCTAGCGAAGGAGCATCCGGCGTGAAGATCCTGGTACCGATCAAGCGGGTCCCGGACCCGCAGACCAACATCAGCGTGAAGGGCGACGGTACGGGAATCGTCACGGACAACGTGAAGTTCGTGATCAACCCGTTCTGCGAGATCGCGCTCGAGGAAGCGCTGCGCATCAAGGAACAGCAGGGCGGCGCGGAAGTGGTGCTGGTGTCGATCGGCCAGAAGGTGGCGCAGGAGCAGCTGCGCACCGGCCTCGCGATGGGCGCCGACCGCGCGATCCTGGTCCTGTCCGACGACGAGCTCGACGCCGCCACCACCGCGGCCCTGCTCGCGAAGCTCGTCGATCAGGAGAAGCCCGAGCTCGTGCTCGCCGGCAAGCAGGCGATCGACGACGACGCGAACCAGACCGGCCAGATCCTCGCCTCGATGCTCGACTGGCCGCAGGCCACGTTCGCGTCGAAGGTCGAGTTCTCGGGGGACAAGAAGGACGTGACGGTCACCCGCGAGGTCGACGGCGGCCTCGAGACGGTCGCCTTCACCCTGCCCGGCGTCATCACGACCGACCTTCGCCTGAACGAGCCGCGCTACGCCTCGCTGCCGGGCATCATGAAGGCGCGCAAGAAAGAGCTGAAGGAGATCCCGCTCGCGGAGCTCGGCGTCGACGCGAAGCCGCGCGTCAAGACGCACAAGGTGTCGCCGCCGCCCAAGCGCGCCGCCGGACGCAAGGTCGAGACGGTGCAGGAGCTGGTCAACCTCCTCCACACCGAAGCGAAGCTCATCTGACGCCACGCGCGACGCACGCAAGGAGCAACTTCCATGGCTAAGGTTCTGGTCTACATCGAGCACGCGCACGGCAAGCTTCTGAAGAGCTCGCTGGTCGCGGTGCATGCGGGTCTCGAGGCGGCGAAGAAGGACGGCGGCGAGGTCGCAGCGCTGGTCCTGGGCTCGGGCGTCGACGCGATCGCGTCCGACGTCGCGGGCTACGGCGTCAAGCAGGTGCTGGTCGTCGACGACGCTCGCCTCAAGGACTACGTCGCCGACATCTACGCGAAGGCCGTCGCTCACGTCGCGAAGGACAAGGGCGCCACCACCGTCGTCGGAGCCGCCACGGCGCAGGGCAAGGACTTCTTCCCGCGCGCGGCCCAGCTGCTCGACGCCGGCATGGCGAGCGACATCACCGCGCTCAACGAGGACGGCACGATCACGCGTCCGACCTACGCCGGCAACGTCCTCGCGACGGTGAGCATCGAGACGCCGGTCAAGGTCGTGACCGTGCGCACCACCGCGTACGAGCCGGCTGCGAAGGCCGGGGCGGCCGCGGGCGTGGAGAAGGTCGCGCTGCCCGCCGACGTCACGAGCAAGATGCGCTTCGTGTCGTTCGCCGAGACCAAGAGCGACCGCCCTGCCCTCGGCGATGCGAGCATCGTCGTCTCGGGCGGCCGCGGCCTCAAGTCGGGCGAGAACTTCACCACGTACCTGGAGCCGCTGGTCGATGCACTCGGCGCGGCCATGGGTGCCTCGCGCGCCGCGGTCGACGCCGGCTTCGTGCCGAACGACCTGCAGGTCGGCCAGACGGGAAAAGTGGTGGCGCCGCAGCTCTACATCGCGGTCGGCATCTCGGGTGCGATCCAGCACCTCGCCGGCATGAAGGACTCGAAGGTCATCGTCGCGATCAACAAGGACGCGGACGCGCCCATCTACAGCGTCGCGGACTACGGCCTCGTCGCCGATCTCTTCAAGGCCGTGCCGGAGATGACGGACGAGGTGAAGAAGCTCAAGGCGAGCTGAACGGCTCGTCCGCGCGTGGCCGAGACACGACGGGCCGCCTCTCGCGGGGCGGCCCGTACGTGACCGGCGCAAAGCGCGGGGCTCCGTGGCTCCGAGAGCGGGCTGCATGATCGGCGGAGCACGGGGCTCCATCGCTGCGAGAGCGGGCTGAATGACGGGGGCCGGACGCCCTCGTCGGGGATGACGCGGACATGAGCTTGCAGGATCTCAATCTCGGCCAGACGCGCGAGGTCTTCTGGAACGCGCCCGAGATCTTCAAAGAGCACTTCGCCGAGATCTTCCACTTCTTCTACGTCGGGCTCGCGTTCTTCCTGTTCGCGCTCTGGGGCCTGACGATCGTCTACCCGCTCTACCGCTGGTTCCGCATCGTCCGCCTCGGCCAGCCGGCCAACCGCTTCGACCGCCTCGGCATCCGCCTGCAGCGCGCGCTCTTCGAGGGCGTCGGCCAGGGGCGCGTGGTGCGCGAGCCCGCGGGGGTCGTGCACCAGGTGCTGCTGGTGTCGTTCTTGACGCTATTCATCGGGACGTCCCTGATCACCGTCGAGGCCGACACCCCGCTCAACTTCTACTACGGCGCGTTCTACGCGCTGTACAAGCTCATGATGGACGCGGCCGGCGTCGGCCTCGTCGTGAGCTCGTCGATCTTCCTCTACCGCCGCTATCAGGCGCAGCCGCGCCAGCTGCGGCAGCCCGACCAGATGATCTCGAACTTCGAGAACGAGTCGGGCTACGGCTTCCCGCTGGTCATGCTGTGGCTGATCGGCTTCACGGGCTTCATGCTCGAAGGCTCGCGCATCGTCGCCGAGCCGCGCAGCTCCGAAGGCCTCGCCTTCATCGGTCCGATCTTCGCGGCGGGATTCCGGGCGATCGGCGCCGGTCCGGCCACGCACCGCGTGATCTGGATCGTGCACCTCTTCATCGTGCTGGGGTTCCTCTACACGATGACGTCGACCAAGCTGCGCCACATGTTCATCGGCCCGGTGAACATCTTCTTCAAGACCATCGGCGCCGGCTACGAGAGCGGACACCGCGCGACCCCGGTCGAGGACTTCGAGAACGCGGAGACCTTCGGCGTCGAGAAGATCGAGGAGTACAGCTGGAAGCAGCTGCTCGACATGGCGGCCTGCCTCGAGTGCGGCCGCTGCACGCTGAACTGCCCGACCGTCAATACCAGCAAGGCGCTCAACCCGAAGCACCTCGTCATCGAGCAGCGCGAGCACCTGCTCGCGAAGACGAGCTTCCTCTGGGCGCAGATGGCGAAGTTCAAGGCGCTGAAGGCCGGCGGCACGACGGCGGAGCAGGTCGAGGCGCTCGACGAGCCGCTCGACCGCGGCGACGGCGGCGACGTGGCGCTCGACGAGCTGATCCCGCGCGCCCGTCCGCTGATGTCGTGGGGCAGCGACGACGACGCACACGTCATCTCGCACGCGGCCTCGCTCGGCGACGGCGATGCAGACGGCCACGGCAATGGGCACGGCGCGAACGGCCACGGGCACGCAGCGCCCGCACGCGACTCGCGCTGGCTCGCGAACGCCGACATGATCCGCGAGGTCGCAACGGAACCCGTGATCTGGGGCTGCACCACCTGCGGCTGGTGCGAGGAAGGCTGCCCGGTCGCGATCGAGCACATCCAGCGCATCGTCGACATGCGGCGGCACGCGGTGCTGGTGCGCAGCGAGTTCCCGTCCGACCTCGCGAAGTCCTTCAAGAGCACCGAGAACCAGTCGAACCCCTGGGGCATCCCGGCCGACACGCGCGGCGACTGGGCGTCCGAGCTCGAGATCCCGCTCATGGCGGAGATCGGCGAGGAGGAGAAGGTCGACGTCCTCTACTGGGTCGGCTGCGCGGGCTCGTTCGACGAGCGCAACCAGAAGACCAGCAAGGCCTTCGTCAAGATCATGAAGCAGGCCGGCGTCAAGTTCGGCATCCTCGGCAGCGAGGAGCAGTGCACGGGCGAGCCGGCGCGCCGTCTCGGCAACGAGTACCTGTACTTCACGCTCGCGCAGATGAACGTCGAGACGCTGAACCGCTACAAGTTCGACAAGATCGTCACGCAGTGCCCGCACTGCTTCAACACGATCAAGAACGAGTACCCGGATCTGGGCGGCAAGTTCCAGGTCGTGCACACGACGCAGTACATCGAGGAGCTGCTCGGCGCGGGCCGCATCAAGCTCGAGAAGGGCTTCCTCGACAAGAAGCTCGCGATCCACGACCCGTGCTATCTCGCGCGCCACAACAACGTGCACGAGGCGCCGCGCGCGGTGCTCGACCAGATCCCGCAGATGAAGCGCGAGGACGTCGAGAACTCGTCGCGCCGTACGTTCTGCTGCGGTGCCGGCGGCGGCCAGTTCTGGAAGGAAGAGGAGCACGGCACGCCGCGCATCAACAACACGCGCCTCGAGCAGCTCATGGAGGTGAAGCCCGACACGATCGCGGTCGCCTGCCCGTTCTGCACGACGATGATCAGCGACGCGACCAAGGCTGCGGGCCTCGAGGAAGACGTGAAGGTCAAGGACGTGGTCGAGATCGTGGCCGCGTCGCTGGCCTGAGCGGACGATGGTGCGCCGCGCCGCCGACCCGAGCACGAGGGTGCGACGCCAGCACCGTGGGCTCGTAACGGCCGCGGTGCTGCTGCTCGGCGCGCTGCTCGGAGGCTGTGCGTCCGTCCGCCGGGCCGCCTCGGAGCCTGCGCTGCCCTCTCCGCTCCCGACCGCGACGCCGGCGCCGACTTCGGAACCCTCCCCTTCGCCGTCCACGGTGACGACGACCACCCGCCGCAACGTCGTCCTGATCGGAGACTCGACCACGTACGGCACGCCGGAGCCGCGCCCCAGCGTCTCGAGGGAGCTGCAGAGCCCCTACAATCCGGCTGCGTCGCTCGAGGCGTTGCTCGCGCACGTCGAGCCACCGATCCAGAGCGGCGGTACGCCGTGGCGAGAGGCGCGGGTGTACAACCTCGGTGTCGGCGCCAGCACGACGGCGCTGTGGCTCCAGGACCCACCCGCGTTCTGCGGCACCATCCTCGAAGGCTTCGCCGTGATCAAGGCCGCGTGCCGGACGAAGAAGCCGTGGATCGCCGCGGTCCGCGAGGCGATCGGCGGCGCGCCGATCGACGCTGCGATCGTTGATCTCGGGCTCAACGACCTGCTCGCGACGCAGGACCCGAACGAGACCGCGACGCGCCTGGTGCAGATCCGGAAGGCGCTCGCCCCAGTGCCCGTGCTCTTCTTCCCGCCCATCGCACCACCCAACGGACCGCGCGGCGACTGGCCGCAGCGCGTCCGCGCGGCGATGGTCAAGCGCAAGCTGTTCGACGAGCGTCAGTATCCGGCGTACCTGCCGACCTTCGATGAGCTGCACCTCACCGACGGGGGCTATGCCGCGAAGGCCGCGCTCTGGCTCGACGCGCTCCGGAGGTTGCCATGAGACGCATCGCTGGTCGGTCCGCCGTGGTCGCGCTCGCATTGCTGCTGTCGTTGCTGACCTCGTGCCATCCGTCGCGTGCCGCGGGCACCGTCGAGGTGGTGTCGGGCGCGGGCAAGGTCCTGCCGGTCGCGGTCGAGCTCGCGGTGACGCCCGACGCCCGTCAGCTCGGCCTCATGTACCGCGACGAGCTCGCACCCGGACAGGGCATGCTGTTCATCTTCCCGGAAGCCGCGCCGCAGGCGTTCTGGATGAAGAACACCAAGATCCCGCTCGACATCCTGTTCATCGACGACACCGAGAGGATCGTGCGGCTGCACGCGCAGACGACGCCCTTCTCAGAAGCATCGCTGCCGAGCGACGCGCCGGTGCGCTTCGTTCTCGAGGTGCCGGGCGGCTTCTGCGCCGCGCACGGCATCGCGGAGGGCGACACGGTCCGCCTGGGCGCGCTGGCGAGCACCACCGCACGCTGAGCCGTCGCGCGCCACGCCGGCGTGGCCGACGGGATTGGCGGGACGACGGAGCGTCGGGTAGGGAACCCGCGTGATCGTCATCCTCAAGCCCGACACCCCCAAAGATTCGGAAGGCGTTCGCCAGGTCCTGGAGATCGCCGGTCGCTACGAGGGCGTGTCGTCCCGCCTGCACGTCGTCGAGGGTGCGACCCGCTCGCTGATCGAGGTCTACCTGATCGGCTCGACGGTGACCGTGCCGACCGAGCCGTTCGAGGAGCTGGACTGCGTCGAGCGCGTCGTCCGGGTTTCGGAGAAGTACCGCATCATCGGGCGCCACAAAGGCCAGGTCGACGTGGTCGGCTTCCAGTATCAGGGCCTGACGTTCGATCAGGACACGCTGCACGTCCTGCCCGGCCTGTGCGCGGTGGACACCCCGCAGCATGCCGAGCAGATGTTCGCGGCGCTGCAGAAGGCCGGCATCACGACGACACGCATGGGCGCCTACAAGCCGCGCACCAGCCCGTACGACTTCCAGGGCCTCGGAAGAGAGTGCCTGCCGTGGGTGTTCGAGCTCGCCGGCAAGTACGGCATCCGCGTGATCGCGATGGAGATCACGCACGAGTCGCAGATCGACGAGATCAATAGCGCGCTCGACGGCGCCGGCGCGCCGACCGGCGTGCTGCTGCAGATCGGTACGCGCAACGCGCAGAACTTCGAGCTCCTGAAGTACGTCGGCCAGCAGCAGCGCTTTCCCGTGCTGTTCAAGCGCGGCATGGGCATCACGCTCGAGGAGTCGCTCAACGCGTGCGAGTACGTCGCGAGCGAGGGCAACTCGAAGATCATCCTGTGCCTGCGCGGCATGAAGACCAATCTCGGCGACCCGCACCGCAACTTCGTCGACGTGGCGCACGTGCCGGTCGTCAAGCGCCTGACGCGCCTGCCGGTGTGCATCGACCCGTCGCACTCGGTGGGCAGAAAAGAGCCCGCGCCCGACGGGCTGACCGACATCCATCACGTCACCGCACAAGGTGTGATTGCGGGCGCCAACATGGTGCTCGTCGACTTCCACCCGAATCCGTCGAAAGCGCTCTGCGACGGACCGCAGGCGCTCACGCTCGAGGAGCTCGAGCCCTACCTCGAGGACGTGCGCATCGTCCGCGCCGCCTACGAGCAGCGGCGTGCGCTCGCGACGCGCGGCATGAAGGCGAAGGCCGCCGCGAGCTGAGGCGCGTCATGGCCGCGGAGACCGCGCGACCGCAGCGCGCTGCCGCCGCCCCGCGTGCGCTCACACGCGCGTCGAGCGCCCCACCCAGTACCGCTCGCGCAGCTGCCGCTTGAGGACCTTGCCCTGCGGCTCGCGCGGCAGCTCGGCGACGAAGTCGACGGTCCGCGGGCACTTGTAGTGCGCGAGATCGTGCCGGCAGAACGCGATCAGCTCGTCGGGCGTCGCACGCTCGCCCGCGCGCAGCTCGACGATCGCCTTCACCGATTCGCCCATCTCGTCGTCGGGCACGCCGATCACCGCCACGTCGAGGACCTTCGGGTGGCGGTACAGCACCTGCTCGACCTCGGCCGGGTAGACGTTCGCGCCGCCGGAGATGATCATGTCGATCTTGCGGTCGGCGATGAACAGGTAGCCGTCGCCGTCGAGCCAGCCCATGTCGCCGACGGTGAAGTAGCCGTCGCGGAACGCGGCACGCGTCTTGTCGTCGGCGCCGCTGTACGAGAACGACGCGCCCGGCGAGAGCTTCAGGTAGATGGTCCCGGTGTCGCCCGGTGCGCACGGCCGGCCGTCGTCGTCGAGCACGCGCACGTCGAGGCCCGGCCACGGGCGGCCGACGCTGCCCGGCTTCGCGAGCCACTCGTCCGGCCCGATGCGCGTGCCGCCGCCCTCCGAGGCGCCGTAGAACTCCCACACCGTGCCGGGCGGGAAGACGTCCAGGATGCGTTGCTTGACGGCGACCGGACAGGGTGCCGCCGCGTGCAGGATGCGGCGGATCGAGCTCAGGTCGTAGCGCGCACGCACCTCGTCGGGCAGTGCGAGCAGACGGAAGAACATCGCCGGCACCATCTGCGCATTGGTCACACGGTGGCGCTCGACGAGCCGGAGAAAGTCTTCCGCGTCGAAGCGCGGCATGACGACGATGGTCGCGCCGAGCGTCAGGTGCATCTGGCCCTGCGAGCCGGGTGCCGTGTGATAGACGGGCCCGGGCACCAGGTGCACGTCGTCGGGGCCGTAGCCCCACATCTGCGCGACGCCGAGCATCTGCAGCGCGGCGTTCTCGGGCGGCAACGGCGCGCGCAGGATGCCCTTCGGGCGTCCGGTCGTGCCCGAGGTGTAGATCATCACGTTGTAGCCGCCGCCCGGATGCGCGCCGTCGGGCGGCGTCGCGGGCTCGGACGCGATGCGCTCCTCGAAGCTCGCGCCGCGCCACGGCGGCGCGTCGCCGACGACCCACACGGCGCCGTCCGGCAGCAGATGCTCCGCGAGCGCGCGGTCGACCTCGCCGGCGAGCCGCGGATCGCAGACCAGCAGCTTCGCCCCCGAGTCGGCGAGCATGTAAGCGATCTCCGGACCTTTGCCGCGGAAGCTGATCGGCACCAGCAGCGCGCCGAGACGGCCGAGCGCGTTCAGCGCCTCGAACCACTCGAAGCCGTTGAAGAGCGCGACCCCGACGCGGTCGCCCTCGCCGACCCCGGCGCGACGGAGCGCGTGCGCGATTTGATTGACGCGCCGGTCGAGCGCGCCGTAGGTGCGCACGGCATCGCCGAAGATCATCGCCGGCTTGTCGGGCGAGGTCCGCGCCGTGCGTGCGATGCCCTGCCCCGGCGCGTCGTCCATGGCTCCGTCCCTCGAAAGCGCTCAGCGCAGCTTCGCCGCGACCCGCTGCGCCGCCTCGGCGAGCATCGGCACGGCCGGCCCCAGCGCCGCGAAGCGCTCGTCCTTGGTCTGCCCGCGCACGTAGCGTACGTAGATCTGCTCGATGACGACCGCGGTCTTGAAGAGTCCGAAGGTCTCGTAGAACGGCGCCGCGCTCACGTCGAAGCCGGTGCGCTCTGCGTAGCGCGCGGCGATCTCGTCGCGCGTCAGCATGCCCGGCAGCGCCGTGACGTTGCCGCCGGTGCCACGTGGGCTCTCGCCCGCCTCGCCCCAGTAGCTGAGCAGCGTACCGAGATCGATCAGCGGGTCGCCGATCGTGGTCATGTCCCAGTCGAAGACGGCCACGAGCTTGCCGGGGTCCCGCGCATCGAACATCGCGTTGTCGAGCTTCCAGTCGTTGTGCAGCACGCTCACGCCGACGGGCTTCGGGATGCGCTCGGCGAGGAACGTGCACAGCTCGTCCATCGCCGGGATGTCGCGCGTCTTGGCGCGCTGCCAGCGGTCGTACCAGCCGCTCACCTGCCGCTGCACGAACCCTTCGGGCTTGCCGAGCGTCGCGATGTCGGGGCGCCGCACGTCGACCAGGTGCAGGTCCGCGAGCGCGTCGACCAGCGACTCGCTCATGCGGCGGCGCAGCGTCGGATCGTCGCCGAGCTCGTCGGGCCACGTCGCACGCACGACGACGCCGTTGCGGCGCTCCATGAGGAAGAACACCGCGCCGATGACCGAGGTGTCCTCGCACAGCAGCACCGGACGCGGCGACGGCTCGTACACCGGTGCGAGCGCTGCCAGCGCGCGATACTCGCGAGCCATGTCGTGCGACTTCGGCGCCACCGGTCCGAGCGGCGGACGCCGCAGCACCAGCTCGCGATCGGGATAGCGCAGCAGGTAGGTCAGGTTCGCGTGGCCGCCGCGGAACTGCCGAACCTCGAACGGTCCGCCGAGCTCGGGACGCCGGGCGCCGAGCCACGCACGCAGCTGCTGCTCGTCGAAGCGCTCGTCCGGACGGATCTCGCCTGCCGCGTCGATCATGGATGGCGTCGGTCGTACCAATGCCGCCGCTTCGTGGTCAACGCCGCGCACGCGCCGCCGTGCCGTCAACGCCGCGCGCGCGCC
>JAIEPK010000447.1 GCA_019749875.1 Candidatus Binatia bacterium | reverse complement strand
CTGCAGGTCGGTCGCGGCGGCGAGACGCTCCGCCTCGGCCTTGCCGCGCTCCGCCTCGGCGAGACGCTGCTCGACCTCCGATGCGGCACCGGTCGCGACGCGGTCGCGCGCCGCGCGCTCGAGGCGCGCCGCGGTCGAGACGCGCTGCTCGGCGTCGTCCACGCGCCGCGCCGCGATCAGCGCGTTCACGTAGGCCGAGCGCACACGCGTGCGCACCTCCGCGCCGGCCACCGCGAGGCGCGCCTCGGCGAGCGCGATGTTGGCGTCGGCCTCGGCGAGCCTCGCCTTGCGCTGGCCCGCGACGTCGACGGGCTGCTCGATGCGCGCCTGATACGAGAACTTGGTGCCGCGCTCGTCGGCCTGGTCGCGCGGACCGGCGTCGAACGACAGCAGCGGGTTGCCCGGAAAGTACGGCTCGGCGCCGAGCCGCGCACCGCGCGCGCGCTCGACCTCGACGGCGGCAACGCGATAGGTCGGGCTCTGGTCGAGCCCCAGCGCGACCGCCTCATCGAGCGACAGCGCGAGCTCGCTGCCGGTGCTCGCGCGGGCGATCCCGGACGCGACGAGCGGGATCAGGAGTGCTGCGACGAGCGCCGCGCGCGGGAGCGCCGCGAGGCGCAGGACGTGTCGACCGTGAAAGAGGCGAGGCGGCGGAGCGGGCGCGGCCGGGACTCCCGCTCCGCCTCGGGGCTTGGCCGTGATCTGCATGGGCGCCCACCGTAGGAACGGCCCACGCCTCGATCAAATAGAAACATTTTGATGGATCGTTCGGTTTTCTCGATGAACGACCCAGCGCGCTGCAGACGCTTCAATATGCGACGCGCGCCTCGAGCATGCCCGACTCGCCGCGCACCACGACCAGACGCGACATGCACGGCATGCAGTACACGCGGTCGCCCGGCCGCAGCTCGCGCGTCGAGCGGATCACGACCTTGCAGACCGGACAGACCACCTCGTTGGGCGCGAGCGCGTCGCCGGCACCGCGCCACTTGCGGTAGAACTTGCGGTACTTGACCGGCACTTCGTTGAAGCCCGTATCGTCGAGGATGAAGCGCCGGCGCTCGCCCGCGCCCGGCTCGGCGGACGCGTCGTCGTGCCCCTGCAGCGGATCGCTCATGCCGCTCTCCCGCGACGCAGACGGTCGCTCGCGCGCTTCTCCGACCGCGAACCGCGGCTCACGAGCCGAACCCCAGACGCTCGACCGACTCGCGGTAGGTCCGCCCGAGGCGCTCCTGCTCGTGGCGGTCGACGCCGATCTCGCGCGCGGTGGTCTCGAGCATGTCGAGCACCAGGTGGTCGAGCTGGCTCCGTACTTGACCGAGACGGGCGCGGATGTGCGGCGAGTGCGCGAGCTTGCGACCGAGCTCGTTCTCGCCGAAGCCGATGTGACGCCGCTCGTCCTTGATGACGCCCTCGAGCACTTCGCGCGTGATCGGATCCGCGTTGCTCGCGTGGGTGTGGAACACCGCGTACTCGAGCGACTCGAGGATGACGTTCTGCGCGAAGATCGCGGCCTCCCAGTCGCGGCTCGCGACCAGCTCCAGCAGCCGGCGGCGGAAGAGCTGCAGGCTCGGGCTGGAGCGCTTCTCGACCTCGGACTCCGGCTCGGCGACGCCGAGGTCGGCGAGGCGCTGCAGCAGCACCTCGAGGTGACGGCCCTCGTCGGCCACCTGGGTCGAGAGGAAGACCTTCGTGAGCCGGTTCGGCGCGATCGCGATGAGACCGCTCGCTCCCTCGAGCGCGGCCGTCTCGCCGATGCAGTAGTTGCACAGCGTCGAGATCAGCCGCTCTCGATCGCTGCCGACCGGCGGCACGTCGCGGGTGTCGGGACGGTGCCCGTGCACCGTCCCCGACAGGTACCCCTCGACCGCCTGGAACCAGAACTCGAAGGAGTGCACCTCCTCGAGAAACGCGTCGTGCTCCAGGTCGTGAATTTCCGTGCGGGGCTCGGTTCGTGCGGTCATGTTCGACGCCTCCAGTGCGAGAGCCTCCGCGCGCAGCGCGGCCGAGCAAAGCGAGCCGGGGAGTGGGGCCCCGCGCGGCTTCGCCGCGTGGGGCGAGGGGACAGAGTTCCCTCGCTGCGATGGCTACGCCGGCGGTGCCGGCGTCAAGCCGGCATCGCAGGCGTCTGGTACTCGACGCCGATGCGGCCGAGCCGCGTCTTGAACTCGGCCAGCACGGTATCGGCGAGCACGTGCTCCATCTGCTCGGGCGAGAGCACACCGAGGTCCGCGCCCTGGTAGTGGCCGTGCGCGCGCTCCACGCCGAGCTTGTTCAGCTCGTCGAGCGTGCGGTTGCCGCGGAAGGCGTCGGCGAAGGTCGCGAGCATCCAGTAGGACATCTCCTTCTGCATGCGCTCGATCTCGGACTTCTTGCCGGGGTTTTCTTTGATCAGCGAGCCGATGCGGTTCTCGCCGAAGCCGACGTGACGACGCTCGTCGGCGATCGTGCCCGACAGCGTGTGTGCGAACTTCGCGTTGATGGGCTCGTTCATCGCATACATCATCTCGAAGACGCTGAAGGCCATGCCTTCGAGGACGATGTTCTGCCCGACGACGCCGGCGATGAAATCCTTCTTGTCGACCTTCTCGAGCAGGACCTCGGCGAACTTGACGAGGTTCGGGTTCGCATAGTGCCTGATCACGCTCTCGAGCTCGTTCTTCTTGACGCCGAGGTCGTAGAGCCGGTGCGTGAAGACCTCGACGTGGCGCGCCTCGTCGAGCGTCTGCGTCGCGAGGAAACGCTTGCTCGCCTCGTCCGGCGCCGCGTTGATCAGGCCCGACGACGCCGACAGCGCACAGCGCTCGCCGACCACGAGCTGCACCGTCGCCTTGATGGTCTCCTCCCGCAGCACCTCGTTGTCGAGCAGGATGTCGGGCTCCTTCTCGTCGTGGGCGTGCCCGTACTCGGTATCCTCGAGGTAGCCCTGTGGACAGGACTCGAGCCAGCTCTGGATGGAATACGCGGAGAGGAAATCAGCCATCGTCGACCTCCGTTCAAACGCAGAAAAAGGCGTGTGCGCGGCACTCGCATGCGACGTGCCACCACGTTGCGGAGGGGATGACGCAGCGGGCCGACCGATCGGACGGGCGCGCTGCCGCCCGCGAACCGCGTACTTCCGTCGTCCGATCTCCGAGTTCGGGAATCGCCGACGGCCCGCGTTCGCAGCGCTGGGAACCGGCGGAGGGGCACGGCCAGCGTCGCCGCGACCAGCGTCTCCTCAGTTGCGTCGGATCGGGCGGTCGACGACCTCCCCCGCCCCGTCCACCAGGCGGACGTCGACTCTCGGCGGGAGTCCTGCGACGACGATGGTGGGATCGCGTCGGGTGGTCGTGACCGTCACGGAGTCGCCGTCGACCCGCGCCACGCCTTGCCAGTCCGAGGTGACGGTCGGCGCTACGGACCGCAGCGTGAGCAGGTCGATGGGGCGGGCGCCAACATGCGCCATGACCGGGCCGAGCGGGACGAGCGACGTCGCCCGCTGGTAGAGCGGGAAGTGCTCGATCGGGCTGTGGGTGGCGAGCCAGGTGGGGCCGTGGTGCTGCTCGCCAGTGAACCAGTGCACCCAGTCGCCTTCGGGCAGGTAGACGCGCCGATCTCCGTCAGGAGTCGCGACCGGGGCCACCAGGAGGTCGTCGCCGAGCAGCCACTGGTCCGAGAGGTGCCAGGTGGTGGGGTCGTTGGGGTGGTCGACGACGAGCGGCCGCGCCAGGGGAACACCCGCCGCTGCGGCCCGGTGAGCCTGGCCGAGCAGGTACGGCAGGAGCCGATAGCGCAGGTGGAGCAGGTCGCGGGCCAGATCGGTGGTGGCGCCGCGATCGTAGAGCTCGCGCTTGCCGAACCCGTGGATGCGGCTGTGGGAGAGGAACAGGCCTGCCTGGAGCCAGCGGATGAGGAGGTCGTCGTCGGGCTCGCCGAGGAAGCCGCCGATGTCCATGCTCCAGAACGGGAACCCGCTGAGGCCGAGGGACAGACCGCCGCCGACGTTGGCGAACAGGTTGTCCCACCTCGCCGAGGAGTCGCCGCCCCAGTGGAGCGGATAGCGCTGCGAGCCGGCGAAGGCCGCGCGAGCCCAGATGATCCACTCGCCGGTCCGGGCGTGGGTGACCTCGGCGACGGCCCGGTCGTAGAGGAGCGGGTACCGGTTGTGCATCCGGTGACCGGGTGTGCCGTCGTGGTAGACGCCGTCGACGGGTGCCTGCTCACCGAAGTCGACCTTGATCGCCCGGGCACCGAGGTCGAACAGCTTGCCGAGCCACCGCTGGTAGACCGCGACGGCGTCGGAGTTGGTGAAGTCGATGCACCCGACCCGTCCGCCCTCCCAGTTCGGCGTGTAGCAGAGTCCCACGTCGTAGAGGCTGCCGTCGTCGCGGCACACGAAACCATCGACCGCCGCCAGCTCGTCGAACAGCGCCGAGCCCGAGGGGATGTAGGGCAGCTGCCACAACGACACCTTCACGCCCATCGCCTTCATGGCGTCGAGGTAGCCGGCGGGGTCGGGGAACCGGTCGGGGTCGAACTCGAGGTCGCAGAACCAGTCCCGGCGGAACCAGTGGGTGTCGAGGTGCAGCACGTCGAAGGGCAGGTCCTCAGCCCGCATCCGCTGGGCAACCTCGAGCGTCTCTGCGGCCGAGGAGTAGGAGATCTTCGACTGCCAGAACCCGAACGACCAGTCCGGTGGCACGTTCGGCCGACCAGTGAGGTCGGTGTAGGCGTCAAGCACCTGGCGGACGTCGCCGACGAACACGAAGGCGTCGAACCAGTCGTCGTCCACGGCCACCTGGAGCTGGGGCGTGGAGCGGCTGCCGATCCAGGTGGTGAGCCGGGCGTCGTGATTGGCGAACACGCCCCACCCCGCGGTGGTGACCCAGAACGGCACGTTCTTGTAGGCCCGCGGGGTGACGGTGCCGTACGCTTCTTCCATGTTGACGTCGATCGTCTGGCCGACCTTGTCGAGTCGGCCGAACTGCTCGCCGAACCCGTAGACGCACTCGTCGGCGCGGATCGAGAACACCTCGGTCGCCAGCCGGTGACCCGGCACGGGTGTGCGGCAGATGCCGGTGGGGAACGAGTCCCACGCACCCAGCAGGTTCGACTCGCCGCCTCCGATGCTGCCGACCAGGCGTCCGTCGGCGCGTCGGACCCGCAGCGTCGGCCCGCCGGTCGCGAGGACCTCGACCTCGATGGATGCCTCGCCGGTGGTGATGGACACTCCGGCAGCGGTCCGCTTCGAACGGGCTGCGTCGGAGACGCGCACGTCGCGCGCGAGCATCGGCGTGTCGCCCGCCGGCACGTCGGTGCCCAGCGCGAACCGATAGCGGAAGGTGCGCGGGCCGACGGCCTCGATGCGCACGGTGAGCGACCCGGCCGGGATCGGCTGGCCGGCGAGGACGACGCCCTCGGGGAGGCGGGTGGCGCGGGCGTCCGATGCGCCGGGGACGTCGAGGACGACGAAACCCTCGCCCACCTCGCGGATCGTCGTCGTGAACGGCCCGAACCGATCGACCTCCAGGCGTTCGAGGTGCCGCGTGGGTGGTCGATCCGGGTGCGGATTCATGCGTTGACTCCGGTGGCTGCGGTGGTCGCGCTGGGCGCCGCGGGCAGTGCCCGTGACGCCGGAAGGCGTCCGACTCCAACCGGGCCGGCGCGCCTCGCACGCGGGCGTCGTAGCACGGACGACGAGTCGGCGACGAGGCCCGCCGGAATGCCGACGCAGGTCCGAGACTCGTCGTCTCCCCGGCAGACACGGTCGGCGGACACGGATTGTCGTGCGCGCGCCCGACCTATCGCCGGGGGCATGCGCAAGAGGCGTCGAGAATCCCGCGTAGCGAGGAGGACCTTATATTCCGGGAGCTTTACCAATCCATAACCATCTGCCATGGGGGATCATGATCACGACGGTCGACGTGAACGAGAAGCAGCTGGCGGAAGCCATGCGGATCACGGGTGCGAAGTCCAAGCGCGAGGCGATCGCGCTCGGGCTGCAGGAGCTGATCGATCGCGAGAAGCGCCGCCGGATCTACGCGCTCCGCGGCAGCGCGCCGGACTTCGAGGCAGCCCCGCGCCGGCGACGGCCGGCATGATCCTGGTCGACACGATGATCTGGGTGCGCTGGCTGCGTGACCCGGCCGACGACGCCGTGACGCCGCTCGGACCGTTGGTCGAGGACGGCGCCGCCGCCTGGCATCCGATCATCCGCGGCGAGCTCCTGCTCGGGGCGTCGGGGCGCCTCAGCGCCAGACGGTTCGCCCTCCTCGACGAGATCTTCAACGCCCTCCCGAAGCTCGTCGATCGCAGCACCGACGAGGTGTGCTCCTTCGTCGCCGAGCACGCGCTCTCGGGATCGGGCATCGGAATCGCCGACGCACACATCGCTCTCGCCGCCCTCGAGAGCCGCTGCTCCCTGTGGACGCTGGAGACAGCGCTCCTGCGCGTCGCCCGCCGCCTCCGGCTCCCGACCTTCGCGTGAAGCGGATCTGCACGTCCGACCCCGAGCGCTCCTCGGGGCAAGGGCGGTGAGACGGAGCGACGCGCGGTTCAGTGCGCGGACCGAACGTCCGAAGGACCGCCCTCCGGCGTGAACACCACCGGCAGGCTCGCGATCGCCGCGACCAGCGGCGACGGCACGCGCACCGGATGTTGCCCCGGCGCGACGCCGATGTCCGGCAGACGCCGCAGGAGCTCGCGGAACACGATGCGAATCTCCGCCCGCGCGAGGTTCGCGCCGAGGCAGAAGTGCGCGCCGATGCCGAACGCGAGATGGTCGTTCGGCCTGCGGTCGATGCGGAACGTCTCCGGATCGTCGAACACCGCAGGATCGCGATTCGCGGCCTGGTAGAGCATCACGACCTTGTCGCCCGCAGCGATCTTGCGCCCGTCGATCTCCGTGTCGCAGGTCGCCGTGCGGCGGAAGCCGACGACGGGCGTCACGAAGCGCAGGATCTCCTCGACCGCGGAGTCGAGCAGCTCGGGACGCGCGCGCAGCTTCGCCCACTCCTCGGGGAAGCGCGCGAACGCCGCCATGCCGCCCGACAGCGCGTTGCGCGTGGTCTCGTTGCCGGCGACCAGCAGCAGCGTCATGAACATCTGCAGCTCGTCCTCGGCGATGCTCTCGCCTGCTTCGAGCTTGCCGTCGGCATGCGCCGCGACCAGCGTGCTGACGAGATCCTCGCGCGGATGCCTCGCGCGCTCGGCGAAGACCTCCTGCAGGTACGCGCTGTACTGCGCGTGCGCCTCGCCGGCACGCGTCAAGAGCTCGATGTCGTCGCTGCGACCGGCGGCCGCGATCATCGTGTCGGACCACTCGGCGAAGCGCTCGCGATCTTCCGGCTTGATGCCGATCATCTCCGCGATCACGAGCAGCGGCACGGGCACCGCGAGTGCCGCGGTGAAGTCGCAGCTGCCGCGCGCGGCGATCGTGTCGATGCACGCGGCGACGATCTCCTCGATGCGCTTCTCGAGCACGCCGACCATGCGCGGCGTGAAGCCGCGGCTGATGAGCTTCCGGAGCTGCGCGTGCCGCGGATCGTCCATCGTGACGATCGAGATCTGCATGTCGCCGTCGGCGAGCACGCCCTGTCCGGAGCAGAAGAGATCGGTCCGCTTCGAGACGAAGGTCACGTCCGCGTGCCGGGTCAGCACCCAGCAGCGGTTCTTCTCGTCCCAGTGCACCGGATCCGTGCCGCGGAGCTCGAGGTACGCGGGGAACGGGTCGCCGGCGTAGAAGTGCGGATCGAGAACGTCGAAGGCCATGGTCGAGACTCCCACGTGTGAAGCGGAGGGCCGAGCGCCGTCAGGCGGCCTGCGCGGCCGGGGCCAGGTGCGTGAGGCCGTACAGCCTGGCGGCGTTGCCGGCAAGGATCTGCCGGCGCTCCTCGCTCGCGACGTCGCGGAACTCGGTGTCGATGACCTTCCACGACAGCGGCCACTCGCACCCGTGGTGCGGGAAGTCCGACGTCCACATCATGTTCTCGACACCGATCGCGTGCCGGTTCTTGACGGCATACGCGTCGGTCATGAACGTCGTCATCCAGTTGCGGCGGAAGTAGAAGCTCGGCGGATTCCCGAGCTTGACGTCCGCCCACTGCCGGTTGCGCCACCAGCGGTCGTCCATCTGCTCGAGCAGGTACGGCACCCAGCCCGCGCCGGCCTCCGCGGCGACGAACTGCAGCGTCGGATGACGATCGAAGACGCCGGCGAAGATCAGGTCGCCGATGTGCGTCGGCATGTCGACGAGACCCACCGTCGAGAGGCCCGTGAGGTCTCCGCCCTGCTTGCCCTTCGGCTTCGGCTTCGTCTGCACGGACGCGAGGCGCACGTGGATGTGCACCGGGATGCCGAGCGCCGCGGCCTCGGCCCACACGGGCTCGTCGTCGGGATGCGGATGCTCGCGATTGCTCGGATAGCCGAGGATGACGACGCCGCGGTGTCCGGCCTTGATGCAGCGGCGCATCTCCTCGACCGCGTCCTTGACGCTGGTGCGCGGCAGCGCCGCGAGCGCGACCAGACGGTTCCGGTCGGCGCTGCAGAACTCCAGCATCGCGTCGTTGTAAGCTCGAACGCCGGCGAGGTGGAACGCGTCGTTCTCGTGCGACGTGAAGTGGAACAGCGTGCGGCCGGTCGGGAACACGACCTCCGCGTCGACGCCGTCCACGTCCATGTCCTTCAGACGGTCGGGCCCGCTGTAGAAGCCGGGATCGACCTCGTCGAACTTCATCCCGGTCCACTTCCATGAGCCCGACTGTCCGGCGGCGCAGTAGATGCCGATCGGCGCGACGACGTCGCCGAACAGCCACGCGTCACCGCCGTCGACGTCCTTGCCGAGCTGCGGCGCGAGCTTCTCGAACTCGCGCGGGATGCGCCCCTTCCACCAGCCGGGGGCCTCGATCCAGTGCGAGTCGGCGGAGACGAGGCGACGCTCAGGAGAGGCCCGTTCAGGAAAGGCCATAGAGACGCACCGCGTTCTCGGACAGGATCTTCCGCTTGGCCGCATCGTCGAGGTCCGTCCGGTTGGCGACGGTGCGGGCGGTCTCGGGGAAGCCGCAGTCCCAGTGGTAGTAGTCGGACGCGTAGACGATGCGCTCCGCGCCGAGCAACTTGACGACGGTGCCGACCATGCCCTCGCCGGGATCGCAGCCGACGAAGCAGCGTCCGTCCATGAAGTACTCCGATGGCTTGCGGTCGATGTTCGGCGCCTGCTCCGGCATGCGCTCCCAGTGCTCGTCGAGGCGCTCGAGCCAGCCCGGCAGCCACCAGCAGTTCGCCTCCATGATGCCGAGGCGGAGCTTCGGGAAGCGGTGCAGGATGCCGCCGACGGTGAAGTTCATCACCGCGAGCATGCCGCCGAACGGGTGCGTCAGCGCGTGGACTTCCAGGCGCGAGCGGTAGCGGTCCACCGCGATCGGGAACTGGTCCGGCGCCTGGCCACCGCCGTGGATGCACACCGGCACGCCGAGCTTCTCGGCCTCGGCCCACACCACGTCGAACGACGGGTCGTCGAGGTTCTTGTCGCGGATGTGCTGCCGCGTGACCATGCCGACGTGGCCGAGCTCGGTCACCGCGCGACGCAGCTCCGCCGCGGCGCGCGCCGGGTCGATCATGGGCAGGATCGCGACCGACTTGAGGCGCTCGGGCGCGTAGGCATTGAACTCGGCCTTCGCCGAGTTGATCGTCTGGCAGAGTGCGGTCGCGAAGTCGGCGTCGAGCAGCGCCCACTCCTCGCCGGGTCCGCCCGAGTAGTTGACGGTGACGTCGATGCCCTCGAGGTCCATGTCCTTCAGGCGCTCGGCGGGATCGTGCATGCCTTCGCGCACCTCGACGCGCGACACCGCCGACTTGCCCTCGAACTTGTCGCCCGGGCGGGCGAGCCCGCCGCCGGGCAGGGTCAGCTTGCCGTAGTGCTGCTTGCAGCGCTCGCGCCACTGCTCGAACTGCGGTGCGAAGCGCTCGGGGAGCTTCGACGGCCAGCTGCGGTACTCACCGCCGTGCCCGTCGGCGTCGACGACGCGGAATCCGTTGACGGCCATGCTTTCTTCTCCGGGTGCGCGCTCAGGCGGCGCGGGCTGCGACCGCGGCCTCGCGAAGACGCGTGGTGCGGTGGACGGGGTCGTTGTCGAAGACGGGCAGGACGTGCTTGCCGATGGTCTCGATCGAGCGCAGCACGTGCCTCTGGTCCATCGCCATGGTGAGCGGCGAGAAGATGATCTGGTCGACGCCCATGGCTTCCCACTGGCGCAGGACGGGAATGATCTCCTCGGGCGAGCCGCACAGCGCCTCACCGCGGTCGAGGCGCTCCTTGAGCGCCTGCGGCGTCGGCGCGGGGATGCGGATCGGGCCGGTCGCGGGCACCCCCGGCGGGCGCGGGATCGAATCGAGCCACTGGAAGAAGAGCTCGGTGTAGCGCTCGGTGCGGGCGCGCGAGAGCAGCCAGCGCGCCTCGTCGCCGTCGGGCAGGCAGAAGATGTTGGTCGTCACCGCGATGTTGTCATTGACGAAGCCGCCGATCGGATTCGTGCAGCGCGCGATGCCGGCCTTGTACGCCTTGACGTGCGGCTCGATGTCGGCCGGGCGTCCGAGCGTGAAGCACAGCGAGCCCAGGCCGAGCTCGCCGCACTCCGGGAACGTGCTCGGGCTCGCGCAGGCGAGCCACATCGGCGGATTGGGCTTCGAGTACGGCTTCGGCAGCACGTTGCGCTCGGGCATCCGGAAGTACTTGCCCTCGTAGGAGTACGGCTCGTCGCGCCACATGCGCGGGATCTGCTCGAGCGACTCGCGCCACATGGCCTTGGTCTCGGGCGCGTTCGGGATCGCGAAACCGCCCCACTCGGCCTGCGACGAGCCGCGGCCGGTGCCGAACTCGACGCGGCCTTCGGTCAGATGGTCGAGCGTCGCGACGCGCTCCGCGGTGCGTGCCGGGTGATTGACCGGGGCCGTGACGTTGACGATCGCGAATCCGACGTGCATCTGCCGCGTCTTCGCCGCGACGAAGCTCAGGTAGCACTCGGGCGCGGGCTGATGGGAATAGTTGGTGAGGAAGTGGTGCTCGGGCGCCCAGTCGTACTTGATGCCGGCCGCGTCGCAGGCCATCGAGACGTCGACCGTGCGCAGGAACCGCGAGTGCTCCGTCTCGTCGGGTGGGACGTGCATCTGCGAGAAGATCCCGAACTCCATGTGCCCTCCTGGAAGTCAGTCCGCGCGGCGGCGGGAAACTGGTCGTCGGATTTCCGAACGGCGGTTCGGCGCGAGCAAGGCGAAGGCCAGAGCGGCGTTCCGCGTGCACGCTGCGCTTTCGCGGGCGGCGCTTCCCAGGGACGCAAAAAATGCCGCGCTGCGCATTCCGAGCCTTGCGAGCCGCTGCGTTCGGGCCGGCGCGCCGGCTGGTCGGACCGTCCGCCGACGAGACGAATGAGACATCTTGACTCCATCTGTCTCAATCGCGCATGGTGCGCCCCATGCCGTCACGGACGCGAGCCCGCATCCTCGAGGGCGCCGCCATCGCGGTCGCGCGCCACGGTCTCGCGAAGCTCGAGATGAGCGACGTGAGCGCGATCTCCGGCGTGTCGCGCCCCACGCTCTACCGCTACTTCCCGAACCGCGACGCGCTGCTCGACGAGCTCGCGAGCCACGAAGGCCAGCTGTTCCGCGAGCGCATGCTCGCCGCGATCGAGGAGGCGCCGCCGGGCGCCGAGCGCGTCCGGGTCGCGCTCGAGCACGCGACCCGGCACGTCAGCGAGCACGCGCTCCTGCAGCGCCTGCTCGACACCGATCCGGCGTTCCTGCTGCGCGGCCTGCGCGAGCAATTCGACAGCCTGAAGGGCGAGCTCGGCGCGCTGCTGCTGCCGCTGCTGCACGAGAGCGAGCTGGTGCGGGGCCGCATCGCGACGGCGGACCAGCTGCTCGACTGGATGGTCCGCCTGATGATCTCGGCCTTCCTGCTGCCCGGCCGTGATCCCGAAGCGATGACGCAGGGTCTCACCGCCGTCTACCGGATCTTGACGGCGCGGCTCGGCAAACCGGCCGGCACACGCGCGACACGGCGCGGACACGCGCTCCGCGCCGCGGCGGGGACGCGTCACGTACGGCGCAGCACCGCGAGCAGCACCGAGAAGAAGCCCACCCGGACGCGGCGCGGCCGGGCCCACGACGACTGAGCGCAACAGCGAGGAGCTTGCCATGGAGCAGAAGGAGAACCCCTGTCCGCACACGGGGGTCCTGAACATCATCGATCCCGAGTACACGGCGCACCCGCAGCCGGCGTACGCGCGCGTGCTCGCGAACCACCGCGTCGCGAAGTCGATCGCGATGCACTCGCCGATCCTGTCGCGCTACGAAGACGTCGTCTTCGCGCTGCGCCATCCGGAGATCTTCTCGTCGGAGATGGACATGCAGGTGCTGCTCGGCACCAAGCGTCCGATGATCCCGCAGCAGATCGATCCGCCGCGCCAGACGCGCTACCGGAAGATCCTCGATCTGCGCTTCTCGCGACCGCGCATGCAGGCGCTCGAGCCCGAGCTGCGCCGTCACGCGCAGCAGCTCATCGACGGCTTCGTCGAGCGCGGCGAGTGCGAGTTCGACCAGGAGTTCGCGGTGCCGCTGCCGTGCGCGGCCTTTCTCACGCTGATGGGCCTGCCGCAGGAGGAGCTCGATCTCTTCCTCGAGCTCAAGAACGGCATCATCCGCCCGCCGGTCGATCCGATGGACATGATCGCCGCGACCGAGTTCCGCATGAAGACCGGCGAGCGCATCTACGCCTACTTCGAGAAGGCGATCGCCGATCGCCGCGCGCGCCCGCAAGACGACATGGTGACGTACTTGACCACGGTCGACTTCGACGGCCGCCCGCTCAGCGACGAGGAGATCCTCGACATCTGCTACCTGCTGCTGCTCGGCGGCCTCGACACCGTCACCGCGACGCTCGGCTGCTCGATGGCGTATCTCGCCTCGAACCCCGAGCAGCGTCGCAAGCTGGTGGCGAAGCCCGAGCTGATCCCCAACGCGGTCGAGGAGCTGCTGCGCTGGGAGACGCCGGTCTCGCTGGTGCCGCGCGTGCTCAAGCAGAACGTGACCATCGGCGACGTCGAGCTGCGCGAGGGCGCGCTGGTCAACATCCTGCTCGGCGCGGCGAACGTCGATCCCGCCGAGTTCCCCGACGCGATGAACGTCGACTTCGAGCGCGAGAACAACCGGCACATCTCGTTCGGCGCCGGCGCCCACCGCTGCCTGGGATCGCACCTCGCACGCATGGAGCTCCGTGCCGCACTCGAGGAGTGGCACAAGCGGATCCCCGAGTACCAGATCAAGCCCGGCGCGGTCCCGAACGTGAGCCCCGGCATCCGCGAGCAGCTCTACCTGCCGCTGGTCTGGAGCGCGTGATGGGCGTCACCGTCAAGCTCGACCATGCGAAGTGCGTCGGCCACGGCCGCTGCTACGAGCTCGCCCCCGAAGTCTTCGGAGAGGACGAGCGCGGCCACTGCACCATCCTCGTCGAATGCGTCCCGCCCGAGCACGAGAAGGCGGCGCTGATCGCCGCCGCCAACTGCCCCGAGGACGCCATCAAGCTCGCCCGCAGCTGACGACCGACGCAAGAAGGCCACCGCCCCGATAGGAGCGGTGGCCTTCTCGCGTCAAGCACGAGCCCGAGCGATCGTGCCGCACGTGCAGCGCACGACAGAGCAGCGCGAAGGCACAGACGACGCGCCGCCACCGACGCGTGCACGCGAGCCGCAGGCGAGCGCGGAGCGCCAGCGACCGCGGGGAGTGGGGCCCCGCGCGGCTTTGCCGCGTGGGGCGAGGGGTCGCGTGACCCCTCGCGGCGCTAACCGGGCCCCTCGCGGGACTAAAACAGCGCGTTCCAGCCCATCGGCCGCCAGATCAGATCCGTCGTCACGCGCCAGCCGAAGATCCCCGAGTCCGACGTCAGCGGGAACTCGCCCGTCACGCCCAGATCGATGTCGTCGGTCACGCGATAGCGCATGCCGAGCGCGGTGGTGACCACCGACTCCTCCTGCGCCTTGCTCGATCCGAAGTCGACGAGATCGAAGCCCTCCTGCGAGAGCGGGATGCGACGTCCCGCGTCGTAGACGTACACCCAGTTGAACTCGGCGAGCGGGTACAGCTTCCACAGCTGGTAGTCGACGTGCAGCGAAGCGTCGAAGAACGACGAGTCCTGGCCGCTGATCGCGATGCGCGGCCCGGCATAAGCCTGCAGGTGCACGTCGTCGAAGCCCTTCGCCGCGGACACGAACGGATTCAAGAGCCCGTCGCCGTAGCCCATGAAGACGCGCTGGTTCCCCATCGGCGCCTCGTAGCGCAGACCGATCGACGCGATCGACGCGGTGTCCTCGTCCTGCCACACGGAGCCCTTGAAACCGAAGGCCACGTTCGCCCAGCCCGAGTGATCGGGCACCGCCTGCTTCGGGTCGAGCCAGACGTAGCCGTCCTTGGTCGCGATGAAGCCGATCCGATCCGTGAGGGCCGCACGCGCCTGCACGGCGACCACCTGATAGCGCCCGCCCTGCGTCGCGAAGTCGTTGGCGATGCTGGTGAACATGTACATCGGCCGGATCTCGGTATCGACGCGCGGATCCTCGTTCAGGGTCGGCACCGAGACCGGCGAGATCATGTCCTGCAGCGCACCCGCGAAGGCGCGCGGCGCACCCACGTGCAACGCGACGGCCGTGCAGGCCAGCGACAAGACAGAGGGAATGCGGAAGACACGGCGACTCATCATCGTACGCTCCTCGGAAGGCTGCCTGCGTCGACGTCCTGCGCGCGGACAGCGTCGGAAATCGTCGATCGTCGCGTCAACGCAAGATGCTTGCCCGGTTCGCCGGCGGCAGAAGCACAGCGCATCGCAAGGATGCACTGCCCGTGACGCAGGCGTGGGAATCTTTACCGGGGACCCTTCCCGCAGATGGCAATCCGGACCACCGCGACGACGGGCAGGCAGCGGGCCGGCGGCGCTCTTGCGTGTAAGCTCTTGTCGCACCCCGTCGCGTCCCGTAGGCGAGCGCGATGCACGCGGAACGCCGGCGCAGCATCGCGATCGTCGCGGCCATGGTGCCCGAGCTGCAGCCGCTGGTGCGGGCGCTCGGCCTCGCACCGGCTTCACTTCCGGGCGTGCGCGCGTTTCGCGGCGCGCATGGGCAGCTCGACGTCGTCGCCATCGTGACCGAGATGGGGACGCGCGCCGCGACCGACGTGACCACGCGACTCCTCGACGCAGCGTCGCCGATCGATCACGTGCTGGTGGTCGGCATCTGCGGTGGCGTGGCACGCGAGATCGGGATCGGCGACCTCGTCGTGCCGGCGCGCGTGGTCGACGAGGCGAGCGGCTGCGTGCTGCGTCCGAAGCCGCTCGGAGGACCGCCGCGCGGCGTTCTGCTGACCACCGACACGCTCTACACCGACCCCGCGATCGTCGCGCGCTTCGCGGCCGACGGCATCGTCGCGGTCGACATGGAGACCGCTGCGATCGGCATGGTGTGCGCCGCACGCGGCATCCCGTGGTCGGTGTTCCGCGCCGTCAGCGACCGCGCCGGCGATCCGCGCGTCGACACGGACCTGGTCGGCATGGCCAACGCCGACGGCACGCCGAACCCCGGTACGATCGCGCGCTACCTGCTCGCGCATCCCGGGCGCATCCCGGGACTGATCCGGCTCGGGCGCGGCATGCGGGCGGGCGTCAAGCGCTCGACGTCGGCGTTGCTCGCGGCGTTGCCGTCGATCTGAGCACGGCGCCCCGGCGGCAGAGCGGCCAGGTCGCGGCGCGTCTGGCGCTCGTCCTCGGCGACGGCCGACTTGACGTCGGCGGTCGCATCGCCGCGTCTCGGGTCGCTCACCACGTCGCGCAGCGTGCCGGTGCCCGCCGCCGCGGCTCGCCGCCGAATCCGACTTCAGGCCGGCGGGCGATCGTGCTAGGGACGCGCACCCGCCGGGTCGTCGTGCCGAGGACGCCGCATCCGGTCACGCCGAGGGCCAGCATGACACGACCGAACGACCGCTTCCGATCCCATCCGCGCACGCCCGCGACGCGTCTCCTGGCGATCGCCGTGTGCGCCTGCGCGCTCGCGGCGTGCAGCGACTCGTCGTCGCCGTCGAGCCCCACCGAGCCGACGCTGTGCGAGGAGGTCGGCGCCGCCGCGCAGGGCGGCGCGCGGGAGGCCGACCGGGTGTCGGCGGCCAGCACGCGACCGCTGCCGGCGTGGTACGACGACGCGAAGCTCGGCATCATGATCCACTGGGGCGTGTGGGCGATCCCCGGCTGGGCCGAGACCACGCTCGATCCCGAGCGCGTGGCCGACCAGAACGATCCCGACTATCTGCTCGCCCCGGGCGGCGTCGAGCGCTTCGTCCGACACAACCCGTACACCGAGTGGTACGAGAACTCGCTGTCGATCGATGGCACCGAGACGCAGCGGTTTCACCGCGACACGTACGGCGCCGACTTTCCGTACACCGGCTTCCAGCCCCTGTTCGAGGAGCAGTCCGCGAAGTGGAACCCGGAGAGCTGGGCGCGGCTGTTCGCGACCGCACGCGCACGTTACGTGGTCTTCACCACCAAGCACCACGACGGCTACGCGCTGTGGCCGACGTCGGTGCCGAATCCGGAGCGTCCGGGCTGGAACGCGACGCGCGACATCGTCGGCGAGCTCGGCGATGCGGTGCGGGCGCGCTGCATCCGCCTCGGCCTCTACTACTCGGGCGGCATCGACTGGACGTTCAAGGCGCCGCCGATCGCGTCGCTGCTCGACTTCATCTCGACCGCGCCCGACGGTCCGGTGTACGCGCGCTACGTCGAGGACCACTACCGCGAGCTGATCGAACGCTACCAGCCGTCGGTGCTGTGGAACGACATCACCTCGCCCGCGCTCACCGACGAGCCGGCGCTGTTCGCCGACTACTACGCGGCCGTTCCGGACGGCGTCGTCAACGACCGCTGGGGTCTCGACGGCAGCAACCCGTCCGACTTCCGGACCTTCGAGTACGACGTGCCCGACGACATCACCGCCGACAAGTGGGAGGCGGTGCGCGGCATCGGACGCACGTTCGGCTTCAACGTCAATCAAACGGTCGAGCAGTACGGGACGCCGGAGAAGTACATCCACCTGCTCGCCGACGTGGTCAGCAAGAACGGCAACCTGCTCCTCAACGTCGGACCGATGGCGGACGGGACGATCCCGCCACCACAGGTCTCGATCCTCGAGGCGCTGGGCGCATGGCTCGACGCGAACGGCGAAGCGATCTTCGCGACGCGGCCGTGGACGCGCTTCGCCGGCACGACCGGCGAGGACCTGCCGGTGCGCTTCACGCGCAGCGCCGACGGCGCGACCGTCTACGCGATCGTGCTCGGCACGCCACGCGGCACGACGCTGGTGCTGCGCGACTTCCCGGTGAGCGTGCGCGGCGTTCGGCGCCTCGACGGCGACGTCGCACTGACCGCCACCAGCGACGGCGGCGACCTGCGCATCGCGCTGCCCGAAGCGCTGCCGGCCGCGGCTGCGTACGCCTTCGCGATCGCGCTCCGCTGAGCAGCGCGCCCGGCGTCGGGCGCGCGCGCTCGTACCAGCGGCGCCGATGCGCTAGCGAGCGTGCTCCGTGGAGCCGACGCACGCGAGCCGCTCGTCCGACCCGCCGACGCACGCGA
>JAIEPK010000121.1 GCA_019749875.1 Candidatus Binatia bacterium | reverse complement strand
GCCGCCGCGGCGCAGCACCTCCGCCGGTTGCCGGCGCGCGCCGCACAGGACCAGGTGCCTGCCGGAGGCGCGCAGCTTCGCGGCGAGGTCGCCGATCGCCCGCATCCCGGTCGCATCGAGCGCGGTCATGTTGCGCAGGCGCAGCACCACGATCTCGGGCAGCCGTGCCACGTCCGCCGTGACGGTCTCCAGCTTGTCGGTCGCGCCGAACAGGAACGGCCCGTGGATGCGGAAGATCGCGACGTAGGGGGGGATGTCCTTGTCCTGCAGGATGTGCGCGCGCCCGCTCTCGACGTACTCGGGCGTCACGCGCTCGACCGTGGTGGTGTCCGCGACGCGCCGGATGAAGAGCAGCGCCGCCATCACGATGCCGACCTCCACCGCCACGGTGAGATCGGCGAACACCGTCAAGCAGAACGTCACCAGCCAGACCACGACGTCGGTTCGCGTGAGGCGCAAGAGCTCGGGGATCTCGTGCCACTCGCCCATGTTGAACGCGACCAGGAAGAGGATCGCGGCGAGGACGGTCAGCGGCACGTAGCTCGCGAGCGGGGCGGCGAACAGCACGATCGCGAGCAGCGTGAGCGCGTGGACCATCCCGGCCACCGGCGTGCGCGCGCCCGAGCGGATGTTGGTCGCGGTGCGCGCGATGGCACCCGTCGCCGGCAGACCCCCGAACAGCGGCGACACCACGTTCGCGATCCCCTGCGCCACCAGCTCGACGTTCGGCTCGTGCCGATCGCCCGACATGCGGTCCGCGACCACGGCGGAGAGCAGGGACTCGATCGCGCCGAGCAGCGCGATCGTCACCGCCTCGGGAACGAGCCCCGGCAGCAACTCCGGACGGAGCGACGGTACGTGCAGCGCCGGCAAGCCGGTCGGGATGCCGCCGAAGCGGCTGCCGATGGTCTCGACCGGCAGCCCGAACGCCCACGCGGCGAGCGTGCCGCCGACCAGCGCCACCACCGCGGGCGGGACGCGGTCGGTCACGCGGCGCACGACGAAGAGCACGGCCAGCGTCACGACGCCGAGCGTCGCCGTGACCGGTGCGAGCGTCGGCAGCGCGCTCCACAGGACCTTCATGCGCGCGACGAACTCGCCGGGTGCGCCGGGCGTGGTGAGACCGAGGAAGTCCTTGATCTGCGTGCTGGCGATCAGCACCGCGATGCCGTTGGTGAAGCCGATCACGACCGGGCGCGGGATGAACCGCACCGCCGATCCGAGCCGCGCGACGCCGAGCGCGATCAGCATCACGCCGGCCATCATCGTGCACGTGAAGAGCCCGTCGATGCCGTGTCGCTGCACGACGCCCGCGATCACGACCACGAACGCGCCGGTCGGTCCGCCGATCTGGCAGCGCGAGCCGCCGAGCGCGGAGATCAGGAAGCCGGTCACGATCGCGCACGCGATGCCCGACGCCGGCGGCAGCCCGCTCGCGATCGCGAAGGCCATCGCGAGCGGCAGGGCGACGAAGCCCACCGTGATGCCGGCGAGCACGTCCTTGCCGAGCGTGCGCGTGTCGTAGTCGCGCAGGCACTGGACGGACTTCGGTGTCCACGGGGCGAGCCAGGAGGCGCGCGCGTCGGGCGACGTGCTCGTCGTGCCTCGCGTGTCGGGCGACCTGCTCGTCGTGCCTCGCGTGTCGGGCGACCTGCTCGCCGTGCCTCGCGTGTCGGGCGACCTGCTCATCTTGCCTCCCGGCGCAGCGCGCGCAGCATCGCGGTCGTGTCGCTCAGACGGTTCTCGAAGATCCGTCGCGCCACGCCGAGCAGCTCGCTCAGCAGCGGGTCGCGCAGCGTGTAGACGACGTTCGCGCCCGCCTTGCGCGTGCTGACCAGCTCGCGTCCGCGCAACACCGCGAGCTGCTGCGACACCAGCGGCTGCGGGATGCCGAGCGCCTGCTGCAGCTCCGCCACGGTGCGCTCGCCCTGGCCCAGCTCCTCGACCAGGCGGATGCGCACCGGGTGTCCGAGAGCGCGGAAGAACTCGGCCTTGAACGTCTGCAGCTCCCCAATCGTCGGCATATGCGAATAAAGCTATATTTGCGGATCGAGGAACTCAAGGCACGATCTGCGCCGAACCGGACCGCGGCGACGCGATCAGCCTTGGGCGGCGCGACGGGTCGCGAGGTCCTCGGCGTAGCCCTTGGAGAGCGTGCCGAAGACGCGATCGGTCCAGGTCAGGAAGCCGGCGTAGTTGCCGCGCACGCGCGCGTGGTGGACGTCGTGGTGCCGCGCGCCGTCGTTGAACGGCAGGAAGTGCGTCGGCGTCCACGGGAAGTCGTAGCCGCAGTGGCCTTCCGCCGCCTCCCACTGCCGGAAGGTGATCCACAGCCACACCGTGACGATGTGTGAGCCCAGCAGCAGCGGACCGATCAGCGCCACGGAGCCCGTGAGCGCGTACTCGAGCGGGTGCATGTAGTGCCCGGTCACCGCCCACGGCGTCAGGATGCGGTGATGCCAGCCGTGGATGCGCTTGAACAGCCACGGCACGTGGAGCGTGCGGTGCATCCAGTAGAAGAGAAAATCGTCGAGGTAGATGAACAGCACGATCTGCGCGACGATCACCCACACCGGCGGCAGTGGGCCCGCGTGGACGCCCGACGCGCGCAGCAGCGGCCACGCGAGCACCGCGCCGATCAGCGTCCACAGATTGTTCACCACCCACGTGCGCAGCGACGGCCCGACGAGATCCTGTGCGCGCGGACGCCGGCTCTGGATCTTGTATGGACGCGCCCACGCCGGATCGCGTGCGGCGAGGAGGGTTAGGGGCGCGGCGAAGAGCATGAACGACAGCATGCTCACCAGCATCGTCCCGACCGGGAACAGCCAGAACATGGGGTCGTCGTAGATCCGCAGCAGCGACGCCATCGCACGCGCCTAGCACGGTGCCGGCGCGCCGGCCATCGCGGCACATCGCGCGCCGGGCGCGCGCTCGGCCGGAGAGGGCGACCGGTGTGAACACGCCCGTCGTACGTACGAACCAAGGTTGACCGGTGGCAGCGTACGACGTAGCCAATCGAGCCCGTGCTCCATCCCTTCGTGTGCGGGCCCGACGCCGGGCGCCGCTCTGCTCGCCCTTGTCGTCTTGCTCGCAGTGCCGGCGTCGGTGCTGCCGCCGCGCTCCGGTCGTGGCGTGGGGCCGTGCTCGCGGCCGTCCTCGCGGCGGCATGCACGTCGCCGCCACCGCCGCCGCCACCGGATCCGCTGGTCGTCGAGAAGCCGTTCACCGGCGAGCGCGTCCCGCAGTCGCTCGACGTGCGCGATGCCACCGGTCGCGTGGTCGGCGAAGAGGCCCGCCCGGTGCTCGCGTACCTGCCGCGCCTCGACCTGCCGCCCGTGGGCGCGCCGTCACCGGTCGAGGGGGCGGTCCGACAGACCTTCGCGGTACCGCCGAAGTTCCGTGGCGTCCCGCTGCGCGTCAAGCGTCGCTACCGGCACGAGGGTGATCTGCACTGGAAGAGGCTGCCGCCCACGCTCATGCCCGCGACCGGGGAGCAGCTGGCGGTGGACTTTCCGCTCGACGAGAGCATCGACCGGGCCGGGCTCGAGTTCCTCGCGTCGGTCGCGCTGATCAAACCCGAGATCAAGCAGAGCTTCCGAAACTTGCACGTTCCGCGCGGTGCAGTGCTGATCGGCGGCTACGGTCTCGATCCGGAGTCCGCGGCGCTCACGCGCGGGCCCGTCGGCTTTCGCATCACCGCGCGCGTCGAGGGCGCCGAGTTCGTCCTGCTCGACGCGACCGTCGATCCGCGGGCGCCGGACGCCGAGAGCTGGACCGATTACCGCATCGATCTCGGCAAGTTCGAAGATCGGGACATCGACGTCGAGATGCACGCGGCCGTCCGCGGCGGCGCCGGCACGCAGAACGTCGCCGCACCGGTGTGGAGCGTGCCGCGCATCCTGGCCGCGAAGCCGGCCGACGACCGCCTGAACGTCGTCTTGATCTCGATCGACACGCTGCGCGCGGACTTCGTCGGCGTGTACGGCCACGATCGCCCGACCACCCCGATCCTCGATCAGTTCGCCGCGACCGGGGCGCTCTTCGAGCGCACGGTCACGACGTATCCTTCGACGACCGCCTCGCACATGAGCATGCTCACCGGCCTCTATCCGGCGGTGCACGGCGTGTACGCGCCGGGGCATCGGATCTCGCCCAAGATCCTGCCGCTCGCCGAGCAGCTCGCGAAGAGCGGCTACCAGACCGCGGCGATCACCGAGGACGGCATGCTGGCGGCCGGTGTCGGCTTCCCGCGCGGCTTCGCCGACTACCGCGAGTACAAGGAAGAGCCCGGGCCGGACGGCTACGCCGGCGACGTGGTGCAGACCGCGATCGATTGGCTCACCCGGCACCACGGCCAGCGCTTCTTCCTGTTCCTGCACACCTACCAGGTGCACGGACCGTACACGCCGCCGCGGGCGTACGACGTGTTCAAGACCTACACCGTCGACGGTGTCGAGCGGAGCGTCGGTGACGACACCCCGGAGGACGTGCGCGCACGGCTCGGCTACGAGGGCGACCTGCTGTACACCGATGCCCAGATCGGACGGCTGCTCGCCACCCTCGACGAGCTCGGCGAAGCCGAGCGGACGCTGGTCGTGGTCACCGCCGACCACGGCGAAGCGCTCGGCGAGCACGGCATCATGGGGCACGGCTGGTACGTCAACGAGCCCGTGCTGCACGTGCCCCTGATGCTGCGCGCACCCGGCCGGGTGCGCAGCGGGCTACGGATCGCGCCACCGGTGTCGCTGGTCGACGTGACGCCGACCATTCTCGACCTCGCCCGGGTTCCGCCGGCGGGGCAGATGCAGGGCATCAGCCTCGCGCCCCTGCTCACCGGCGAAGGGCAGGCGCCTCCGCCGGACCGCGTCGTGCACGCCGAGAAGGCGTCCAGGGTCGGCAAGGCCGTGACGGTCGCGCGACGCGGCGACGTCAAGTGGGTCGTCAAGAGCGACGGGGTGATGCGCTACGATCTCGCGAGCGACCCGGGGGAAGACCGCGGGATCGCCGAGGGCGCGGACGGCGAGGGTGCGCGGCTCGTCGCCGCGTATGATGCCGCGAACGCGGAGTTCCGGGCGCGGTTCGGCGAGTCGGGGCCCGACCAGGCGCCGGTCGACGACGCGACGAAGGCGCGGCTGCGCGCCCTCGGCTACATCCCCTGAGCACGGGCGCACGTGGCCTTGCGCGGCGCGTGGCCGGACGTGTCGCGCGGCGCTCGTGCCGCGGCAGGCACCACCAAGGGCTCCGCCGCGCGCCTGCACCACGCCTGGAGCGCCCACCGCCATCGATCCGACATCGTGCGTCGCTCGGCGTACGAGGCCCTGTCAGCGAGCCCGGGCGTGCGAGCCACGCGGCGACGATCCGTCGAGCAGGCCGCGCGCACGGTACCAGGCGGCGGAGTCCGCGATCGACTCGCGCGCCGGACGTGGTCGGTAGCCGAGCTCGCGCTCGGCCACAGCGCTCGAGACGCGTACCCGCAAGGTCGACTGCAGCGCCATCTCCTCGCTGAGCAGCGGCGCGCGTCGGCGCAGCGCCGCGAGGGCTTCGAGCGTGCGCCCGAGGCCGCGCGTCAAGCCGGGCGGCAGCTCCACCAGCGGTGGACGGCCGCCGGTCACCGCTGCGATCGCCGCGAACAGCTCGCGCACGCTCATCGACTCGCCGCCGAGCGCGAAGCGCGCCCCGGGCCGAGCCAGCCGTGCGGCCGCGACGTGCGCGTCGGCGACGTCGCGCACGTCGCAGACCGTGCGCCAGCCGGCGGGAACCATGCGTCCGAGCAGCGTCCGCGACGCGCGGAACAGCGGCAGCAGGTTCGCCTTCCAGTCGCCCGGACCGAACACCGCGGTGGGGTGGGTGATGACCGTGTCGAGGCCCGCGTCCGCGCCGCGCCGCACCTCCTCCTCGGCGAGCCACTTGGTGTGCGGATAGACCATCGCCGCGCGCGCCATCGCGGCGTCGTACGGCGTCGACTCGTCGATCGTCACCGGCTCGCCGCGCACGTGGTCGAGCGGCCGCGCGAGCGTCGCCGCGGACGAGGTGAAGATCAAGCGCTCGGGCCGTGCGCGCAGCGCCTCCTCGACGATGCTGCGCGTGCCGGCGACGTTGGTGCGCAACGACTCGGCCCAGTTCGCGCGGTACATGCGCACGTCGGCCGCGACGTGGAAGACGAAGCGCGCGCCGGCCACGCCGCGGCGCAGGGCCGCGCGTGATTCGAGGTCGCCGGTGATCACCTCGATCCCGCCGGCCGCAGCCGGCTCTCCGGGCAGCCGTCCGTCGCGCAGCAGCACGCGCACGTGTGCACCGCGCGCGCGCAGCACCTGGACGATGGCGTAGCCGAGAAGTCCGCTCGCGCCGGTGACGAACGCGGTGTCCCCCGCGAGGTCGGACGTGGTCACGTCAGTGCACCCCCTGCAGCTTGTCGCGCAGACCCGAGCCGCGCTCGGTGCGGCGCGCGATGGCGTCGGCGAGGACCGTTTCGGTCGCGTAGAGAGTGACCTTCCGCCGCGCGCGCGTCACCGCGGTGTAGAGCAGCTCGCGGGTCAGCAGCGGCGACGAGCGGTCGCCGAGCAGGACCGCGACGTGATCGAACTCCGAGCCCTGGCTCTTGTGGATGGTCATCGCGAAGACCGTCTCGTGCGGTGGGAGCCGGGCGGGGGAGTAGTGACGCTCCTGGCCGCCCGACGCGACGAAGCAGGCGAGGCGCTTGCCGCGCTCCTCGACGATCGTGCCGACGTCGCCGTTGAACAGCTGCAGCTGGTAGTCGTTGCGCGTGACGATGATCGGACGTCCGTCGTAGGTCGGGCCGATGCGGCGGTCGATCAGGTGGGCGTCGGCGAAGAGGGTCTCGATCTCGGCGTTGGCCGTGACCACACCGTGCGGGCCGAGACGATGCGCGCACAGCACGCGGAAGCGCTCGAGTGCCGCGAGCCGCTCCTTGCCGCTGCGCGGCGCGAGATACACCCGCCCGGCGTCGAGGGCGTCCGCTCGCAAGCGCTCCGACAGCGCCGCGCCCGGCTCCGGATCGCTGCGCTCGACGTCGCCGAAGGCCGGATCGGCGAGGATCTTCAGGGCGCGTGCCGCGTCGCCGCGATTGATCGCGCCGGCGAGCGCCGCGATGCCGCTGCCCGGCTCGTAGCGGTAGCTGCGCGTCAGCTCGGCGATGGAGGCCGTGAGGGCCGCGGCCTCGGGCGATGCCGCGGCTTCGGACGATGCCGCTTCCCCGCGCGCTGCCTGGTCGCCGAGGCTGCAGAGCTCGCCGAGCACGGCGCCGGCCTCGACCGAGGCGAGCTGATCCTTGTCGCCGAGCAGGATCAGCCGAGCCTCGTCCGGCACCGCGCGGACGAGCCGTGCCATGAGCGCGAGGTCCACCATCGATGCTTCGTCCACCAGCACGACGTCGGCGCGCAGCGGGTGCGCGGCGTCGTGGCGGAAGCGCGTGCCGCTGCCCCCGATCGAGCCGAGCGCGCGATGGATGGTCGACGCCTCCTCGGGAATCGCCGCGCGGACCTCGTCGCTGCAGGCGACGTCGGCCTTGGCGCGACGGATCGCCTCGGTCAGCCGCACCGCGGCCTTCCCGGTCGGTGCGAGCAGCAGGACGCGCGGCGGACGCAGGCCGGCGTGCGCACGCTGCTCGACGAGCAGGGCGAGGATCTTGACCACGGTGGAGGTCTTGCCGGTGCCGGGTCCGCCGCTGATCACGCAGAGGCGGTGCGTCGCCGCCTTGCGCGCGGCGTCGCGCTGCTCGTCGGGCTGCGGATCGAGATCGAGACCGAGAGAGAGCTGTCTGGCGACCGGCTCGGCGCCCTGCCGCCTCGAGCGGTCCGGGAGGCTGTTCGTGGCGACGCCGGCTCGTCCGCTCGGGGGCGGGAAGAGCCGCGACAGGACCTCGTCGAGCACGCGCTCGTCGGACGCGGGCTCGATCGCCGCGGCTCGCGCGCGCAGCGCCTCGGCGAGATGCCGCTCGTGCTCGTGATACCGCCGCAGGTAGAGGCGTCCCGCCTCGTCGAGGACCAGCGGCCGTCGCTGCTCGTCGCGCGGGTGGCCGACGACCGGGCTCACGCGCAGCTCGTCGATCCAACGCGTGGCCTCGGGCCACGCCACGTCGTGCGTCGTGACGCCGTCCTCGGCGACGAGCGGTTGACCCGCGGCGAGCGCGTGCAGGTTCACGCAGACGTGTCCGAGGCCGACCTGCCGCACGGCGATGGCCGCGGCGAGCAGCACGGACGGTCGCTCGTCGCCGCCGATCCGGCACAGCGCGCGCGCGCCGTGCTCCTCGAGCGGGCCGAGCAGCTTCGCCTTGCGCAGCTCCTCGAGGGTGGCGCCGGTCATGCTGCCCCCGCACCGAGCACACCGTCGCCGACCAGACGCGACAGGTCGCGCAGCAGGGCGGGGTGCGGCCGCTCGAAGTACACGCCGCAGCCCTCCTCGTGGCGTGGCGACATGCCGCGCAGGAACAGATAGGCGATGCCGCCGAAGTCGCGATCGAAGTCGAAGCGCGCGCCGAGCCGCAACGTCAAGTAGCGCTGGACGGCCAGCACGTACAGGTGGGACTGCAGGTGGTAGTGGTGCTGCGACATCACCGGCTCGAGCCGCGGCGGAGCGTAGTCCAGCGGGCGCGTGCCGAGCAGGTTGGACTTGTAGTCCACGACGTACCAGCGGCCATCGTGCTCGAACACCATGTCGATGAAGCCGCCGAGGTATCCTTCGAGCTCGGCGAAGCGCAGGCTGCGGACGCGCTCCGCGTAGTCGGCAGCGCGCGCCGCGCGGGGATGGGACGCGAAGCAGTCGGCGAGGCCGTCGGGTGTGAACCCGGAGCGCACGGCGAAGAGAAACTGCATCTCGTTCAAGCGCTTCGCTCTCGCCACGTCGCCGAGGCGGATGCGCGCGCCGTCCACCGGGATCGGGGTGTCGAGCACCTCGTCGAGCGCGTGGCGGATCACGCTCTCCCAGCGTGCCTCGAACTGGAAGGTCCGGAACTCCTCGCGGATGCGCTCGGTCAGCTCGCCCGCGTCGCTGCGCTGGAAGTCGATCTTTTCGAGAATGGCGTGCAGCAGCTCCCCCGTACGCGCGCCCTTCGGCAGGTCGTGCAGCAGGATCTGCACCGGCGCGGCTTGCACCGGGGGGCTGCCTTCCCGCGTCGCGGAGACGGCATCGCGGTCGAGCCCTTCCTCCGCGGCGTGGCTGCTCCGCCCGCCGGACGCGGCGAGGCCCGAGAAGCTCGACACACGCCAGCGCTCGTCGATCGCGCGGCCGCGCCCCGGACGGACCAGCTCCGCGATCGGCACCTCGTCCAGCGCCGGCGCGTCGGAAAGCATGGACGGGCCGACCACGACCTCGCGGAGCGCGATGCCGTCGGGTGCCGCGGCTGCGAGCTGCTGCAGCTCCGCGAGCCGCTCCGCGGCGGCGAGCTTCTTGACGCGCGCCTGGGTCGCGCCGACGAGATCGGACGCCACCGCTCCCGGCGGCTGGTGCAGGAGATAGCCGAGCGGCGCCTTGTCGTCCCCGTTGAACCGCCCCCAGACGACGGTGCAGCGGTAGCGCGCGCGCGTGAGCGCCACGTACAGCAGCCGCAGGCGCTCGGCGAAGTCTTCGAGCTCGGCGCGCGCCTTGTGCCGCGCGTGGTCGGCTGAGCCGAGATCGAGCTTGAGCCGACCGCCGTCGGCGTCGTCGTGGAAGCGGATCCACTGCGCGTCGTCGGGGCCGAGGCTGCCGCCGTCCCAGGTGTACGGGCAGTACACCACGCCGTACTCGAGCCCTTTGCTGCGATGGATCGTCACCAGCTGCACCGCGCGCTCGTCGCTCTCGAGGCGGATCTGCGCCGCCTCGGTCGCGATCTCCGCGCGCGCCTCGCGGTCGCTGCGCATCGCCGACAGCCAGTCGACGAGGGCGAGCGGTCCGCGGTGGCCGGTACGGGAGGCCGACTGGAGGAGCTCGGCGACGTGCAGGACGTTGGTCAGCCGGCGATCTCCGTCGTCGAAGGTCAACAGGCGCGGCTGCGTCGTGCAGCGCTCCAGGATCTGGCGAAAGCCGGCCATGAAGCCGTGCGTCGTCCACGCCTCCAGCCACCGGCGGAAGTCCTCCGCCCAGCCGTCCCAGCCGGTCTCGTCCTGGTGCAGGGCGGCGAGTCCTTCCGCGTCGAGGCCGATCAGGCGCGTCGCGAGCGCCGCACGCATCAAGGTCGGCTCGCCGGGCTCCGCGATGGCGCGCAGCACGCGCTCGATCTCCTCCGCCTCCTCGGACTCGAAGACGCTGTCGTCGCCCTGCCGCACGCTGGGGATGCCGACGGCGCGCAGGGCGCGCTGCATCTCGACGGCCTGCTTGTTCGTCCGGCACAGCACCGCGACGTCGCCCGCGTGCAGCGCGCGTCCGTCGATGGTCGGGCGCGACGCGAGCAGCGAGGCGATCTCGCCGGCGATGACGATCGGCACGTTGCGGTACGCCCATGGCTTGAGCGCCGCCTTGCCGTCGCCGCCCGCACGCGACAGGAAGAGGACCTCGAGCGGCGGCAGAAGCCCGAGCGCGCCGCCCAGTCCCGCCTGCGCGGCGTCCTTCGCATCGACCTGCGTGAACGGGATCTCGTCGAACACGAACGGTGCCGTCGCTCGCGAGAACAGCGCGTTCACGGCGCCGACCAGCCGGGGCGACGAGCGGTGGTTGGTCTGCAGGGTGTGCGCGTTGCCCGAGGCGTCGCTCTTTGCCTTGACGTAGGTGAAGACGTCCGCGCCCCGGAAGGCGTAGATGGCCTGCTTGGGATCGCCGATCAGGAAGAGCGGTGCGCGCGAGCCGTGGTACACGCGCTGGAAGATCTCGTACTGGACCGGGTCGGTGTCCTGGAACTCGTCGATCAGCGCGGCCTGGAAGCGCTCGCGGATCTGTCCGGCGAGGACCGGGCCGCGCACCTCGTCGCGCAGCGCGTCGCGCAGGCGGTACAGCAGATCGTCGAACGACTGCGTGTTGCTCTTCTCGTGGCGGCGACGCACCTCCGGGCCGACGTGGCGCACCAGCTCGCCTTCGAGCGAGCGCGCCTGCTCGGCGCACTCCTCGTCGAGGCGGGTGCGTGCGGCGTGGACGCGATCGCACAGCGCGAAGAACGGGTGCGTCGGATGGCTCGACTTGCCGGTCACCGAGGACGCGATCTTCGCCGTCGTGAAGCGGTCCAGCTCGTCGAAGCGCACCGCGCTGCCTTCGGCCGCCCGCTCGAGGTACGCACCGAGATCGCTGCAGCGCCCCGCGAGCTTGTCGGCGGGGTAGGAGTTGCCGCGCAGGTTCGCACCCGCGAGCAGGGCCTCGACCTCCGCGCTGCACCGCGACCACGCGTCGCGCGCCGCGGTCGCCGCCCGTCGCAGCTCGAGCGCGATCGCGTCGAGCGCGCTGCCGTCGAACGCGACGTGATCGGTCGGCAGCACCGGGATGTCGCGGCTCGACAGCACGCGCCGCGCGAGGCGCTCCATCTTGTCGGGGCCGTGCCTGCTCTGCAGGTGGCGCACGAGCATGGGCGGTGCTGCGTGTACGTTGCGCACCCAGAAGTCCTGCACCACCTCGCTGCACAGCGGGCGCTCGTCGGTGACGAGCTCGGCATCGAACGCGACGCCGCTCTCGAAGGCGTTCTCGATGAGGATGCGCTGGCAGAATCCGTGAATGGTGAAGATCGCCGCCTCGTCGAAGCCGCGCAGGGCATCGAGCAGGTGCTTGCTCGCCTGGCGCAGCGTGCCCGTGCTGCGGCAGTGCTCGACCAGGTGGAGCAAGGGACCCGGGGCGACGTCCGCGACCCGTCCGCCGGCGGGCTTCTCGCTCTCCTGCTCGAAGACCGCGACCGCCTCGCGCAGACGGCTCCGGATGCGGTCGCGAAGCTCGGCCGTCGCGGCATTGGTGTACGTCACGACCAGGATCTGACCGACGTCGAGCCGGCGTTCGACGAGCAGGCGAAGGTACAGGGTCGCGAGCGTCCAGGTCTTGCCCGTGCCGGCGCTGGCCTCGATCAGCGTGGTGTCGCCCAGCGGGACCGCGAGCGGATCGAGCGCCTTCACGGCTTCGCCTCGCGATGATCGAGCATCGGCCCGTACACGCGCAGGGCCACGTCGTGGAAGGATCCCGGTGACGAGGGCTCGCCCGCGAAGGGATCGCGGCCCGCGAACGCGAGCGCGTTGTACGCGTCCAGGCCCTCGCCCCAGGAGCCTTGCCGATCCGGCGTATGCGCGGAGCGCGCCGCCTCGTGCGCCTTCTCGACGGAGCCGGTGTCGCGGAGCGTCTCGACGTAGACGCGCGACGCGACGGGGAAGAACGGCACCGGCACCGTCGCCCCGCAGCGGAGAAGCGCCAGCAGGTCCGCGAGCAGCACCGTCGGATCGTCGACCGCACGGAACGAGAGCTCGATCTCGCGACCGTCCGTCGGCTGCCGCCCCACCAGGAAGGCCGTGCGCGGATGGCCGGGCGGTGCGAAGCACTGCAGTACGAGGTGGCTCACCCAGCTGGTGATCTCCTTCGGGCGTCGCAGGCGAGAGAACTGCACCCGCACCTGGCCGTGGCCCTCGTACAGATCCTCCAGAAGGCCCGTCAAGCAAACGTCCTGCAGCCGCGCCTCGATCTCGAGCGGCGGCAGCGGACGGCCGGCGCGCAGCCGCTCTGCACGAGCGAGGATCGCGCGCACCTCGGGCAGCAGATCGTCGTAGGTGAGCACCCCCGGCGACCCCAGGGGAAGCTTGCCGCCTGCGCGCAGCGCCGCGAAGATCTCGCGCGGGCTCCGGCCCTGCGACTGCTGCCGGAGAATCTCGTCGCCGACCGCCCAGCTCTGCAGCCGATCGAGTGCGAGAGGCTCGCGATTCTCGACCCGCTGCGCTTCGCTGCCGAGCGAGACCAGGAGGCGCTGTCGCAGGAAGTGCTTCGCCGGGCTCTGGAGGAACTGCACCAGGTCGTCCAGCTCGACGGTCGCCGCCTCCTCCGCGGGCCCGGTGAGCGGCGCGCCGACGAAGGCCGGGGCCGGGGTCCGCTTGCCGGTCAGCGCCTGCGCGCCGCGGTAGTAGCCGTCGGCGTAGCTGAACAGCGTCGCGTCCCCCGTGAAGTAGCGCGTGCTGAACGGCTGCAGCGGATGCCGCACGACGATCCGCTCGCGGATGCGACGCTGGGCATGCTCGGACGCGAGCTCGCCGTCGCGCGGCGCGGCATCCGGCGTCCCGTCGTCGGGCACGACGAACGACTCGCCGAGCGCGTCGAGCAGCTCGCTCACCACCACCGACGGCGGCTGGTCGGTGTTGTCGCGGATGCTCTGTCCGACGTAGGTGATCAGCAGCCGGTCGCGCGCCGACAGCAGGGCCTCGAGGAAGAGATAGCGATCGTCCTCGCGGCTCGATCGGTCGCCGCGCCGCGGGTGCAGCGCGACGCGGTCGAAGCCGAGCGGTCGCCGCACGCGCGGGAACGCGTCGCCGTTCATGCCGAGCAGGCACACGACACGGAACGGGATCGCGCGCATCGGCACCATCTCGCAGAAGGTGATGCCGCCGCTGAGGAAGCCTCGTGCGGTGGGCGCTCGCGTGAGCTCCTCGAGGACGACCGGCCGAACGGCGTCGAGCGCGAGCTCGGCATCGAAGCCGGCGGTGCCGGCGCGCTCGACGATGCGCCCGAGCGCCTTCTTGACGTCGCTGTGCTGGTCCGCGGTCGCGTCGTCGCTGGCGATCATCTCGTCGAGCAGCTTGCCGAAGGTGTCGCGCCAGCGCGCGAGAGAGCGCGGTGTGCGCAGGTCGTCGTGGAAACGAAACAACGTCGCGCACATCTCGGCGATGCGTCCGAGCAGCGCGGCCGAGCTGCCCTCGACGTCGTCGAACGGCAGCGTGCCGCGAAAGAGGTCGCAGCCGTCGGCCGGCATGGCGTAGCCCAGCAAGAGCCGGTCGAGCCCGAAGCGCCAGGTGTACTCGCGCAGCTCGGGCTGGCCGAGCTCCGCCCGGTGGTGCTCGTCGATGCCCCAGCGGATGCCGGATTCGTCGATCCAGTGCCGCACCAGGTCGATGTCGCCGGCCTCGATCCCGAAGCGCCGGCGGATCGCGGCGATGCGCAGCAGGTCGAGGACCTCGGTGGCGGTCACGCGGCCGTCGACGACGTCGAGCAGGCAGGAGAACGCGTCGATGATCTCGTCGGTGCTGCGTACGCCGCGATCGGCGACGCGAAACGGCAGCCGCGGGCGCGAGTCCGTCTCGCCGAAGACCGCTTCCACGAGCGGCGCGTAGATGTCGATCGCCGGCGTCATCACCACGACGTCGCGGGGCTGCAGGTCGGGCAGCTCTTCGAACACGCGCACCAGCTGGTCGTGCAGGACCTCGACCTCGCGCATCGGCGAGTGGCACGAGTGGACGGCGATCGAGCGGTCGTCGCGTGCGACCGGCAGCGCGGGCGCGCGGTCGGCGTCCGCGCCGGGATCGTGGCGGCGCTCGCGCAGGTTCAGCACGTCCGACTGCAGCGTGCCGAGCAACGCTCCGGGACCGGGATCGTCGTACAGGTCGTCGTCGCTCTCGAGGTAGTTGCCGCCGCCCTCGAGCACGAACTGGAAGTCGCGCCCCAGGCGTCCCAGCGACGCGAGCAGCGGGTTGCCCTCCTCGAGGTGGAGGTCTTCCTCGGTCGGCTCGCGTCCGGGCCGGGTCGCGCGCGCGACCGCGCGCAGCTGCTCGCGCTTCGAGCGGATCTCGGCCCAGTACTCGCTCGACGGGCTGAGCAGGAACAGGTGGACGTCGGAGACCTTCGACAGCGCGAACAGCACGCGGACGTAGAGCGGCGGCAGCGTGGACAGGCCGAACAGGCTGACGCGTTCGGGGAAGCCGTCGAGTGCGTTGCGCCCCGCGATGCCGGCGAGGAAGCGCTGCTCGCGCGCGGCGAGGTGTCCGTCGCCGAGGCGCGCGACCAGGGCGCGCCACAGGATCCGCTGCCAGTCGCGCGCGTCCTCGGTCGTCTCCCACTCGCGCAGCATGTCCGGACGGTAGACGACGTACTGGTCGAACGTGCCCGCGATGCGCTGCGCGAGCTGCAGCAGGCGCACCATCGATGTTCCGGACGGTCCGGACGCCTGCTCGCCGAGATAGCTGCGGATCGCTGCGAACGCGTCGTCGGCGAGAAATCGGGGCAGCAGGTCGGCGATCGCCCACTGGAGCGTCTGCGGCTGGTAGCGCGTGCCGACGTCGTCGCCGTCCCCGGACACCGCCGCGAACGCGCGCTCGATCAGGTTGCGCGGGAACGGGAACTCCGGGTTCGCCCACACGCCGAGCCGCTCGGCGAGCCGCATCGACAGCCAGCGCTCCATGCCGCGGCCCTGGACGACGATGCACTCCTTCGCGAACGGCGACGCGAGCGGCGCGCGCACCACGTCGCACAGGATCTCGACCAGCTGCTCGGTGCGGTTGCTGCGGTGGACGTGCATCGTTGCGCGAAGTCCCGGGTGGGGAAGGGCGCACTACCACGGCGTCGACGCAGGGGCACTCCGGCGGAGTGCGCGCGAGTCGAGCACCGAGGACGGCCGTCCGTCCGGGGACGATGCGCAGGCTAGCGCACCGGCGGGACAGCCGCTGGACCGCGCGCGCCGATCTGCAGCGGCGCGGTCAACGGGCCGCAGCGTGGGTCAGGGAACCTTGGCCTCGACGGTGCGTCCCGCGAGATCGGTCCCCGGATCGAGGCAGAGAAGCCGCACGCGTCCGGTCGCGAGCGTGCGTCCCGCCGCGTCGGTCGCGGTCGCCTCCCACACCTGGGTGCGACGTCCGCGGGTGATCGGCTTCGCCACCACGCGCACGCGGCCTTCGCGCGCCGCGCGCACGAACGAGGTGTGGTTCTCGAGCCCGACGACGCTCTGGCCGCGCGGCATCGCGTCCATCGCGGCACCGGTCGAGCACACGGTCTCGAACACCGCGCAGTGCACGCCGCCGTGCACGATGCCGTACGGCTGCCGGTGCTTGTCCTCGATCGTGTACTCGACCACGACCTCGTCGCGCGTGGCGACGTGCAGCTCGAAGCCCATCGCCCCGTCGAAGCCCGGCATGAGCCGCGGCTCTCGCGGATCGCTCATGACGGCAGCGGCTCGGGAGCGCAGGTCTCGCCCGGGCAGCGGTTCACCTCGACGGTGACGTGGCTCAGATCCGCGAGGTCTTCGAGCAGGCTCTTGTAGTGGTCGGGCGGCAGCGGATCGTGCGTCACCAGGCTGATGATGCCGTAGAGGTGCTGCGGGCCGACGCGCCACAGGTGCAGGTCGACGACGCGGTTGTCGGCGTGGCGCTCGATGCAGGTGCGCAGCCGCTCCGCGAGCTCGGGCTCGACGTCGCCGTCGAGCAGCACGCGCGCGGTGTCGCCGAGGAGCCCGTACGACCAGCGTGCGATCACCACCGCGCCGGCGACACCCATCAGCGGATCCATCCACACCCAGCCGAGGTACTTGCCGGCGAGCAGGGCCGCGATCGCGAACACCGACGTCAGCGCGTCGGCGACGACGTGCATGTAGGCCGCGCGCAGGTTGTGGTCCTGGTGCGCGTGCTCGTGCCCGGGCGCGTGATCGTGGCCATGGTGGCCGTCGTCGTCGTGCGGCACGTCGAGCATCCATGCCGACACCAGGTTCACGGCGAGCCCGACGAAGGCCACGAAGATCGCCTCGTCGAAGCCGATCGCGAGCGGCTCGCGCAGGCGACCGAGCGACTCCCAGGCGATCAGCGCCGCGATCACCCCGAGCACCAGCGCGCTCGAGAAGCCGCCCAGGACGCCGACCTTCCACGTGCCGAACGAGTAGCGCGCGTTCTTCGCGTGGCGGCGCGCGTAGGCGTAGGCGAAGGCGCTGATGCCGAGCGCCGAGACGTGGCTCGCCATGTGCCAGCCGTCGGCGAGCAGGGCCATCGAGCCGAGCAGCGTGCCGGCCGCGATCTCGACCACCATCATGACCGCCGTCAGCGCGATCACCCGCCAGGTGTTGCGCTCGGCCTTCTCGGTCTGGGCGCTCAGGTAGTCGTGGCTGTGCTGCCACGTCCCGATGGCTTCGTGCTCGTGCATGGGCTCGTGCATTGTCGGTCGGAGCGCCGCCGAGTCAAGGCGCGGCGTCGGCGACGGCGGTCGCCGCTGGCCTTCCGGGCGCGCGCCGCGCGACACGCGCCGCGCTCAGAGCTGCAGCAGGACCGCCTCCGCGGGCTCGCCCGTGGCCTCTGCGATGGCGCGTGCGTAGAGCATCACCTGGCGCACGTAGTCGTCGTGCCGCGCGCCGATCTGCAGGTCGGTCTTGAAGTCGACGACGGTCCATGGACCGCCGCCCGGATCGCGGAAGGCCGCGTCGACCACGCCTTCGACCAGCACGCCGTCGACCTCCATCGCGACCGGCGTCTCGCGACGGCACTGGCCGTGCCGTGCGGCCGCGGCGGCGCGCACCAGCACCGGGTGGGCGAGGGCACGCTGCGCGAGCTCCGCGGCGGCGGTCGCCTCGTCCGG
>JAIEPK010000135.1 GCA_019749875.1 Candidatus Binatia bacterium | reverse complement strand
GCGCGCCGCGCGCGTCTCGTCGAGCCGCCGCACGCGCGTCGTGTGCGGTGCCGTCTTCAACAGCTCCGGATCCTTGCGCGCCTCGGCGACGATGCGCTCCATCGCAGCGGCGAATGCGTCGAGCGTTTCACGGCTCTCGCTCTCGGTGGGCTCGATCATCATCGCGCCCTGCACGACCAGCGGGAAGTAGATCGTCGGCGCGTGGAACCCGAAGTCGAGCAGGCGCTTCGCGACGTCCATGGTCTTGACGCCGGTGTCGGCGAGGCCCTGGTCGGTGAACACGCACTCGTGCATGCACGGCGCGTCCTGCGCCAGCGTGAGCAGCGGCTCGAGCTTCTTCCTCAGGTAGTTCGCGTTCAGCACCGCGCGCTCGGTCATGCGCGTGATGCCGTCGCCGCCGAGGCCGAGCATGTAGGTGTAGGCGCGCACCAGCATCCCGAAGTTGCCGTGGAACGTCCGCACGCGACCGATCGACAGCGGCGCGTCCTCGGACAGCTTGTAGCCGGTCTCCGTCTGCAGCACGCGCGGCACGGGCAGAAACGGTGCGAGGTGCTTCTTGACGCACACGGGTCCGGCACCCGGCCCGCCGCCGCCGTGCGGCGTCGAGAAGGTCTTGTGCAGGTTGATGTGAAGCACGTCGGCGCCGATGTCACCCGGTCGGCTGACGCCGCACAGCGCGTTCATGTTGGCGCCGTCGATGTAGACCAGCGCGCCGCGCGCGTGCACCGCGTCGGCGATCTTGCGGATGTCGCGCTCGAAGAGCCCGAGCGTGCTGGGATTCGTCACCATCACCGCCGCGACGTCGTCGTCGAGACGCACCTCGACGTCCTCGAGGTGCATGCAGCCGTCGCGCCCGACGGGGACCTCCACGCAGCGGTACCCGCAGAGCACGGAGCTCGCCGGGTTCGTGCCGTGCGCGCTCGCCGGGATCAGCACCGTCTTGCGCGGGTTGCCGTTGTGCTCGTGGTACGCGCGCACCATCTTGATGCCGACGAACTCGCCCTGCGCACCGGCGGCCGGGGTGAGCGTCACGGCATCCATGCCGCTGATCTCGGCGAGCATCTGCTCGAGCTCGAACATCAGCGCGAGCGCGCCCTGCACGAGCACGTCGGGCCACAGCGGGTGGATCGCCTGATGCCCGGCGAGGCGCGCCGCCCACTCGTTCACGATCGGGTTGTACTTCATCGTGCACGAGCCGAGCGGGTAGAAGTTCGACGCGATCGAGAAGTTCCACTGCGAGAGGCGCGTGAAGTGGCGCACGACCTCCAGCTCGCTCAGCTCCGGCAAGCCCTCGAGCCCCGGACGCGCGAGCTCGGGCTCGAGCGACGGCAGCTCGATCTCCGGCGGCAGATCGTCGCTCGGCAGCGCGACCGCGCGGCGGCCGGGCGATCCGATCTCGAACAGCAACGGCTCGTCGTACATCGTCACGCTCCCGCGGCGCGCCACTCGCTCGCGAGCCGCTCGACGTCGCCGCGCCGGTGGACGTCGGTCACGCACAAGAGGAGCGAATCCTCGAGCTCCGGATACCAGCGCCCGAGCGGCACCCCGGCGACGATGCCGCGCCGCACCAGCTTGTCCCAGCGTCCGCCGACGTCGCTGCCGCGCAGCACGCACTCGTTGAAGGTCGGCCCCGTGAAGCGCTCGGCGAGCCCCGACGACGCGAGCTGCTGCACCGCGTAGCGCAGCTTGCGGGCATTCAAGCGCGCCAGATCGCGCAGCCCGCCCGGCCCGAGCAGCGACACGCAAACCGTGAAGGCGAGCGCGCACAGGCTGTGGTTCGTGCAGATGTTCGACGTCGCCTTCTCGCGGCGGATGTGCTGCTCGCGCGTCGACAGCGTCAAGCAGAAGCCGCGGCGCCCGTCGGCGTCGACCGTCTCGCCGACCACCCGTCCCGGCATGGCGCGCAGGAAGCTCTCGCGCGTGCCGAAGAGTCCGACGCCCGGACCGCCGAACGCCGGCGCGAGACCGAGCCCCTGCCCTTCGCCGACGCAGATGTCGGCGCCGAGCGCGCCGGGCGCGGTCAGCAGGCCGAGCGCCACCGGCTCGAGCGTCACCGTCACCAGCAGCGCGCCGCGTGCATGCGCCCACGCCGCGATCTCCGGCAGCTGCTCGACCACGCCAAAGAAGTTCGGATAGCCGACCACGACGCACGCGACGTCCGACTGCGTTCCTTCGCCGTCGTCCGACACGTCGTCGAGGCGCACGCGACCGGCACCGTCGAAGCCCAGCTCGACCAGCGCCACGTCGTCCATCGAGCGCAGGTACGTGGCGATCGTCTCGCGCACGCTCGGGTGCACCGAGCGCGCCACCAGCACCCGCGCCGGGCGCGCGTCGCGGCTGCGGCCGCTCTTCAGGCGCAGTGCCATCAGCACTGCTTCCGCCGCCGCCGACGCCCCGTCGTACATGCTCGCGTTGGCGAGCTCGGTCCCGAGCAGGATCGAGGTGATCGTCTGGAACTCGAAGATCGCCTGCAGCGTGCCCTGGCTGACCTCGGGCTGGTACGGGGTGTACGCGGTCGCGAACTCCGAGCGCGACGCCAGCGCGTCGACGGCGCTCGGCACGTAGTGCGCATACGCACCGGCGCCGACGAACGACAGGATCTCGGCGCGGTTGCGGCTCGCCAGCGCGCCGACGCGCGCGCGCAGGTCGGGCTCGGAGAGCCCGGGCGCGATGTCGAGCGCACGGCCGAGCCGGACGTCCTCGGGAAGGTGCGCGAACAGGTCGGCCGTGCGCGCGATGCCGATCTCGGCCAGCATCGCCTGCACGTCCGCCTCGGTGTGAGGAGTGTAATCCATTCGTGTTCGCGCGCGGCCGGCGCGCGTTCGGGGGGAAGAAGAACCCGCGCCTACTCGGGCGCGGATTCTTCGATGAACTTGCGGTACTCGTCGGCGGTCATCAGATCGTCGAGATCCGCCTTGTCGCCGAGCGTGATCTTGACCATCCAGCCGTCGCCGTATGGATCTTCGTTGATCAGCTCCGGGTTGTCGGGCAGATCGTCGTTGACCTCCGCGACCTCGCCGGAGAGCGGCGCATAGACGTCGGACACGGCCTTGGTCGACTCGACCACACCGAAGGCGTCCGCCTTCTCGACGCGATCGCCGACCGACGGCAGCTCGACGAACACCACGTCCCCGAGCTGCTCCTGCGCGTGATCGGTGATGCCGATGGTCGCGACCGAGCCCTCGATCGACACCCACTCGTGCTCGCGCGTGTATTTCAGGTCCTCGGGAAACTCCATGGCGTCGTTCCTGTTCGGTTCGCTACCGGGCGTCGTCCCGCCGGTAGAACGGTGTCCGCACGCGCTCCGCCTGGATCGCGCGACCGCGGATCTCGACGGACAACGGAGCGTCTACCGATTCGCTCGCGAGCAAAGCAAGCGCGATCGCCGTGCCGAGCGTCGGCGACTTGGTCCCGCTGGTCACCACCCCGACCGTGCGCCCACCGCTCTTCACGGGATAGTCCGCGCGCGCGATCCCGGCCTCGCGCAGCTCGATGCCCACCACACGCCGTGCGAGGCCACGTTGCTTCTGCGCGGCGAGCGCGCGCGATCCGACGAACTCGCCTTTCCCGCTGAGCTTGACGGCCCAGCCGAGCCCGGCTTCGAGCGGCGAGATGTCGCGCGACAGCTCGTGCCCGTAGAGCGGCAGCGCCGCCTCGAGCCGAAGCGTGTCGCGCGCGCCGAGACCGATCGGCGCGATGGGAAGATCGTCGCTCGCCACCTCGAGCAGAGCCTGCCACAGCTGCGCGACTTGGAAAGTCTCGACGAAGAGCTCGAAGCCGTCCTCGCCGGTGTAGCCGGTGCGCGCCGCGATCACCGGCACGCCGGCGACCGTGGTCTCGGTGCAGCCGAAGCGGGCGAGCGCCGGCAGCGCGTCGGCCGCGAGGCGTCGCGCGACCTCGACTGCGCGCGGCCCCTGCAGCGCGATCAGACCGAGCTCGTCGCAGCGGTCGACGACGTCTGCGCCCGGCACGTGCTTCTGCTGCTCGCGGATCCAGTCGCGGCACGCCTCGGCGTTGCCCGCGTTGACGCAGAACATGTAGCGCTCGGGGCCGAGACGGTAGAGGATCGTGTCGTCGATCGTGCCGCCGTCGTCGGTGCACCACACCGTGTACTGCGCCTGCCCGACCGCGAGCTTGCTCGCGTCGTTGGTCGCGACCCTCTGACAGAGCGCCAGCGCGCCGCTGCCGCGGATCTCGAGCTCGCCCATGTGCGAGACGTCGAACAGCCCGGCGCTGCTGCGCACGAGGTTGTGCTCGGCGATGATGCCGGCGTACTGCACCGGCATCTCCCAGCCGGAGAACTCGGTGAAGCGCGCACCGGCTGTGCGGTGCAGGTCGAACAGCGGCGTACGACGCGACACTAGAGCCCGGCCGCCGTGGCGGCCGCCTGCGCGGTGTTGGAGAGCAGCATGGCGATCGTCATCGGGCCGACGCCTCCGGGCACCGGCGTGATCGCGCTCGCGCGTTGCGCGGCTTCTGCGTACTCGACGTCGCCGACGAGGCCCTGCTCCGTGCGATTGGTTCCGACGTCGATCACGACCGCTCCGGGCTTGATCCACTCGCCCTTGATGGCGCCCGCCTTGCCGATCGCCGCGACGACGATGTCCGCGCGCGCGATCTCGGCGGCGAGGTCCTTCGTGCGCGAGTGGCAGATGGTCACCGTCGCGTGGCGCTCGAGGAGCAGCAGCGCGACCGGCTTGCCGACCAGCAGGCTGCGGCCGATGACGACGGCATTCTTGCCCTTCGGATCGCAGCCGATCTCGTCGAGCAGGCGGATGCAGCCGAGCGGCGTCGCAGGACGCAGCCCCGGGACGCCCGCGACCAGCCGTCCGCGGCTCACCGCGTGCAGTCCGTCGACGTCCTTCGCGGGTGCAATGCGGTCGATCACGTGCTCGGGCTCGATGTGCTCCGGCACCGGCAGCTGGACGAGGATGCCGTGCACGTCGCGGCGCGTGTTCAGCCCGTCGACGACCTCGAGCAGCTGCGCCTCGGTCGTCGACGCCGGCAGCTCGATGCCGAACGAGCTCATGCCGGCTTCCAGGCAGGCCTTCTTCTTCATGCGGACGTAGATCGCGGACGCCGGATCGTCACCGACCAGAACCGTCGCGAGCCCGGGCTCGACACCGCGCGCCTTCAGCTCCGCGACGCGCGTCTTGACCTCGTCGCGGACCTTCTGGCCGATCGCCTTGCCGTCGATCACGCGCGCCATGCCTGCTCCGTCCGCCGCCGCATGCTTGACGCCTCGCTCCGTTCGTCCACCGCCATCCGCGCGTCCTATAGAAGCCGTCCGGACGCGTGTAAAGCGTCGCGCGCGGCACGCCTCACTCGCGCACCACGAAGCGCAGCCCGAGCTCGCGCAGCTGGGCTGCGTTGGGCGCCGACGGCGCCTCGCTCATCGGATCCGACGCCTTCTGCGTCTTCGGGAACGCGATCACGTCGCGAATCGAGCTCTCGCCGAGCCACAGCATGCAGAGGCGATCGAGACCCAGCGCGATGCCGCCGTGCGGCGGCGCACCGAACGAAAGCGCGTCGAGCAGAAAGCCGAACTGCTGGCGCTGCTGCGTCTCGTCGATGCCGAGCGCCTCGAACAGCTTCGCCTGCACGTCGGGACGATGGATGCGGATCGAGCCGCCGCCGAGCTCCGTTCCGTTCAGCACGACGTCGTAGGCCTGCGCCTTGACGCTCTCGGGCTCGGTGCCGAGACGCTCCAGATCCTCGTCCTTGGGCGCGGTGAACGGATGGTGCACCGCCGAGAGCCGCTTCGCCTCGAGGTTGTACTCGAGCAGCGGGAAGTCCGTCACCCAGAGGTAGTTCCACTGTCCCTCGGGGATGCGCTTCAGCATGTGCCCGAGGCGGAGCCGCAGCTGACCGAGCACCTGCAGCGCGTGCGTGCGCGGACCGGCGACCAGGAACAGCACGCCGCCGGTGCGCAGCCCCGTCCGCTCGCAGATCTTCTCGCGCTCGCCCTCGTCGAAGAACTTCGCGAGCGGCGACTGCCAGCCGTCCTCGGCGGCGCGGATCCAGGCGAGCCCGCCCGCGCCGAGCGTCTGCACCCAGGCGACCAGCTCGTCGAGCTCGCGCCGCGAAAGCTGCTTGCCCTCTTCGGCCAGGATGCCCGCGACGATGCCGCCGCGCTCGACCGCCGACTGCAGGATGCGCGCCTTGCTCTCGCGCATCAGGTCCGACAGCTCGACGATCTCGAGCCCGAAGCGCGTGTCGGGTCGATCCGTGCCGAAGCGGCGCATCGCCTCGTCGTACTGCATGCGCGGAAACGGCGTCTCGGGGACCGGTGCACCGATCGCCTTGGCTCCGGCGACGAGCAGCCCTTCGGTCAGCGCCATGACGTCTTCCTGGCCGACGAACGACATCTCGATGTCGATCTGCGTGAACTCCGGCTGGCGGTCCGCACGCAGGTCCTCGTCCCGGAAGCAGCGCACGATCTGGTAGTAGCGGTCGAAGCCCGAAACCATCAGGATCTGCTTGAAGAGCTGCGGCGACTGCGGCAGCGCGTAGACCATTCCTGGATTGACGCGGCTCGGGACGAGGTAGTCGCGCGCGCCTTCCGGCGTCGAGCGAGTCAGGATCGGCGTCTCGACGTCGATGAAGCCCTTACCGTCGAGGTAGCTGCGCACGGCGGTGGTCGCACGATGGCGCGCCATCAGGTTGCTGGTCAGGCGCGGCCGTCGGAGGTCCAGGAAGCGGTGCTTGAGGCGCACCGCCTCGTTCGCCTCGGTCTCGTCGTCGAGCGGGAACGGCAGCACGCGCGACGTCGACAGCACGCGGATCTCGGACACGCGCAGCTCGACCTCGCCGGTCGGCAGCGCGGGATTGCGGGTCTCCTCCGGACGCGCGGTGAGCTTGCCCTTGACCGCGACCACGTACTCGCTGCGCAGCGCGTGCGCGCGCTCGTGCGCGACCGGGCTGTCGTCCGGGTCCAGCACGATCTGCACGATGCCGGTGCGGTCGCGCAGATCGATGAACACGATGCCGCCGTGGTCGCGCCGTCCCGCGACCCAGCCCATCAGCAGCAGCTCGCGGCCGATGTCGCTCGCGCGGAGCGCGCCGCAGTAGTCGCTGCGGCGCCAGTCGCCGAGCGTGTCGATCCGGATGGGTCCCTGCTGCTCTCCTGCCGTCGTCATGCAGATCTCCTCGCCTTGACGGCCGCGAGAAGCTCGGCGCCGGTCAGGTCGATGTCCACGGCCAGCTTGCGGTCCTGCTTGGCCTCCATGTCGCGCATCGTCGCCCGACGCTGCGCGAGCTCCTCTTCCCCGAGAATCATGACTTGACGCGCCTTCAGCTTGTCGGCGCGGCGCATCAGGCTCTTCAGGCTGCGCCCGCCGTCGAGCTCGACGTGCACGCCCGCCTGGCGAAGCCGGCGCGCGACGCCGAGCGCCGCGGCCTCCGCCGCCGCACCGAGCGGTGCGATGAAGATCTCCGGCGCGAGCTCGTCCGCGATCTCGCTCTCGACCTCGGGCCGGGATGCCTGGAGCGCCAGCACGAGACGGTCGACGCCGAAGGCGAAGCCGATGCCCGACGCCTGCGGACCGCCGATCTGCGCCACCAGCCCGTCGTAGCGTCCGCCCGCGCCGATCGCGCTCTGCGCGCCGAGTCCGGCGCCGATCACCTCGAACGTCGTGCGGACGTAGTAGTCGAGCCCGCGCACCAGACGCCAGTCGAGCTCGTACGCCAGCCCGGCCTCGTCGAGCAGCGCGCGCACGCGCGCGAAGTGCTCGGCGCACGGCGCGCACAGGTGATCGATGAGGTGGGGAGCATCCGTCGTCGCCGCCCGGCAGCCCTCTTCCTTGCAGTCGAGGATGCGCAGCGGGTTCTTCTCGAGCCGGCGCCGGCAGTTCTCGCACAGCTCGGCGCGATGCTCCTCGCCGAACGCGCGCAGCCGATCGCGGTACGCGGGACGGCAGTGTTCGTCGCCGAGCGAGTTCAGCAGCACGGTCGCGCCACGGATGCCGATGCCGTCGAGGATGTCGCCCATCGCCAGCAGCAGCTCGGCGTCCGACAGCGGGTCCTCGCGGCCGATCAGCTCGGCGCCCACCTGGTAGAATTGACGATGGCGTCCCTTCTGCGGCCGCTCGTGGCGGAACATCGGCCCGACGTAGGCGAAGCGTCCGACGGAATCCTTCTGGTCGAGGTGGTGCTCGACGAACGCGCGCACCAGCGACGCCGTGCCCTCCGGGCGGAGCGTGAGCAGCGTGCCGTCGCGGTCGGGAAACGTATACATCTCCTTCTCGACGATGTCGGTGGTCTCACCGATCGCGCGCGCGAACAGCTCGGTCTTCTCGACGATCGGCAGCCGGATCTCGGCGAAGCCGTAGCGCGCGAGAACGCCGAGCGCCGTGCTCTCCACCCGGCTCAGCAGTCGCGCCGCCTCGGGTAGAGCGTCGCGAAATCCCTTGACGGCGGAGATGCTCATGCAGCCGGTCGAGATATCATGCCGGCGCTTCAATGCACCCATCGTAACGAGGGGGCACGCGCCCCCTCGCTCCTACCGGCGAAGCCGGTAGGAGCCTCACTCCCCGCGCTCGCTTCGCTCGGCCCGCGCTGCGCGCGGGATTCCTGGCGCTCGGGCCGTGCTGCGCGCGGGATTCCTGGCGCTCGGCACGTGCTGCGCGCGGGATGCTCTGCTTTCAGCGGCCGGCAGGGGGAGCGTTCCAGGCCGACGACAGGTGCTTCAGCTGGGCGTACTGGGTGAGGTCGTACTGCAGGGGGGTGATCGTGATGAAGCCTGCGCGCAGGGCGGACAGGTCGGTGTCGTGCTCCTCGGGCTCGCGGTCGCCCTGGTCGGTGAGCCAGAAGTAGGCCCGGCCGCGGGGATCCGTCCGACGATCGTAGGTATCGGTCCACGGGCGTGTGCTCTGCGGGACGACCTTCACGCCCTTCGGCTCGCCGCGGTCGAGGCGCGGGATGTTGACGTTCAGCACCATGCCGGGGCTGATGCCGAGCTCCACCGCGCGCTCGACGACGCGTCGGGCATGAACGGCGGCGCGCGCGAAGTCGAGCTCCGCGGACGCTTCGAGCGAGATCGCGAGCGACGGGATGCCGATGAACGCGGCCTCCACCGCGGCGGCGACGGTGCCGGAGTAGATGACGTCCACACCCCGATTCGAGCCGGCGTTGATGCCCGACACGACGAGGTCGGGACGGTGCTCGCAGAGCTGGCTCACGGCGAGCTTCACGCAGTCGGCGGGGCTGCCGTCGACGCTCCACCCGGTGAGCTCCCCGCCGACGGTCACGCGCTGCGTGATCAGGGGGGCCATGAACGTGATCGCGTGCGCGGCGCCGCTCTGCCCGGACTCCGGTGCGATCACGTCGATCTCGCCGAGCGGCTCGAGCGCGTGCGCCAGGGCGGCGATGCCCGGCGCGAGAATGCCGTCGTCGTTGGTGACCAGGATGCGCATCCCGTCTCCCTAACGGTTGAGCGCGGCCGCGGCGACGCCTATGAGCGGACCATGCCGGTCACGCCCCCGACGAGGACCCCGTGAGCGCATCGGGCTGGGCGCGCTGCCCGATCCTCACCGGCCGCGCTTGGGCGCTCGGCCTCGACGTGACCGCGAGCCTGATCCTGCCGCCCGCGCGCGATCCGTCGACGCCGCCCGGCGATCTGCTGCTGACGCCGATCGATCCGGACTTCCCGTCCCGCGTGACGCCCGGCGACATCCTGGTCGGCGGCGGCGACTTCGCGGCCGGTACCAGCGATGACGCGGGCGTGCGCGCGATGCTCGCGCGCGGGATCGCGGCGGTGATCGCGTACTCGATCGATCCGGCCTTCGCGCGCGCCGCGCTCGAGCGCGGCCTGCCCGCGGTCGAGGTGTACGAGGCGCTGGCGATCCACACCGGTGCCACGCTGCGCCTGGACCTCGAGGGAACGCGCGTGGTGAACATGAGCTCCGGCGACCGTTACCCGATCCGCAACGTCGACGACGCCTATCTGGCGCGCTTCCGGCAGGCCGATGCTTGAGGCCGAGATCAAGCTCGCACTCGACGCAGCGGACGAGATGCGTCTTCGCGAGCGCCTGCTGGCACTCGGGGCGGCTCCGGCCGCGACGCACGAGCAGGCCGACAGCTACTTCGCGCACCCGGTGCGCGACTTCCACGCGACCGACGAGGCGCTGCGCCTGCGGCTCGACGACGGCGCGCTGCGCGTGACGTACAAGGGCCCGAAGCTCGATCCGCCGCGCAAGACGCGCGAGGAGATCGAGTTCTCGCTCGCGACCGATCTCGCGGTCGCGAGCACGCTGCTCGAGCGTCTCGGCTTCCGGGCCGCCGCGATCGTCCGCAAGCGGCGCACCGAGTGGCACGTACCGGGGAAGCTGCTCGGCACGATCTCGATCGATCAGGTCGAGGGTCTCGGCACGTACTGCGAGGTCGAAGTGTCGGCAGAGACGGTCGAGGAAGGGCGCACGGCGCTCGCCGAGCTGCAGCAGCGCCTCGGCCTCGACCATCTCGCGCCGATCGCAGAGAGCTACCTCGAGCTGCTCGCCCGCCGCACCGCCGCGCCGCGCTGAACGCGCCACGCCCGCGCGCGTGCGGGAGGGCATCGGGGCGACGTCAGCGCAGAGAACGCGCGAAGGCGAGCGCGGTCTCGCCGCTCGGGTACGCCGTCGTCTTCGCGGGGCGCGGCTCGTAGCCGGCAGCGCTGAAGAAGCGCTGCGCGCGCAGGTTCGAATCGGCCGTGTGCAGGCGCATCTCGGTCGCGTCCCAGCCGCGCGCGATGCGCTCGGCGCGCTCCAGCAACAACCGTCCGATCCCCTGCCCGCGCGCTCCCGGGTGCAGCGCGATCGCCAACAGCTCGGCGGCCGGACGCCGACCGAAGCCGATCGCGCGGCGCGCGGCGAGCAGCGCCGCGCCGAGCTGGTGCGGCGCCGTGCCGGCGACGATGCCGACGGTGTCGGTCCCGTCGAGCCAGCCGGCCACGGTGGCACGGTAGTCGCCGAGGTCGGCGAACGTCCGTGCGCAGAGCTCGAGGATGAAGCCGCGATCCTCGATGCGTGCGAGCCGGATCGCGATGTCCGGTGCTTCGGTGATCACGCGGTGATCGCTCCGTGGGTGCGGCGCTGGTGGCGCGTCGAGATGCTCCGCCACCTCCTCGCCGCGCACGTGGCCGCGCCTCGGCTCAGTGCTGGAAGGACTTGACCGGCAGCGGCTGCAGGCCGCTCAGCGCCTCGACGAAGTGACCGAACTCCTCCTCGCTCAAGTAGAGGTCGATGCCGTGGTCGTAGAACGAGATGCTGACGTTGGCGCTGCCTTCGTCGTCGACGAAGCGGACCACGCGAAAGCAATCGCACTCGTACAGGGTATCTTCGTCGTCTCGTTGGCTCATCGGCTCTCCCCGGGCAACTGCCCCCGAGCGCATCGCGGTTGCTCGCGCGACCCGACCCTTCGTAACGGGATGCCCTGCGCAATGCCACCCGCATCGTCCGCTGCGGGTCGCATCCGCGCGGTGGATCGCAGGGCGCATGGCGCGGCATGCGCAAGTCGCGACCGGGCCAAGCGAAAGATCACAAAGGACTTCGCCGATCGGCCGACATTTGCTACCGTGCGCCGCGCGTCGAGGCGCAGAGGAGGTGGGGTGATGATGGGCGGCAACGGACGCGGACTGCGGGCGCTCGCGCTCGCGATGGCAGTCGGATTCGTGGCGTGCGGTGGCGGCGGCGGCAGCCCCGGGGCACGCCTGCCGAACCCGGCCCCGCCGGCCGACACCGAGGTCGTGGGCCTGGTCGGACCGGAAGGCCTGACCTTCGACAGCAACGGCGTGCTGTACGTCGGCAGCTCGACCGGGCGGATCACGCGCATCACGCCCAACGGCAACGTCAGCGTGTTCGTCGAGACCGGACGGTCGCTCACGGGACTCGCGACCGGCCCGCAGGACGAGATCTGGGCGGCCGCGTTCAACACCGGCGAGGTGCTCGCGATCACGCAGAGCGGCATCATGCGCGTCGCGGTGACCGGACTCGACAGCCCGAATGCCATCGTCTTCGACCGCTTCCAGCGGCCGCTGGTGTCGGCGATCGGCCTCGGCGGACGTCCGCAGGTCGCGCTGATCGAGCCCAACGCGACGTACCGCACGCTGACGCGTGCGATCATGTCACCGAACGGCATGGCGTTCGGGCCGGATGGCGCGCTCTACGTCGCCGACACGTTCCAGAATCGAGTCGTGCGGATGGAAGAAGCCGACGACGCGACCTTGACGACGCCCGAGATCTACGCGAGCGGCCTCGGCTTCCCCGACGGCATCGCGTTCGACGACAACGGCGACCTCTTCGTCGCCGGCGCCGGGCAGGTCTGGGTCGTACTCGAGGAAGAAGCGCCGACGGCGCGACCGTTCGTGACCAGCGGCGACCTCAATGGACCGGCGAGCCTCGCCTTCGGCTTCGGCACCGGTCGTGATCGGTCGCGACTCTACTTCACCAACTTCGGCTACCCGGTGCTCGGCAGCGGCACGACCGTCGCCTCGGTGAAGGTCGGCATCTCGGGCGCGAAGCTGTTCGCGCCCTGAGCGGCACCGCGCCGCGTGCGCGGCGACGTGCTTCCCGGACGGGAGCCGTCGCCGTCGCACCCGTCGCACGCAACGGCGGTCCACGGCGCGGTCGGATTGCGGATTCCGCGCCCCCGCGGGCGTTGCTATGCAGCGCGCATGGCTCCCCGTGCCGCGCGACGACGCGTCCTCCTCGCCGCCCTGCTCTGCGCCGTCCTGGTCTCGAGCCAGACCGCCCTCGCAGCGCCGGTGCGAGTGTTCCTGGTCGGCAACAAGCAGCGCCTGCAGGACGCGACGTCGGTCGCGACGTTTCGCGCGAAGATGTTCGCGCTCGTGGATGCGTCGCAACGCGGTCCCGGCCTGGTGCAGCAGGGCGTCGACGACGTCGCGAGCCACCTCGCGCCGCGTGATCCGTCCGCCCCGGCGCTGGCGGTGGTGCATTTCCCCGAGTCGGTCGGGCTCATCGCCGGGCTCGCCGGCAGCCGCGGCACCGTGGCGCGCGAGGCGACGTCCGCCACCGGTGCGTTCGCGAGCCTGCTCGGTCCCTACGCCGATCCGATCGCGTACTACACCGGCGTCCATCCCGAGCTCGCGGCACACCCGATCCGCGGGCTCGTGGTCGCGCTCACGGACGTCCTCTACCGCGCCGTGTACGAGACCTTCCGTGACATCGCCGTCCAGTACGGCATCTGGGTCAGCGTGTCGTTCGACGCGGCGCCCGCGCGGCGCATCGACGCGTCGGAGGACGCAGCCCTGGTCGCGCGCCTGCGCGACCCCGACGAGCCCGAGCGGACCTACGCGTACGTCGCAACGTCGGCGCTGCCGCGCAACTTCGTCTTCCTGTTCGATCCACAGGGCAGCGTCGTCGTGCCCGACGGCGACGGCGGCCTGCTGCGCGCGCCCGGCGACACCGGCGGCGAGCTGCCGGGCAGCGTCGCGAAGGCATACTTGACGCCGATCGAGCAGACGCTCGACAAGCCCGGCGGCGGCTTGAGCCTCGCGTCCGCGTCCGTCCGCGATCTCGACGTCCTCGACACGCCGGTCGGCGCGATCGGCGTCGTGATCTCGAAGGACGCGTGGATGCCCGACGTGAACGAGCGTTTCGATCTGAAGGGCGCGAGCTTTCTGCTCCAGTCGGAGGCGTTCAGCTCGTGGGCATACGATCTCACCGAGTGGGCACCCGACGTGTTCAAGTCCGGCGGCTATGCGAACCTGCAGAACCGCGGCGGCTTCCTCTACAACGCGGCGCCGAGCCTGACCGGCAACCTGTTCGACGTGACCTTCGACGGCCAGAGCGCGCTCCTCGTCAAGCGTCGCAGCAAGGCTCCGGCAGGCGCACGCACGCCCGACGACGCGTTCATCGGGCAGGTCGCCGACCGCGGCTTCGTACGCGTCGCGCCGTGGATCGTGCCCGACCCGCCGCCCGCCGGCTCGCCGCCGCAGTCACTCGCCGAGCGGCGCGCGGAGCTGGTGTCGTTCGGTGCCAACCTGCTCCCCGGCTCGGGCGTCGCATGCCCGGACTCGCTGGCCGTCGCGTCGTGCGAGAACGGCTACCGCGAGGCGGTGATCTTCGCGGATCTCGACCTGCCGCCCTCGCCGTCTGCCGGCGTCGGCGTCCTGGTGCCGGTGGACCGTACCCGGCGCACGACGAGCTTCGGCGCGAACCGCCCGGTCGCCGCGAGCGCGGACGGACGGCAACGACACCCGCGCGTCGCGGCGCGTGGCCGCCGCGTCGCCGTGGTCTGGGACGACACGCGCGCCGGCGGGCACCCCGCCGTCTACCTGGCGATGTCGTCGGACGCCGGTGGGACCTTCTCGTCGCCGATCAAGGTCAGCGATGCGCCGGCGGGCGTCGCAGCCGAGATGGATCCCGACGTCGCTCTGTCCGACGACGCGATCGTGGTCGCGTGGCAAGCGCTGGAGCACGGCGGCGACGACGACGCGGCGCGGATCCAGCTCGCGCGCTTCACGCACGACGGCGTCAAGCAGAGCACGGACGTGCGACTCGACGGCGGCACGACGCCCGCCGGCCGGTGGCAGCCGGCGCTCGCGCTGCTCGCCGACGGCACGCCGGTCGCCGCCTGGATCGACGAGCGCGACCACGGCCCCGACGGCGTCGCGCTCGAGCACGTCTATGCGGCGCGTTTCGACGCTGGCACCGGGCTCTTCGCGCCCGCGGTGCGCGTCGACGACGGCACGCCGGTGCCGCTCAGCGCGAGCCTCGACAACAGGTGGTCGCCCGCCATCCTCGCGATCGGCGACACCGTGCACGTCGCGTGGACCGACTTCCGCGACTACAACTGGGACGTCTACGCGGCACGGTCGGACGACGGCGGCCGGACGTTCTCCGCGAGCCAGCGCGTGAACGGCTTCCCCGACTTCGAGCGCATCAGCGACGCACCCGCGCTCGCGGCCGGGCGCGGCGACGACGTCCGTCTCGCCTGGACGGACGTGCGCGCCCGCGAGCCCGACGGCAATCTCTTCACCACGCGCAGCAGCGACGGCGGTCGGACGTGGCAGCCAGACCGACAGCTCGACCTGTCGCGCCGCGGCGTCGATCCCGATCGCGACCGGCCCAGCCTGCAGCACGCGGTGACGCTCGCCAAGTCGGGCGAGCGCGGCTTCGCCGCCTGGCAGGACGACCGCGCCGGCAATCAGGACATCCTGTTCGCCGCCCTCGACGACGCGCGCGGCGGCGTCGCGGTGCGCGAGGACCGCGTCGACGACACCGGCGACGGCCCGAGCAACCAGTACCGGCCGCACCTCGCGGTCGCAGGAGAAGGCTCCGCCGCGCGCTGCGTGCTGGTCTGGGAGGACGACCGCGACGGCCGCATGCAGATCTACACCGCGGCGCGCGCCTGCCTGTCGTCGCGCGCGACGCCGCTGCCGGTCCGCTGATCAGATCTCGTCGTTCGCCAGCACGGTCGGGCGATCGAGGAGCGCCATGCCGAGCGCCGCGATCACCAGCGCCACGGCAGCGGTGACGAACATCGCGGGAAAGCTGACCGTCGCGATCGCACCGAGCAGCGGCGCGCCGACCATCTGCCCGAGGTCGATCATCGCCGTGTAGAGGCTCACGACCGCGCCACGGACCCTTGCCGGCGTCCGCGCCACCGCGAGCACGTTCAGGATCGGGAAGGCGTAGCCGTGTCCCATGCCGCACAGCGCGCCGATCACCAGCAGGCTCGCCGGTGCGCGCGTCAGCGGCGTGACCGCGAGACCGGCGGCGAAGGCGAGCAGGGCCGGGATCAGGATGCGGCGCGGCCCGAGACGCTCGGGAAGGCGTCCGCCCACGATCCGCGTGAAGATCGCCGCCATCGCGTACGCGAAGAAGAAGCCGCCGACCTCGCCGCGGCCGGCCGCGAGCGCGTACGGCGCCAGGAACGTGAACAGCGCCGCGAGCCCGATGCCGAACAGGAAGGTCGCGACGAACGGCAGCAGCAGCGTACGCGCGCGCGCCAGCCGGAGCCACGTCGCGCCCCCCGCGCCGCGCGGCCCCCCCTCGTGGTCGGCGCGCGCATCGTGCAGCAGCAGCGTGATCAGCAGGGAGACCGTCGTGAAGCCCGCCGCGACCAGGAAGTAGACGCGCGACCCGTGCGCGAGCAGCAGCCACTCGCTGAGCGGCGGCCCGAGCCCGTTCGGCAGCATGCCCGCGACGCCGAACATCGCGACGCCCTCGATCCGCCGCTCGGCCGGCACGATGTGCGTCGCGTAGGTGAAGTAGCTCGCGAACAGCGTGCCGACCGCGACCGCGTGCACCACCGTCAAGAGCAGCAACGACGCGTCGATCGCCGCGAGCGGCACCAACGCGAGGATGCTCACCAGGTTCAGGATCCCCGCGCCGAGCAGCGTGCGGCGGCTGCCGAGCAGGTCGAGCAGATGGCCGGCGAACGGCCGCGTCACGACGGCTGCCGCGGCGCCGAGCCCCATCACCTGCCCGATCCGCATCTCGTCGGCGCCGAGCCGCGTGAGAAACACCGGGTAGAGGATGAACATCGCCGTCGACATCCCGCCGGTGAAGTGCATGACGGCGGCGAGCACGAAGTTCGGCGTGTAGAGCGGCGGCGGATCGGCCGCGCGCGGGCCGTGTTGCATGCTGGTCGCCGTGGCTCGCTCCCCTTGCCATCTCGCGCGGCGCGAGCGTAGAAGCGCTACCAGAGCGGAAAATCGGCCTCAACGCTCGCGCGTCCATCCGGACCGGAGAGCGACGGCCGTCGACCTCTCGCGTCGCGGCGCTTCCTGCCGCGACGATCGTCCGGCACGTTCGGACGCAACAACCAACACCAGTCGAACCGAGCGATCGGAAGGAGAGTCGGATGGCAGACGAGATCTCGACGGCGGATTTCTTCGAGAAGGTGGTTCCGGAGGGCTTCGCGGCCGACGCGGACAACGCTTCGCAGGACGACGCGACCCTCGCCTACGTCGTGAGCGGCGACGGCGGCGGCGCGTGGCTCCTGAAGGTCAGCGGCGGCAAGATGGCCGTCGAGCGCGGCACCGGCGAGGCGCTGGTGACCTACACCGTGTCCGCGAAGGACGCCGCCGATGCGATCAACGCACGCAACGGCGCGAGCCCCGCGCTGCTGGTGCCGCCGCGTCGTCCGGGCCAGAAGCCGGGCGCGGGATCCGCCGTCAAGTCGCTGCGCGGCACCGTCGAGCAGAACCTGACGCGTCCGGACGGCGACCCGTTCAAGGTCGAGATCTGCTTCAACGGCGCCGCGGCGCCGCGCACCAAGCTCACGCTCGCGCTCGCCGACCAGCTCGCGATGGCGGAGGGACGCCTGAACCCGCAGGAGGCCTTCATGACCGGCAAGCTCAAGGTCGAGGGCGACATGGGGTTCATGATGCAGGTGGGAATGGCGCTCAACAGCTGATGCGGCGAGCGCGCAAGGGGCCCGCCGCGGCGAGCAGC
>JAIEPK010000052.1 GCA_019749875.1 Candidatus Binatia bacterium | reverse complement strand
CGCGGCGCGCGACGCGACGTGCTGCGCTCCGGGCACGAGCCCACGAGCTCGCGCAGCGCGGCGGCGCCGCCCTCACGATCGCCCATCTCGAGACGTGCGCGCGCCGCGGCGTAGCGCGCGTCTTGCGCGACGGTCCCGCCCGGGTCGAGCTTCGCGATCTCATCGAAGGCGCGCGCCGCGGCCTCGAAGTCGCCCGCGCCGAAGAGCGCCATGGCGCTGCCGAAGCGTCCTGCTTGACGGACGTTCTCGTCGACGTTCGAGATCGCGGCGGTCTCCGCGAACGCCTCCTGCGCCTCCGCGAAGCGTCCGCTCGCCGACAGCGCCGCACCCATGCCGAGGTTGCCGAGCGCCTGCGCGCCCACCTCCTCCGACTCCGCGACGCGAACGAAGTAGTCGAGCGCGCCGTCCTCGTCGCCGCCGACCATGCGGATCATGCCGATGCCGAGGTTCGCGAACTCGCCGTAGGGCGGGCCGGGATTCTGCGTCAAGGTCTGCTCGAAGACGGCTTCCGCCGCGCGCCGGTTGCCGGCGCGCAGGTACGCGTCACCGATCGCCATCTGGAACATCGGCGGCAGCCCCGCGCCGCCTTCGCGCTCGAGCGCGATCAGCCGCGGACCGTACGTCTTCGGATCGACGACGTAGCCGTTGAGCAGCGCGGTCCACTCGTCGGGCACTCCGGGGATGCTCTCGAAGGCGACCGGCGGCGCCTCACCCGGTTGCGCGGCGCGTGCCGTCGTGAACGCACCGGCGAGCGCCCCCGCCGCGACGGCGGCGGCGAGCGCGCCGCGGACGCCGGCACGACGCCGGCGTCCGCGCGGACGGCCTACTTGCACTTCAGGGTGCCCGACGCGCTGTACGTGCAGCGCGGCGTCGGGCCGGTGAAGCGCAGCTCGCCGCACTGGTTGTTGGCCGCGTACGGCGGCGCCAGGATGACGGTCGCGGAGAGCGGCAGGTTGCCGGTGTTCACGACGTAGCTGCCGTTCTTGCCGCTCACCGAGAAGGTCACCAGGCCCGGCGTCTTCACGCTCTTCTTGAGCGTGATCTTGCCGATGCCGGCGATGAACGGCGTCGCCACACCGGAGTTGCGGTAGGTGTAGCTCGTCGTGCTGACGTTGGTCGTCCAGCCGACGCGCAGCAGCGGATCGTACAGCCCACCCGGGATGCTCGCGTCGATGATCGCGGCACCGGTCGAGTCGCTGACGATGATGCGCATGCCGTGATTGCTCAGCGGATCGATCGCCGGCGTCGCCGGGATCGTGAACGAGCCCGTGATCTTGAGCTTGTCGTCGCCCGGCACGTTGCCGAGCTTCGCGAGCTGGATCTGCGCCTTGGTCGCGACCACGGGCAGGAAGTTGCTGCACGGATCGCACGCATCGCCGAGGCCGTCGCCGTCCGCGTCGCCCTGCAGCGGATCGGACAGCAGCGGGCAGACGTCCTCGACGTCGCAGGTGCCGTCGCCGTCGCCGTCGGGCAGGCCGGTGTCGGAAGGACAGACGGCGCTGCCGCCGGTGCACTGCTCGGCGACGTCGCACGCGCCGGCCGACGCACGACAGGTGAAGCCCGCGGGGCGCAGCAGGTCGGCGGGACACGCCGTGCTCACGCCGTTGCAGGTCTCCGCGACGTCGCACACGCCCGCCGACACACGGCAGGTCGTGCCGGAAGACGCCACCACGTTCGCCGGACACGTCGCCGACGACCCGGTGCAGGTTTCCGCCACGTCGCACACGTCGACTGCCGAGCGGCAGACCTTGGTCGCCGGCTCGAAGACGTTGGTCGGGCACTGCGTGTCACTGCCGTTGCACTGCTCGGCGACGTCGCACACGCCGAGGGCGGCCCGACAGGTGGTACCGGCCGACGCGAGAACGTCCGCCGGGCAGGTGTTGCTCGTGCCGTCGCAGGTCTCGGCGACGTCGCACAGGCCCGCCGCCGCACGGCACACCGTGCCGGCCGAGGCGAGCACGTCGGCCGGGCAGGAGGTCGAGCTGCCGGTGCAGGTCTCGGCCGCGTCGCACGCCGACGCGGAAGGACGGCACACCGTCGACGGCGGTGCGAGACCGTCCGCCGGACACGCGGGCGACGAGCCGGTGCACGACTCGGCGACGTCGCACACGCCGGCAGCGGCGCGGCACTGCGTGCCGCTCGCGACGAAGGTGTCGGTCGGGCAGGCGCCCGAGACGCCGTTGCAGCTCTCGGCCACGTCGCACGCACCCGCCACCGCACGGCACTGCGTGCCGGCCGAGGCGACCACGTCCGCCGGACACGCCGCGGACGATCCGTTGCAGGTCTCGGCGACGTCGCACACGCTGACTGCCGCACGACACACCGTACCGGCGGACGAGATCACGTCGGCCGGACAGGTGACCGACGCGCCGTTGCAGGACTCGGCCGGATCGCAGCCGCCGGCCGAGCCTCGGCACGTCGTGCCCGCGGACGCGATGACGTCGGCCGGACACGCCGCGGACGCGCCGGTGCAGGCCTCGGCCACGTCGCACGCCCCGGCCGCCGCACGACACACCGTGCCCGCGAAGACGAAGCCGTTGGTCGGACACGTGACGTTGACGCCGTCGCAGGCCTCGGCGACGTCGCAATCGCCGGCCGCGGCGCGACACACGGTGCCGGCCGAAACCTTGACGTCCGCGGGGCAGTCGTTGCTCGTGCCGTTGCAGCTCTCGGCCACGTCGCACGAGCCGAGCGAGGCACGGCACTGCGAGGTCGACTTCGCATCCGACGGACAGAGCGCGCTCGAGCCGCTGCAGCTCTCCGCGGGATCGCAGACGCCGGCGCTCGCGCGGCAGGTCGTCCCGGACGACTTGAACGTGCAGGACGACGTGCAGCACGAGCCCGTGGTGCCGTTCGCCGAGCCCTGGTCGCAGGCTTCCGAGCCCTCGAGGACGCCGTTGCCGCAGGTCACGCCCTTGGTGACGGTGAACGCGTCGAGGACGTTGTTCGACTGGTCGATGGTCGACACGGTGAGCGTGTCGTTGTTCACGATCTCGACTTCGGTGTGCGAGAACGTCGCGAAGCTGCAGTACTGACCGCCGACGCCGCCCGGACACTGGTTGGACAGCCACGGGCAGTAGGTCTTGCTGCCGAAGAGAACCTGGCGGTACGGACCGCCGGAGTCGCTGCTCGCCGGACTGTCGAGCGTCTTGCCGCCCGCACCGGTCATCACGTACGTCGTCTTGAGGCCGTCGGAGCCGGAGCCGCCGCCGACCAGGAACTCGTCGACCGCCTTCGAGCGCTCGTAGATGTGGTCGTGGCCCTCGAACACGACGTCGACGCCGTACTGCTCGAACAGCGGGCCGAACAGGCTCTTGACGGTCGAGTTACTGCCGAACGACGCGATGCCATTGGCGCACGAGTGCGAAGCATGATGCAGGAAGACGAACTTCCACTTGCGCGTGGTCGCGGCGAGGTCGGCCGCGAGCCAGTTCGCCTGCGTGGAATCCAGCGCCGGCGGGTTCGAGTCGAGCATGACGAGGTGCGCGTCGCCGTAGTCGAACGAGTAGTAGCGCTCTTCCTGGCCCGCCGGCGCGTTGCGCGGCAGCAGGTGCATCTTGATCTCGACCGACGACGCCCAGTTGCTCGCACCGACGTCGTTCAGGTCGTGGTTGCCGAGCGTCGGCATGAAGACCGCGCGGCGCAGCAGGTTCTCGTACTGCGGGATGAAGACGTTGTTGTCCCAGTCGGACTGCGTACCGTTCTCGTACGCGTTGTCGCCGACGGTCACGACCAGCGGCGGGTCGGCCGCGTTCTGGTTGCTCGCGACGTTGGTTTGCGCGCTCGAGCCGGCGCCGAAGTCGCCGACGATGGTGAAGAACAGCGGCCGCGTGTCGGCGGCGGTGCGGAACGTTTCGAAGTAGGTCGTGGTCAGAACCGGCGTGCCGTTGGTCAGCAGGCGGTAGTAGTAGCGCGTGCCCGGCGCGAGCCCGGTGAGCTGCACCGTGTGGCAGGTGCCCGCCGCACCGATCTCGCAGCTGCCCGCCTGCGCGACCGTCTTCGACGAGCCGAGGCTCGTCGTCGTCCCGTACTCCACGGTGCTGTTGCCGGCGACGTCCGTCCACCAGATGAGGGTCATGGTGGTGGTGAGGCCGTCGGGGTTCTGCAGCAGCGGACCTCGCGTCAGGCTTTGCGCGAAGGCGGGCGCTGCCGCGAGAACGGAGACGGCGGCCAGGGTGGCCAGGAGGACGGCGGCGCGTGACTTGTTCAAGAGGCCCCTCGATTCTGGGTGACACGTTGCCGGGTGGAGCCGGCCCTGGGTGCGCGGACCTTATACGCAGCGCATCGCAATATGGAAGAGAAGAATACGAACCGATGAGCGACCGGAGGCCGTGCACATGACACCAAGACGCGTTTTCCTCGCCGCCGTGCTGGCGGCGTCCCTGGGCACGACCGGCTGCTCGGATCCGGCCCCGCCCGACCCGGCGGCCGGCATCCCGAAGCTGGACCAGCGGGCGCGTGCCCTGCCGCCGCCGGAGACCGCCTGTGCGCCCGTGGCCCCGAGCGCCGCGGGCGCGCCCGGGGCCACGGTCCCACGCTGTGCCCTGAACCTGGGCCGTGCCGTCGGCGCGCTCGCCGTACCGCCCGAGGGCTCGCCCGCGATCGTGTCGCTGATCCACGCCGCCACGGCGAGCTGGACGCTGCCCGCGATGACCTACGCGCTGGCATTCGATCCGCTGCCGGCCGAGCAGGAGGCGCGCGCGATCGTCGCCAGCGCGACCCGCGATCGGGCCCTGTTCGCGGTCGGCACCGACCTGCTCGCGTACGCGCCATCGAGCGGCAAGGTCGCCGGCCGCGTCGCGGGTCCGGGCGGGATCATCCATGACCTCGCCTGGACCAGCGACGGCGCCTGGATCGTCGTCGCGGCGGGCGGCAAGGCGTTCGTCCTCGACGCGACCGGGAAAGTGGTGCGCGCGCTGGCGGTCGACGGCAGCGCACTGCACGTCGCCGTCGCGGCGGACGGCACGCACACCGCGGTCGCGAACGACGTCGGTGCGATCCGCCTGCTCGGCACCGACGACGCCGCGGCGCGCACGCTCACGCCGTCACTGCAACCGGTCGAGGGCCTCGCGTTCGTCGGCGACCTGCTCTGGGTCGCGGGCTCCGACGGCACGCTGCGTGCCTTCGCGACCTCCAGCGGCGACGAAGTAAAGAGGATCGACGCGGGCGCCGCGCTGACCCGGCTCGCCGTTTCGGCCGACGGACGCCGTGCCGCGGTCGCCGCACGCGACCGGGTGATCCGCGTCTACGCGCTGCCCGCGGGCGCGCCGGTCGGATCGCTCACCTGGCATCGAGCACAGATCACCGCGCTCGCCTGGGGCGCGGACGGAACGCTGCTGTCGGGCGACGGCGACGGCGCCCTCGCGGTATGGGACCCGTCCGCCACCCGACCCTGAGCGAGACGAGCGAGAGGAGCGACCGCGTGGCGCCGACCGGACTGGTGAACGAGGAGCACGACGTCGCGCGCTGCCGCGTCATGCTGTCGTTGGCGGCGATCGTGGTGGTCTACGTCGATCCCGGCGAGCCGCTGATCACCCGCTGGTTCAACCTCGCGAGCGGGCCGTTCACGATCGATCCGCGCATCTTCCTCATCATGGCGACGCACCTGACCTACAGCGTGCTGGTGCTGCTCGGCATCGGACGGTTCTTTCCGGTGCGCCTCGCGCACTACACCGCCTGGATCGACCTGCTGTTCGCGGTGGCGATCACCAGCATGACGCACGGCGTGACCGGCCCATCGTATCCGTTCTTCGCCTTCGCGATCGTCACCCGCGCGCTGCGCGGCGGGCTCCACCAGGCGGCGATGCTCACGACCGCGAGCCTGGTGTTCTACCTCGCGGTCGGCCTGCTCACGCAGGCGGGCGGCGCCGACGTGCTGATCATGCGCCCGCTGTACCTCGCGATCAGCGGCTACGTCGTCGGCTACCTCGGCCAGCAACGCCTCGATCTGCAGACCGACATGCGCCAGCTCGCGGTCGCAGAGCAGCGCCACCGCATCGGGCGCGAGCTGCACGACGGCTACGCGCAGGCGCTCGCCGGCATCAACCTGCGGCTCGAGGGTGCCGTGCGACGGCTGCGCGCCGGCTCGGCCGACGACGCCCTGCACGAGACGGCGGCGGCATGACCGTCCTCGCGGCGCAGGCGATCGGCAGCCTGATCATCACCGCGACGACCTTCGGCGTCGGCCTCGCCCTGATGTACGCGGTCAAGGCGACCGGCACGCTGCGCGTGTCGATCGAGGGCGAGCTGCAGGGCATCGACCTGCACGAGCACGGCATCCCCGCGTACCCCGAGTACGCGCTGCACGCGTCGGCGATGCCGCACGGCGCTCCGGCCTTCAATCAGGGCGCGTTCCAGAGCTCGATGATGCCCGAGAAGACGCCGACGTACGCGATGTCGAAGAGCTGATCGGGGGACGCGCCACCATCCCGCGGCGTGGCGCGGCGCACCAGCGCCGCGCCACGGGATGCGGCTCGCGGCGCAACACGGCACGGCGGCGAGAGCCAGATGCCATCCCGCCGTCACGCGGCGCTTGGCTCACCGCGCCTCGCGTCGGTATTGAGCGGAGATGCTGTGCAGCCTCGGCTCGGCGATGGGAAGTCTACCGTCTCGCGCGGCGGTCGTGCTCGTCGCTCTCCTCTTGGCAGCGAGTCGCGCTTGGGCAGCCGAGCCGGAGTCCGGCAAGGCACTGTCCGCCAGCGAGCAGGCGTACCTCGAGAAGCTGCGTAGCTCCTACCCGGAGCTGTTCCGCGCCGCCGGCTCGACCATGGTCTACTGGCCGAACGGTTCGACGATCCGCTTCGGCTTCCTCGACGGCACTCCCGCACAACGAACGATGGTACGCGAGCTCGTCGACGAGTGGCTGCACGACACCGGATTGCACAGCGAGTTCGTCGATCCGGACGCGGCCGACGTGCGCGTCTCGTTCGAGCGGGAAGAGTCTTGGAGCTACCTGGGAACCAATGCGCGCAGCGCGCCGAAGGGCGAGCCGACGTTGATGCTCGGATTCAGCAAGAGCGCCGGCGAGGAAGCGCGACACTATGCACGCCATGAAATCGGGCACGTATTCGGCCTGATCCACGAACAGCAGAATCCCAACGCTCGACTGCCATGGGATCTCGAAGCGATCTCCAAGTCGACGGGCCTGGCGCCTCCGGACGTCGAAGCGCTCGTCGAGCCGCTCCGCAAGGACGATCCGTTCTACCAGGCAAAGCCGTTCGATCCGTACTCGATCATGACCTACCCGCTGCCCGCCGGATCCGTGCGTGGGGGTTTCGAGTTCCCGACGACGACGACGCTGTCGATGGGCGACCACGCGTTCATGACGCGGCTGTATCCACGACAAGAATCCGCCACTGCTGGCCCGGGCATGCCTTCTGGGGCAGCGCTTGTCCCGACGGTAGATGCGCCGACGCCGACCCCGATGAGAACGACTCGCGACAACGACGCAGGCTCGCAAACGACGATCGTGACCCTCGCCTTGAGTGCTCTCGCGGCCATCCTTCTGGTCGCGTTCGCGTATCGGCGTGCGGTGCAGCCGCCACCAGAGCCGCAAGGGCAGATCGTCGAACCGTCGTCGGTCGGGCAACCCGTCGACCCCTCGGCAGCGAGCGGGGATGCCATCTCCCCGCCGCTGCACGAGCCGCCCCCCTCGCATCGCCCGCTACGGGCCTTCTGCTCCTACGCGCACGAGGACGAGGCGCATCAGAACGAGCTCACCAAGCGGCTCGTGCAGCTGCGTCGCCAAGGGCTCGTCGAAGCTTGGCACGACCGTCTGATCGTGGCGGGAGACGATTGGACCGGAACGATCTCCGAGCATCTGGAAACGGCCGATCTGATCCTGCTCTTGATCAGCCCGGACTTCCTCGCTTCCGACTACTGCCACGACGAAGAGATGCGCCGTGCGTTGGAGCGCCACGATGCCGCGACGGCACGCGTCGTACCGATCATCGTTCGCCCTACCGACGATTGGGAGGAGGCGCACATCGGCAATGGCCGCAAGCTCGGAACGCTTCAGGTGATTCCGCGGGACGCGGTCGCCGTGACGGTCCTCACGCGGCAGACCGACCTCGACTCGGCATGGGTCCAGGTCGTGCGGGAGATCAGGCGCGTCATCGACGCCATCCGACGGGCCCGATCGCAGACGGCGTGAGACCTCGACCAGCTCGGCGACGAGCGCGTCACTCCTCGACGAAGTCCTTCAGGCGCAGCAGCGCACCGTCCCACTGCGCGGCGATGCGCTCGAGATAGCGTCGCGCCTCGGCGAAGCCGCGTGGATCGAGCTCCCAGACGCGCTGGCGAGCGCGACCGCGCGACACGCGCGAGCGGACCAGACCGGCACCGGCGAGCGCGCGCAGATGCTTCGTCACGGCTTGACGCGTGACGTGCGCACCGTCGGCGAGACCGACGATCGGCAAGGGGCCCTCCTTGCAGAGGCGCGCGACGATGCGCAGGCGGGTCTCGTCGCCCAGTGCTGCGAAGAGCGGCGCTGCGCCGCCGAGCCCGGCGCGTACCGCGTCAGGCAGCGGCGACATGCGCTTCGACGTTGCGGATCTGCTGCGACCAGCCGTCGCCGTTCCTGCGGAAGGCCTCGTCGCGTCGCGACGCCGGGATGCGATCGAAATCCGACTCGACGACGGTCAGCCGCGTGCCGCCCGCGACCTCCTCGAGGCGCAGCTCGACCAGCGTGGTCGGCTCGGCGGAGTAGTCGACGTCCGCCCGCACCGCGTGCGGATGCCAGCGGTACGACAGCAGGGTCTCGGGCTCCACGCGCTCGATGCTCATCTCCATGGTGACGTGCTCGTAGCCCGGGTGCGTGATGCGTCCGCGGACCGTCGCACCGGACACGAAGTCGCCCTCCAGCGCAACCCCGAACCAGGTCCCGAACTCGCGCGGATCGCTGATCGCGCGCCAGACGCGCGCGCGGGGAGCGCGCAGCACGATGCTGCGCTCGATGCGGTCGGTGTCGGCCATGATGCAACCTCCTGGTTGCCTACATGCACACGCAACCCTTCACGAAGCAACCGTCGGGTTGCCTCGGTCAGCCGAGCGCGGCGATCACGTCGGCGACCAGCCGGCCGACCAGCTCGACGTCGTGGCCCGGCCCGTGGCTGGTCCCGAAGCGCGCGACCACGAGATCCGCCGACGGCACGACCACGACGTACTGGCCGAGATAGCCGCGCGCGAAGTACGCGTCGCGTGGCGCGTGCGGCAGCCCCCAGCGGATGCCCCACGACGGGATCAACGCGTCGGTGACGTCGAGCCAGAAGCCGGCGCCGTAGCCGGCGTCGAGCGACCGCGTGGTCGCGTACGCGACCCAGCCCTCGGGCAGGATGCGGCGCTGCCCGGCGAGCCCATCCGTCAAGAATAGCTGGCCGAAGCGCGTCCAGTCGCGCGCGGTCGCGAGCATGCCGCGCGAGCCGACCGGCGTCCCGGTCGAGTCGAGCTGCAGCACCGCGTGCTCCATGCCGAGCGGTGCGAACAGCTCGTCGTGCGCGAAGCGCAGCACGTCGTCGGCACTGCCGCCGACGCGGTCGCGCACGATGCGGGCGAGGATCGCGTAGCCGCCGTCGCTGTAGCGCCACGCCGTGCCCGGCGGACTCTCGAGCGACGCGGACTCCGCGTACGCGGCCTGATCCGGCTCGAGGAACCAGAGCCGTGCGGCGCGGTCCCAGCCGCCGAACGACTCGTCGAGCGGCAGGCCGCTGGTCATGCGCAGCAGCTCGTCGATGGTGATCGCGTGGCGCGGATCGTGCGGATTCGCCCACGCGGCGACCGGCGCGCGCTCGTCGACGCGCAGCCTGCCCTCGCGCACCAGGATCGCGATCAGCGCGCTGGTCACCGACTTGGTCACCGAGTTGCCCGGCAGCGGCGTGTCGATGCCGTAGCCGTCGGCGTAGCGCTCGGCGACGATGCGGCCCGCGTGCGCGACGACCACGGCCTTGGTCCAGTGGTGCGGCGGGTCGTCGGTCTCCGCGAAGGCGCGATCGAGCGCCGCGCGCAGTGCGGGATCGTCAGGCTCGACCAGCGCTGGGCCCGACATCGGCGGCAGAGCGGGCGGCTGGGCCGCGAGAGAGAACCCGGGAGGGAGCTCCACCGGCGGCTCGTCGTGCACCAGCACGCAGCCGGCGAGCTCGCGCGCTTCCGCGCGGCTCGCGAACCCGCCCGCGACCGTGGTCCGCACCGTCCGCGCCGCGCGGTCCACCTCGTACTGCAACGCGGGCGCGATCAGGCCCATGCCGCCCTCCGGCGCCAGCGACTCGGCGTAGAAGCGGTCCGGGTCGACCCCCGAAACGAAGGCCGCGCTGCACAGCTGCTCGCTCACCGATCCGGTCGCGGCGCGGATCGCGCGGTCGGGACGAGCGATCGCACAGCCCGCGGACCAGCAGCAGGCCACGGCGACGACGGCGAGACACGGGACCCGGGGGCGCACGGTGCCGCCGTCTACCAGCTTCCTCCAGACCCGCAAGGGTCGTCGGCCCCGAGCGCTGCGCACCGCGTGACCAGAACGGCGACGGCCCGGCCCGGAGAGATGCCTCCGGGCCGGGCCGCGCCACGCGCGCGCAGAGGGCGGCGTTGGGGAGGGGGCGCACCCCGCGCGCGCGTCGTCGCGCGCCGCGACTACCGGTTGTCGGCGTCCTGCGGCACCGACGCGTCGACCGGCGGCGACACCAGCACGAACGAGCCGCTGAGCAGCCAGGCACGCTGGCTCGGCGCGAAGCGCGGGGCGAGAAGCCCGTCGTCGATCTCGCGCGTCACGGCGAAGCGGTTGAACGACGTCGCGGGAAGATACAGCCGCTCGTTGGACTGGCCGCCGTCCGAGGTGTCCTCCGCATCCGCCTCCTCGAACGACACGATGCCGTCGCCGTTCTCGTCGATGCGTGCGACCTCGTCGCGGTACGCGTCGAACAGGCGCTGCCGGACGTCGGTCACCCCGGGCTCGTACGACGCGAGGCGCACGTAGGCGTCGAGCAGCACCTCGTTGCCGAGACCGCTCGGCACGAAGCGGGTGCGCTTCTCCTTGTGCTCGTCGTTCGGCGGCTGCGGCCGGTCCTCGTCCGTCAAGCTGCTGGCCTGGCCGCGATCCGGATCACGCGGGTCGTCGGGGTCGTCGCCGACCGCCACCGGCGAGCCGGTCACGCCGCTCGGCCCCGAGCCCGGCACGACCGACGTCAGCTGCGCGATCTGGCCGGCCTCGAAGGTTCCGGGGATGCCGCCGCTGAAGCCCAGCTCGTAGAGCGGGAAGACCCAGTCGGTGTACTCGTTGAACTCCCAGTACGAGTGGCAATCGCTCTGCTGCAGGCAGTTGTACGCCCCCATGCTGAGCTGCAGCGGCACGACGTTGGTCTGCACGTCCGGAAAGTGGTCGCTCGCCGACGTCGGCCGCACGTCCTCGCCGTCGACCGTGAAGATCGCGCCCGGCACGTCGTGCGCACCCAGCGCCGCGAGGGCCGTGGCGTCGTCCGCGGTGATCGCGCCGAACGCCGCGTGGCCGTCGGCGCGCGGCGGCGCGACGGCGGGAATCACGACGTCGTGGATCATCCAGCCCTCGTACCAGCCCGACTCGTTGTTGATGACGAACAGGCCGGAGATGTCGGTGAACACGTCGATGAACGACTCGACGTCGTTCGGATCGGTCGGCAGCCCGGGCTTGGGCTCGAGCGCGAGGCGCACCGAGCCGATCGGCGGCAGATCGCCGTTCGCGCCGGTCGCGGTCGGAACCACGCCCGAGTTCAGGTCGGGGATCACGGCGGTGAACACGTTGGGCTGGAAGTTGCCGCCGTCGAGCAGAAAGTAGCCGAACAACCGGCTCGGCGTCGGCGCCTCGGAGAAGATCGTCAGCGGTCGGTACGTGTGCGGGCGCTTGACGAGGTCCGACAGGCGGCGCTGCAGCGGCTGCGGCAGCTTGCGTCCCGCGGAGCCGGGGACCGTGGGGATCTGCGCGAGCGCCGCCATGGCGCCGCTCGCGAGCGTCGCGAGCGCGAGCGCCGCGAGCAGGCTCGTTGCGGGGGTGAATCGTCTCGTTGGTCGTCTCATCTCGGGTTTCCTCCTTGACGCCCGGCGGACCGCCCGTCCCGGCCCCGGATCGTCGTGGGATTTTTTCCCACAAGGATGCATCGTGAGCCCTGCGCGCAGCCGACGCAACAGGGTGTGGGAAATTTTCCCACGCGCGCTTGAGCGCGCGACGACGTGGCGCTAGGCTCGGCGCGTGAAGAAGGAGGACTCCGCCGAGCAGCTGGTGCACGCCGCGGCCGAGATCCTTCGCCCCCTGGTGAAGCGTCTGCTCGTGGCCAACGTGCCCTTCGGCCGCCTGGAAGCCCGCCTGCGCGAGCTCTTCGTCGAGATCGCCGAGCGCGAGTTCGCGCTCGAGCACCGCCCGCAGACCGACAGCCGCGTGGCACTGCTCACGGGCATCAACCGGAAGGAAGTGCACCGGATCCGCTCGGGCGGGGATGCCACGAAGCCGGCGCCGGCGAAATTCGGACGAAACCACGCGGCGAGCCTCGTCAGCCGGTGGCTCACCGATCCGCGCGCCTGCGACGCGGGCGGCAAGCCGTTGCCCCTTCCCTACCGCGCCGCGCGCGGCCCGAGCTTCGTGCGGCTCGCGCGCGAGGTCGCGGCCGACCTCCCACCGCGCGCGATCCTCGACGAGCTGCTGCGCAGCGGTGCGATCCGGCTCGAGAGCGACGATCGCATCGCGCTGCAGGCCGACTCGTACGTCCCCGCGCACGGCGCGAACGAGAAGCTCGACATGCTCGCCGAGGATCCGGCGCAGCTCGTCGAGACCATGCTGCGCAACGTCCTCGAGCCGGACGGCGAGCCCCTGCTGCAACGGAAGGTCTTCTACGACAACCTCGGCGCGGACGGTGCCGCGCGCGCCCGCGCCGAGGTGCGCCGCGCCGGCGAGAAGTTCCTGCGCACGATGAACGCGGTGCTGGCGCGCTACGACAGGGACCGCAATCCGAAGGCGCCCGGAGGCGGCAGACGCGGCGCCGGCGTCGGCGTATATTTCTTCGAGACCGCACCCGACGAGACCCCGGCCGTGCTGACCGGCATCGAACGCGAGCGCGGCGCACCGCGACGGAAACGCCCGAAGAGGGAGCCCGGGAAATGAAGTTGCAAAGACTGGCTCTGCTCGGCCTCGTGCTGCTGCTCGGCTCGTGCGCGATCGACGGCGGCTCGAGCGGCACCGGCATCACGACGATCACCGAGGGCAACGTCGCGAGCGTCATGAGCACCGCCGCGACGGCTTCAGGGATGGCCTCGATGGGCGAGATCGCCGCGCAGGCCGGAGGCGGCTCGCTCGCCGGGATCGCGGTGTCGGTCGAAAGCACCGGCGTCCGCGACGAAACCGATGCGAGCGGGGCCTTCCGTCTGAGCGGCGACTACGAGTCGGAGGTGACCATCCGCTTCGTCCGCGCGCAGGACGGCATCGATGCGCGTCTCGCGGTGAACGTCCCCGCGGGCGGCACGCTCGGCCTGCAAGACGTCGCGCTCGACGCGGCGACCGGCAGCGCAACGCCGGCGTCGCAGAGCGTGCTCTTCGACGGCACGATCACCGCGATCGACTGTGCGGGCGGCGAGCTGCAGCTGGTGAGCGCGCAGCGTCCGGACGACGGCGACGTCTACGTCGTGCGGCTCGCGGGCTCGTCGATCGTCGACGAGGCCGGCGCACCCATCGCGTGCACCGCGCTCGCGGTCGGTCAGGACGCGACCGTCAGCGGCAGCGTCGCGGCCGACGGCAGCTTCGCCGACGCGACCGTCGAGGTGACGGGCTGAGACCTACGGACGTTCGTGCACCCACGCGCGCACCAGCTGGTGCGCGATCGCGAGCGGCGGCGGCAGCGCGAGGTCCTTGCTCTTGCCCGCGAGCGCCGCGCGCGCCTCGTCGCGCGTGAACCAGCGCGCGTCCTCGAGCTCGTGCGCGTCGACGCGGATCTCCTCGCTGGTCGCCTCGGCCATGCAGCCCATCATCAGCGACGCCGGAAACGGCCACGGCTGCGACGAGTGGTAGCGGACCTCCCCGACGTGCACGCCTGCCTCCTCCAAGACCTCGCGCTTGACGGCCTCCTCGAGCGTCTCGCCGGGCTCGACGAAGCCCGCGAGCGCGCTGAAGAACGGGTGCGGCCACTTCGGCTGGCGCCCGAGGAGACAGCGGTCGCCGTTCGTCACCAGCATGATCACCACCGGATCGGTACGCGGGAAGTGCTCGGTCGCGCACTCGCTCGCGGTGCAGCGCCGCACGTGGCCCGCGTCGCCGACCTTGCTCGGCTGTCCGCACACCGAGCAGAAGCGATGCCGCGCGTGCCAGTCGACGAGGTGGCGCGCCTGCGCGGCGATCGCGGCCTCGCCGCCCGCGAGCCGCGACGCGACGCCGCGCAGGTCCGGGTACGACGCCTCGGCGAGGCCGAGATCCGCAACCGGGTCGCCGAGCAGCGACACGTCGAGCGCGAAGTGCGCGCGTCCGCTCAGCACACCGAGCAGGATCGGCTCGGGGCCGCCGTCGGGGCGACGCTCGCAGTCGATCCACACCAGCTCGGGGGTCGCCGCCTCGCGCACCGGCACGGCGAGACGCCACACCGGCAGGAAGCGCGACTCGCGGTCGGCGAGGCGCTCCGCGATCCACTGCGCGTCGCGACGACGGAAGTCGACCCGCTCGAGCGGGCTGCCAGCGAAGACGTACGGCTCGCTCACGTGAGTCGCTCTCCCTCGTCCGCGTTCAGCCCGCGAACGCGCGTGTGTACGGCAACCTCGCCGCGGTCTCCTTCACCTGCGGCAGCGCGTCGACCAGGATGCGCGTCGCGTCCCAGGTGCCCTTCAGCAGCTGCGTGCGCGCGCCGTCGGCGATCTGCGCCGGCACCGTGAGCCCGTTGAAGGTCACGGTGCGCGCGTCGACGTCGACCGTCATGTCGTGCGCGGGGTCTTTCTCCACCGCGTCCATCAGCTTCGCGGCGTCGGCCTCGCTGACGATCAGGCACGGGATGCCCATCGCGACGCAGTTGCCGAAGAAGATGTCGGCGAACGACTCGCCGACCAGCGCCTTCACGCCCCAGCGGTACATCGCCTGCGGCGCGTGCTCGCGCGACGAGCCGCAGCCGAAGTTCTTGTTCACGATCGCGACGCGCGGACCCTTCGCTTGAAACCGCGGATCGTTCATCGGGTGCTCGAGCGGCTGGCCGTCCTGCGAGAAGCGCGCATCACGGAACGCGAGCTCGCCGAGGCCGTCGAAGGTGATCGCGGTCATGAAGCGCGCGGGGATGATGCGGTCGGTGTCGATGTCGTTGCCGCGCAGCGGGATCGGGCGTCCGACGACCTTCGCGACCGGGATCAGGGCGGACTCGTTCTTGGCGCTCATGCGTTCCCCTTCGCGAGCAGATCGCGCACGTCGGTGACGGTGCCCGTGATCGCCGCCGCGGCCACCATCGCCGGGCTCATCAGCAGCGTGCGGCCCGACGGGCTGCCCTGCCGTCCCTTGAAGTTGCGGTTGCTCGACGACGCACAGACCTGGCGTCCGACGAGCTTGTCGGGGTTCATCGCGAGGCACATCGAGCAGCCCGCGAGGCGCCACTCGAACCCGGCCGCGACGAAGACCTTGTCCAGACCCTCCGCCTCCGCTTGACGCGCGACCTCCTGCGAGCCCGGCACGACGAGCGCCTTGACGCCCTGCTTGACGTGGCCGAGCTTCGCAACTTTTGCCGCCTCACGGAGGTCGGAGAGACGCCCGTTGGTGCACGAGCCGATGAACGCGACGTCGATCTTCGTGCCGGCGACCGGCTCACCGCCCTTCCAGTCCATGTACTGGTAGGCGTCCTCGACGGTGCCGCGCTCGTCGGCGGAGTAGTCCTTCGCGAGCGGGATCGACTCGCGCACGCCGATCGCCTGACCGGGGTTGATGCCCCACGTGACCGTCGGCGCGATGTCGGCGGCGTCGATCCTGACGACGTCGTCGTACTTCGCGTCGGCGTCCGACGCGACCGACAGCCACCAGCGCGTCGCCGCCTCGAAGGCCGCGCCCTTCGGCGCGAGCTCGCGGCCGCGCAGGTACTCGATCGTCGTCGCGTCGGGATTGACGTAGCCGAGCCGCGCGCCGCCCTCGATCGACATGTTGCAGAGGGTCATGCGCTCTTCCATCGTCATCGCGTCGACGACGGTGCCGGCGTACTCGTAGGCGTAGCCCACGCCGCCCTGCACACCGAGCTTGCGGATGATGTGCAGGGTGACGTCCTTCGCGTAGACGCCGGGCGCGAGCTTGCCGTTGACCTCGATGCGGCGGACCTTCGGGCGCGCGATCGCGAGGCACTGGCTCGCGAGCACGTCGCGTACTTGACTGGTGCCGATGCCGAACGCGACCGCGCCGAAGGCGCCGTGCGTCGAGGTGTGGCTGTCACCGCAGGCGATGGTCATGCCGGGCTGCGTGAGCCCGAGCTCGGGGCCGATCACGTGCACGATCCCCTGGTGGCCGGTGTCGGGACTGTAGAACTGGATCCCGAACTCGCGGCAGTTCTTCTCGATCGCGCTCATCATCTGCTCGGCCTGGCCGTCCTTGAGCGGACGCGCCTGCGAGTCGGTGGGGATGATGTGGTCGACCGTGGCGAAGGTCCGGTCGGGGAACGGCACCCCGAGGCCGGCCTCGCGGATCATCGAGAACGCTTGCGGGCTCGTCACCTCGTGCACGAGGTGGAGTCCGATGAAGAGCTGGGTCTGTCCGGACTCGAGCTCGCGCACCGAGTGGAGATCCCAGACCTTGTCGAGCAGGCTCTTACCCATCCCGACTGGGTAATCGTCGACACGGGGGTGCGCAAAAGCCTGCGCTGCAAATGGGGTCGGCGAGGCTCTACGGCCGTGGACGGCCTCTCCCGAGGCCCGGGACGGTCCCACGGGTGGCGCGGCACCGGTGGGACCATGCGCCGCGCTTCAGTCCGAACCGCGTCCGACCGAAAGCGTGCCCATGAGCGACATCATCGTCTCCACCATGAACGATCTTCCCGGCCACGACGTGGTCGAAGTCCACGGCGAGGTGTTCGGCCTGGTGGTTCGCGCGCGCAACGCGTTCTCGAACTTCGGCAGCAGCCTGCGCACCGTGTTCGGCGGCGAGGTCTCGGGCTACACGAAGCTCCTCGGCGACAGCCGCGAGCAGGCGATCGAGCGCTTGCGCCAGGCCGCGCAGGAGAAGGGCGCCAACGCGGTGCTCGCGATGCGCTTCGACTGCAACGAGATCGCGGACCTGATGAGCGAGGTCGCGGCGTACGGAACCGCGGTCACCGTGCGCAAGCACGAGGGATGAGCCGAGGGCGCCTCGTCGCGATCCGCGCCGCGTCCGGTGCCGGTCGCGCTCAGCGCCGGGCGGACGCGCCGTCGTCGCGCGCGACCGCGCGCACGGGCGACTGCGCG
>JAIEPK010000370.1 GCA_019749875.1 Candidatus Binatia bacterium | reverse complement strand
CTGGCGCGGATCCGCGCTGCGTCGCGACGACGCGTGGATCGCGCGCCTGTCGGCGGCCGAGCAGGACGAGATCGTCGCGCTCGCGCGGCGGCTGCGCGCGAGCGGCAAGCCGCGCGAGGCGCTCGCGCCCGAGGACGTCGACCCCGGCGTCCTCGGCATGCGGCTGCGCCAGCTGCGCGAGGAGCTGTCGCACGGGCGCGGCTTCGTGCTGCTGCGCGGCCTGCCGATCGACCGTCTGTCCGTCGAGGATGCGACGCTCGCCTACTGGGCGCTGGGTCTGCACCTCGGCAAGCCCGTGCCGCAGAACCTCGCCGGCGAGCTGCTCACCGACATCCGCGACACCGGTGCCGATCCCGACGATCCCAGCACGCGCCTCTACCGAACGCGGGCCGAGCAGGACTTCCACACCGACGGTGCCGACATCATCGGTCTGCTCTGCCTGCACGGCGCGCGGAGCGGCGGCGAGAGCCGCATCGTGAGCTCGGTCACGGTGGTGAACGAGGTGCTGCGGCAGCGCCCGGATCTCGCGCCGGTGCTGTTCGGAGACTTCTACTGGCACTACTTCGAGCCGGGGATGGAGCACCCCGTCCACTTCGTGCGCCCGATCTGCGCCGAGCGCGGCGGCGGGCTCAACACCTCGTTCATCCCCTGGTACATCCGGCGCGCGCAGGAGCTGCCCGACGTGCCGCGGATGACCGACGCGCAGCGCGAGGCGATCGAGCTCGTCGAGCGCACGGCCAACGATCCCGAGCTCTACCTCGACATGGATTTCCTGCCCGGCGACGTGCAGCTGCTGAAGAACTCGGTGATCCTCCACAAGCGCACCGCGTACGAGGACTTCGCCGAGCCGGAGCGCAAGCGGCATCTGGTGCGGCTCTGGCTCGCGGCCGTCGACTTCGCCGACGGCGACGAGCAGCTGCGACGCGGCATCACGCTGGAGTGACCCACCGGCGTCGCGGCGCCGCGCGTGTCGCATGCGTCCGGCGCGGCGTCGCCGCTCAGCAGCAGCCGCCGTCGGGCCCGCAGACCGCGCTGCCGGCGGCGGTCTTGCGGTAGCGTTTGCCCTTGGTCTCGGCCGGATCGCGCACGTCGCTGCGCGTGCAGTCGAACGGCTTCGCACGCGCCAGCGGAACGTCCTTCAGCGGCGGCACCGGCACGACGGAGTTGCCGTACGGCTCGCCCGTCAAGATGCGGAACGTCTTGTCGCACACCGCCATGCGCTCGCCGCGCAGCAGGACGTGGCCGTCGTCGTCCTCGACCTTCTTCCACGGGCCCTTGTAGACGACGGCTTGATTGCGCTCCCAGCACGCGCCCTGCTTGCCCTTGCGCGCGGTGACGGTCGCGCTGCGGAACTCGATGCCCTTGACGGTCTGCCACGGCTGCGCGTCGAGCTTCTCGAGCGTGATCGCATGGAAGCCCGCGCGCTCGAACGCGCGCAGGAGCTCCGCCTCCTGGAACGCGCCCGAGATGCAGCCGCTCCACAGCTTCGCGTCGCGCTTCATCGCCTCGGGGACGATCTCGTCCGACACGATGTCGCTGATCGCGACGCGCCCGCCGCGCTTGAGCACGCGGAACATCTCGCGGAACAGCTGCTCGCGCGCGCCCTCGCCGACCAGGTTCAGCACGCAGTTGGAGAGGATCACGTCGACCGACTCGTCCGGGATCATCGGCGTGCGCCTGCGCAGCTCGGCCTGGAAGTCGTCGAGCCGGGCGAGATCGTCGGCGGAGCGGACGGGGTGCTTCGCGAGCCACGCGTCGACCTCGTCGAGCGGCAGCGCGAGATCCTGGATGCGGCCGCGGTGGAACTCGACCACGTCGTAGCCGAGCGTCTTCGCCATCGCGCGACGGTACTTGCGCGCGAGCGCGAGCATCTCCGTGTTGAAGTCGACGCCGATCACGCGGCCCGTCTTCCCGACGATCTGCGCCGCGATGTAGCAGATCTTGCCGCCGCCGCTGCCGAGGTCGAGCACGACGTCGCCCTCGCGCACGTACGTCGACGGGTCGCCGCAGCCGTAGTCCTTGTCCTTGATCTCCTGCGGGATGCGCTCGAGCCAGCGCGGGTCGTACTCGACCGGACAGCACAGCGCCGTCTCGCGCGCCTTCGCCGCGGCCTCGTAGCGCGCGCGAACCGCGGCTTCGGGATCGAGCGTCGTGCGGACTGCTGCGTCCTTGTCCATGCGCGCCGGCGTGCCGTCCATCCTTCGTCTCCTCGTCGAGCGTGGCCGTTGCGTTCGACGTCCGACGTCGCCATGGATCGCGCGCGGAGGCAAGCGCGGCGCATCGCGTACGATGCGCGCGCGGCCGGGCTCGCGTGCGGCACGATCGTGCACGCGCGCGAACGCCCGCCGCGTCACAGCGTCTTCAGGTACTCGATCAGATCCCAGCGCTCGTCGTCGCTCAGCACCGCGCCGTACTCGTGGCCCTCGTTCGAGTTGCCGTCGAGCGTGGTGTCGAACTCGAACGCGCCCGGAGACTTCTCGGTCACGAAGCCGACGTGCAGCGGATCGTACTCGCGGGCGCCGAGCCAGAAGCGCGTCGCCCGCTGGCCTGATGCGGACGTCAATCCGGAACGCTCGCGTCGCACGGCTCGACCGCGGTCGCCTGGTTGAAGCGGCCGCTCCCGCCGGGCGTGCTGATGAACGTCCCGGTGCAGGTCGCGGCCTGCGGCACGGTGATCGGCAGCCCGATGTGGCAGGTGGCCGTCTCGAAGTAGCTCGAGCCGCCCGCCCAGTCGTGGCCGGAGTAGCTGAGCTGCAGCGTGCTGCCGTTCGACGACGTGCACGCGGTACCGGTCACGACGGTGCCGTTCGCCCGCCGCTCGAAGCCTTGCACCGCGACGCAGCGGTTCGCCTTCGGAGCCTTGAAGCGCTTCGCGACGATCGTCCCGCCGCCGCTGTAGGTGAGGCACAGGTCCTTCGCGTGCGCGGCCGTGCCGCAGGTCGCGAGACCCAGCACGAGCAGCGCCCCGAAGCGCCACCGTCCCGAATTCGAGGCGTGGCGGTGCGCCGCGCCGGCCTTCTCCGTCCGAACATCCATCGGTTTCACCCGTCCTTTCGTTCGACGGCTCGCGTGCTGCGAGCGTCGTACGAGGAGGGCGCTACCTCCGGCGTAGCGGGTGCTACCTCGAAGGCGAGCGTGGGCGCCGTACGCGCGACGCCGCGACGGTCAGGGCGGGCAGTCGCCGATCGCGAGCACGGTGCCGCTCGTCTGACCGACGTAGAGCCGACCGTCGGCGAGGATGGGCGAGGCCGAGTAGCTCTTCAGGCCGGGCAGCGTCCACAGCACGTTGCCGTTCGCGTCGAACGCGTACAGGGACTTCGCGAACGCGACGTAGATGCGCCCGTCGGCGTCGATCACCGGTGGATTGTTGCGGAAGCGACCACCCGGCATCGGCTTCTCCCACAGCAGGTTGCCGTCGAGGTCGATCGCGCGCAGCGTGCTCGAGTTGCCGCGCGACGCCCCGAACACCAGCATGTTCATCAGCGGGTGCAGCGCCGCGGGCGTGTAGACGCGCTGCCGGTAGGCCTGCGTGTCGAACAGCAGGCGCGCGGCGGCCCCTTCCTTGCCGGTGTCGGGGTCGATCGTGTGCTCGATCTCCCAGATGCCGGAGTCGGTCCCGAGGTAGATTTTATCCGTGACGGGATGCACGACCGGCGTGTGGTTGGGCGCCCGGCCGATGCCGCGCGGCGTCTCGAAGCGCACCCGCCAGAGCTCGAGCCCGGTCTCGGGATCGAAGGCGCCGAGGGTGCCGCCGCCGATGTTGATGTACAGCCGCAGCCCGTTCTGGCTGAGCGCCGGCGATGCGTTGCGGACGCCGCCGCCGACCGGGTTCTTGCACCACTTGATCTGGCGCTCCTCGCCGGGACACATCGCCATGATCGTCCCCGCGCCGAGCGAATCGGAGCCCATGTAGACGATGCCGTTGTAGCCGATCGTGGGCGGCGTGGTGATGTCACCGTCGGTGCAGACCTTCTGTCGCCACGCGACGTTCGCCCTGGGCACGCTGCTCGCGTTCGGCACGTCGATCGCCCACATGTCGTTGTCGCGCGTGCCGACGTACAGCATCGACGCGTTGCCCACCGTCGGCGCCGAGCGGTCGACGTACTTGCCGAGGTTGTCGGTCTTGCACCACTGGACCTTGCCGGTGTCCGGATCGAGCGCGCACACCGGCGCCTTGCCGACCGGGACGTACAGCGTCTCCGGTGCGCCGATCGCGCGCTCGGCGAGGGCTGCCGCCGCGACGATGCTGCCGTCGAGCTTGGTGGTCCAGAGCACCTTGTTGCACTTCGGGCCCGGGAACGGGCTCCAGCCGCTGTGCTGCGGGTCGCGCTGGTAGCTGGCCCAGCTTCCCGGATTGGGGCCGAGCTGCGTCGTCGTCCCGGGGCACTCGGGGTTCTGCTCGAGGCACACGTTCGTCTGTAGGTCGATGCCGCAGCGCTCGTCGGCGCGCGCGACCCCGCCGAGGGGTGCTGCGCCGAGCAGGGCGGCGGCGAGCGCGGCGCTCGCGAGCAGGATGGTCGGGCGCATGCGGGCGCGGCCGGGGCGGGGGGTGGGTCGGATCACGTGGTTCCTCGGTCGAGTTCGTTGGGCGGCCGGTCCGCGGGCCGCGGCGCCGGACACTAGCGGGACGGCGTGCGGCGCGCGAGCACATTCGTCGGGTGTGAACGGTCGGGCCCAGGAGCCGGCCGAGGGCGCCGATCGACCGATGCCCCCTGCGTCGGCGACGCGACCGCCTTCTCGCGTCTCGAGAAGAGAGCTTGACGAGTCGCGCCGTCTCGCGATGATGCCGCGCGGGAGGCCTTGCCCACGATGCGCCGGATGAACGTCCAATCCCTGTTCGACCAGCGCTTCGTCCGCCACCTGGTGCGTCTGATCCGCGTCTACTGGGCGTCGCCGGCCGGCGTGACCGGCACCCTCCTGCTGCTCGGCGCGATCGTGCTCGAGATCGGCGGCGTGTACGGCAACTTTCTCCTGTCCGTGGGCGAGCGGCGCATCATGGACGCGCTGCAGGCGAAGGATGGGCTCGAGTTCGCGGGCTCGCTCGGCTTCTTCGCGGCCGTGGCGACCGGCTTCGTGCTGGTCTCGGCGTGGCGCGTCTACCTGCGTCAGCTGGTCGAGATCCGCTGGCGCGAGAGCGAGACCGCCGAGTACCTGCGGCTCTGGATGAGCGACCGCGCGTACTACCAGATGCACCTGCACCGCGACGAGCTCGACAACCCGGACCAGCGCATCGCCGAGGACATCCGCGACTTCGTCGCGAGCGCGCTCGGTCTGTCGCTGTCGCTCTTGTCGGCGCTCGCGACGCTGGTGTGGTTCGGCGGGCTCCTCTGGGCCCTGTCGCGCGACTGGGTGTTTCCACTGAACGGCCACACGCACGTGCCGGGCATCCTGCTGTGGGTCGCGCTCGCCTACGCAGCGGTGTCGACCTGGCTCACGCATCGCGTCGGCCGGCCGCTGGTCGGGCTCAACTTCGACCGTCTGCGGTACGAGGCGGACTTCCGCTTCGCGCTGATGCGCTTTCGCGACAACGTCGAGACGGTCACGCTGTCACGCGGCGAGCAGCTCGAGCGCCAGGGTGCGACCGAGCGCTTCCGCAGCGTGATGTCGAACTGGTGGGAGCTGATCCTCGCGCAGCGACGCTTGACGTTGTTCACCGGGATCGTCGGCCAGGCGAACGGCATCGTGCCGCTGCTGATGGCGGCGCCGGGCTTCTTCGCCGGCCTGATGACGCTCGGCACCGTGGTGCAGGTGCGCTTCGCCTATGGTCAAGTCTCGGGGGCGCTGATCTGGTTCGTCAACGCCTATCAGGAGATCGCGCGCTGGCGGGCCAACGTCGAACGCCTGTCGTCGTTCGAGGAGGTGATGGAGGAGGCCGACGCCGACATCGCGCACGCGCGCATCCACGTGGTTGCGGGGCCGGCGGGGACGCTGCGCCTCTCCGGAGTCTCGCTGCGCGACCCGCACGGACGGCGTCTGCTCGACGACATCGACGTCGCGGTCCAGAAAGGCGATCGCGTGGTGATCAGCGGTCCGTCGGGGACCGGCAAGACCACCTTGCTGCGCGCGATCGCGGGCGTGTGGCCGTACGGTGCGGGCCGCATCGACCTGCCCGATGCCGAGCGGATGCTGTTCGTGCCGCAGCGTCCGTACCTGCCGAACGGCACGCTGCGCGCGATCGTGTCGTACCCGGCATCGGAGGGCACGCACGACGACGAGCGCATCCGCGAGGCGCTGCACGCGGTCGGTCTCGACGCGCTCGCCGAGCGCCTCGACGCGACGGAATCGTGGGCGCAGCAGCTGTCGCCCGCGGAGCAGCAGCGGCTCGGCATCGCGCGCGTGCTGCTCAACGAGCCCGCCTGGGTGTTCCTCGACAAGGCGACCTCCGCGCTCGACGAGGAGCTCGAGGGCCGGCTCTACACGCTGCTCACGGAGCGCCTGCCGCGCTCGACGCTGATCTCGATCGCGCATCGCGGCGAGGTCGTGGCGCACCACGGACGCCGCTGGACGATCGTGCCGCTCGATCGCGGCGTGTCGCAGCTGCGGCCCGACTGAGATGCAAGCGCAGCCGCGGAGCAACCCGAGCCGGCGCAGATCGCCGGCCGGGCCGCGGCCTACCGCAGCGAAACGTTGCCTCGAGCGCGCGCCGTCAGCACGGTCCGACCACGTGGTACACGATGCGATAGGGAGCGCTGCTCGCGCCGGCGGAGTCGAACACGCGAAGGTCGTAGACCACCTCGGCGTCGAATCCGCACCCGGCGCTGCAGCTGAACCCGATCGACAGCGTCGTCGGCTGCTGCGAAGGCGAGATCGAGAGCTGTGACGAGGTGCTCGGCACCCAGTTGCCGGCGGTCGACGAGACCAGCGTGCGTTCCGATCGCACGATCTCCGAATCGACGTCACGCAGCACGATCTCGTACGGCGTGGAGCGCGGCGCGTCGATCGGTCCACAGACGACCGGATCGGGGACCGTCACGGCGAGGACCTCGGGTGGGAAGTTGGATCCGGTGCTGGGACGCGGCTCGAAGAACGATCTCGGCAGCGTCTGGTCGCCGATGTAGACCCAATCGGGACGTCCGTCGGGCCGGTAGCCGGGGCACGTTCCGCTCTGACAGGCGTCCGCCCCCTCGCACGAGAACGTGATCTGGGCGGAATCCTCTCCGGTCCGCGCGCACGCGATGAAGCTCGGCGGGGATCCATCCTGCTTGTAGACGTTGCCGAGGTACGTTCCGGAAGCGCGGTCGTAGGCGATGGACCAGCGCTCGGTGCCGTAGTCTTTCTGGATCAACACGACGTCGCCGGGCGGCGTCACCTGCAGAATCGATCCGGCGCTCGCCGTCGTCGCGGTGTCGTGGTCGATGCCGCCGCCGGCGATTCCGGAAGCCGGCACGTCTCGATCGAGAGCGCTCGCTCCCGAGGTCGATGCCGCCGCGTTGCGCGGCTCGAAGAACGACGTGGGAAGGGTTTGGTCGCCGATGTACACCCAGTCCGGGCTGCCGTCGGCCCGCAGCCCGGGGCAGCTCGGATCGCGACACGCGTTCGCACCCTGGCAGCGGAACACGATCTCGTTCCCGTTCGCCTGGATCGTCTCGCACCACACGAAGCTCGGCTCGGACCCGTCCGACTTGAAGACGTTTCCGAGGTAGACGCCGTTGTACCGGTCGTAGGCGATGGACCAGCGCTCGGCTCCGTAGTCCTTCTGGATCATCACGACCCGGTTGCTGGACGTCACCTGCAGGATCGACTGCGCCGCGGGCTGGCAGCCTTCATCGAGCGCGCCGTCGCAGTCGTCGTCCTGCTGATTGCTGCAGATCTCGGTCTGCGGGGTCACCTGACCGGAGCAATCGCCGAAGCCGCTCCCGTCGGACCTGCAGGTTCGGGTTCCCGCACGACAGATGCCGGTGCCCGCGGTCCCCGGCGCACCCGTGTAGCACGACTCGGTGGCTCCGGGCGTGCAGAACGAGGCGTTCCCGTACAGCGCCCGCACGCCCTCGATGTCGTCGGGCTGCAGCTGCCATTGGTCCTGATAGTTCATCACCGCAGGGACGTCCTGCTGCCCGATCTCGAACGGGTGCAGAAGACCGAGTGCGTGACCTGCCTCGTGCAGGAAGACGCGGTTGAAGTCGAAGAGCAGGGTCCCGTTGGTGCACGTCTTGTCGAGCGGCCCCGAGTAGTCGTTCCAGCAGCGATTGGGTGCGCTGGCCATCAGGATGTCGACCGAGACGAGATCCGAACCGCGCCACGACGAGTAGGCGATGCCGAGCGTGTCTCCCCACTCCATTCCGTCGCAGAAGCGCGTGCGCCAGTCCGCCGCGTTCACGCCGTCGTTGGAATCGCACGCGTCGTAGAACCCATTCTGCGTGTAGCGGAACTCGAACGGCGTCTGAGAGTTCCAGGTGGCCAGCGCGCGGAGGGCCGATTGATCCCAGCTCGACGCCCCGCTGATGAGGCTCACCGTCGGCGATCCGAAATCGATGTTGAGCGTCATCGTCGCACCGGGCCACCGAATGAGCTCGCCGGTGTTGCTGTTCCGGCGCAGATTGTACGCGTCGGCCACGGCGATCGGGGAGATCGCAACGAGGATGACGAGTACGCCGAGAAACCGCATGATCGCATGCCCGGTGAAGTCGAGTCTCATCGACGCCTCTCGCTCCGCCGACGGATTCATCGGCCTTCGTCCAGTTGCTTCTGGATGAGATCGGTGAAGCTCTGCAGGCTCATCGCGGAGGCCGCTGCCGCCGTCGTGCTCGGAGCACCGGGCAGGACGCGCAGCCTGGAGCCTTGCAGGCTCGCCACCGGGGCGCCGTGGACGTCGAGCACGCGATCTTGGCCGGTCGCCGCATCGGCGACCACGCGGAATCGCCCCTGGCCGACACCGACCAGCGGAAACATGTCGCGCCGGTTGCCCGCGACGAACAGCACCGCGCGCTCGCCGGTCTCGAACTCCACCTCGCTTCCGAACGACAACACGCGTCCGTCGGGAAGGCTGCCGCCGGAGAACCGCAGCACCAGTGGATCGGCCGGACTTCCCTTGAGAACCGTCAGCTCGCCGAGGACCACCTCGCGGTAGGGATAGCCGGTCTTGCCGTCGACGAGGTTGCGGACCTCGAGCACCTTCCCCACCACGATCGTGTCGGCACGCTCCACCAGCTCCGGGAACGTCCGCTCGATGACCGACAGTGCGCGTGCCTCGACCACGAGAACGGTCATCAAGAACCCCGCGCTCAACAGGGCGGTCCATCGTCTCGTTCCGGACAGAGCGATCATTGCTGGCCTCCGGCGCATCGTGCGAGTGCTCGGTCGAAATTGGTCGCGGAGGCGCCTGGGTACGCGAGGCGGGATGTCGTGTCAAATTCTATTGGACCTTCGACACGTCGCACCGTCGCCCGTCCCGGGGCGCCCGTCTCGCTTCGGGCGCCGCTCGCCGGGCTAGTCGAGGTAGCCGAGCGCGCGCAGGCTCTCCGCCGTCCCCGCGTCGACCTTCGGTGTGCCGCGCGATCCCGACGGCAAGCCGTTGACCTTCTCCCAGGCCAGCAGCCGCTCGCGCAGCTCGGCCGCGACCTGCGGCTGCTCGGTGGCGACGTCGCGCGTCTCGAGCGGGTCGCTCCGCAGGTCGTACAGCTCCCAGCTCTCCTGCTTCGGGTAGTACTCGTACCAGTGGTCGTGCGGCAGCGGTCGCGGTGGCGGCGGGGTGTGCACGAGCTTCCAGGTGCCGCGTACCGCGGTCGTGACCTCGTTCGGGTACGCGCTCAGCGCGAACGCCACGCCATCGTCGGGACGTCCGCCGAGCAGCGCCGCACCGAGGTCGCGGCCGTCGAGCGGCGGTGCGTCGAGGCCGAGGCCGGAGAGCAGGGTGGGCAGCACGTCGACCAGGCTCGTCGTGCTCGTGACCCGATGCCCCTGCGCGATCCGGTCCGGCTTGCTCCAGATCATCGGCACGTGCAGCGACGGCTCGTTGATGCGCCAGCCGTGCTGGAAGAAGTAGTCGTTCTCGCCGAGCCCCTCGCCGTGGTCGGCGGTGACGATCACCAGCGCCGAGCCGTGCCCGCTCGCGTCCAGCGCCTCGAGGAAGCGCGCGATCTGCGCGTCGACGTAGAGCACCTCGTCGCGATAGCGGCTCCGGTAGGCGGCCGATTGCGGCGGCATCGCGAGGATCTGGTAGCGCGGGATGATCGGGCCGAGACCGTAATTCGATTGGCTCGGCGTCAGCGCGACGTCGGGCAGCGGGTCCGGCAGCTTCTCGGCGGCCGCGACGCGCGGCGACGAGTTGTACGGGCCGTGCGGCGACATCAGGTGCAGCCAGAGGAGCCACGGCTCGCGCGGCGGGTCGGCGAGCCAGGCGATCGCCTGATCGACGCCGACGGAATCGTTCGAGACCTTGGTCTTGTCGACGAAGCTCGTGACCCGCGCGAAGCCGCGCGTCAAGCCGCTGCGCTCGTTGATGACGGCGTTGCCCACGAAGGCCTCGGTCGCGTAGCCGTGCTGCGCGAGGATCGATGCGAGCAGAGGTGCGGTCGCGGCGACGCTGCCGAAGTTCGACGCGACGCCGTGCCGGTGCACGTACGATCCGGTCATCAGGCCCGCGAGACCCGGCTTGGTCGCCGGTGCCGGGGCACGGGTCGCGTCGAACAGCGTGCCGCGCCCGGCGAGACGCTCGAGCGTGGGCGTGAGGTGCCAGTCCGCCGGTGCCGAGCCGTAGACGTGGTCGGCACGCAGCGTGTCGACGGTCAGCAGGACGACGTTCGGCAGACGCCCGTCGTCGTCACGCAGGAAGCCCGGCTTCGCCACCACGCGGCCGAGGCCGTGCGGTGCGCCCAGCGCGAGCCAGCCGAGCAGCGCCGCGCCCGCGAGGAGCGCGAGCGCGGCGAGCCGCCGCGTGGCAATCGGCGTTGCGACGCGATTCTCCTCAGATCAAGCCGAGCGTGACCTGGCGCCGGCGCGCCGCGACGGCGCTCTCCGACTCCGGCTCGAAGCGCTCGTCGGGCTCGATGCGGAAGATGCGCTGTCCCTTCGCGACCACCACGCCGTCCTTGCCGGCCATCAGGTTCTCGGTGACGGTGCCGCTGAACGGCGCGCTGATCTTGTTGAACATCTTCATCACCTCGATGATGAAGAGCGGTTGGCCGGCCTCGAAGTGCTGGCCCTCCTCGATCAACGTCGGCAGGTTCGGCGCCTCGCGGGCGTAGAACGTGCCGCCCATCGGGGTGAGGATCTCGTCGGCGCTGGCGGGCGGCGGCGGGGCGAGTGCGCGCGTCTGCTCGGCGATCTGCGCCGGGTCGGTGAAGCGCGCCGGGAAGCGCGGCGCCAGGTCCTCGCCGACGGTGACCTCGAGGAAGCCCGCGCGCATGCCGAGCAGCGGCAGCACCAGCAGCAGGTCGAGGCCGACCTGGAAGCCGCGGTGGGCGGCGAGCGCCGCCTGCCACAGCGCCTCGTCACGCCCGCACAGCTTCTCGGCACCGCCGCGCGCGAACAGCGCCTCGATCTCGTCCCACGACGACACGCCGGCACGGCTCTCGACCTGCGCGTAGAACTCCTCGGCGCGGGTCAGGACCTCGTGGTCGTGCTCCCAGATCTTCTCCGACGGCGTCTTGCCGTCGATCCACTCGAGGTCGAGGTACTCGTAGAGGCGCTCGAGGAAGCGCACCGGGTTCGCGTGGAACTTCGGGCGGTCGCCGCTTCGTGTCCAGAGCACGCCGTCGTAGCGGCCGAGGAAGCCGCCCAGCAGGTGCGGGTTCTCGAGCAGCTGGGCCAGCGGACGCTGGATCAGCGTCTCCTTCTGGTCGAGGACGGCGCGCGCGTGGGCGTCCTTCGCGACCCGCTTGCGGACTTCCTGCCACGCGAGCTGCAGGTCGAAGTCGTTGACCACCTGCTGCAGCGCGCCGACCGCGGCGAGGTACGACTGCATGAAGCGCGTCGACGGCTCGGCCATGACGCCCTTGCCGAGGAACCACTGCACGAGCCCGTAGTGCACCGGGAGATTGGTCTGCAGGTCGTCGCCGCGCAGCTCGGTGCGACGCAGGACCTCGGCCATGCGCTCGTAGTTGTCGCGGCGGCTCGTGCCGGCCGTCAAGACCAGTGCGACGTTCGAGTCGTAGGCCCCCGCGAGGCGGTAGAAGATGAAGCCGCCGGTGTCCGGGTTCGGCGTGCCGATGCCCTGATCGAAGCGGATCTCACCCTCGATCGGCGCCGACCACGAGCGGATCATGCCTCCCGCGTGCGGCTGCAGCGCTTGATTGGTCGCGTTGATGCGCACTTCGAGGCCCGACACGTTGCGCACCACGCGCTTCGGCTTCGGCAGGCGCTTGCCGTGCAGCGCGAGCAGCGCCATCGCCTCGATCAGCTCCTCGACGTAGAAGCGCTCCTCCGGGTCGTCCGGGTTGGTGAACTCGAGCCGGTACACCAGCTCGGTCACCACGTGCTCGACCTGGATGCGCGTGTTCATCTCCATGAAGAAGTGGCTGAAGCCCTCGACGATGCACTCGAAGGTCGAGACCGAGTCGAGACCGGTCGCTTCACCGAAGCGCTCCGACTCCATCTCGATGCGCGCCAGCGTGGCTTTGTCGCCGCGCAGGATCTCCGCCGTCTTCGGCGACGTCGCGGCCGCGATCTCGGCGTCGAGCAGCTCCTGCGTGAGCGACACCTCGAGCAGCTTCTGCTCGTGCATCTGGACGGAGCAGTCGCGTCCGCCGAGAGCGATGCACCACGAGCCGTTGCCGATCAGCTGGATCTCGTTGTGGCGCGTGGTCTCGACGTTGAGCTCGATGAGGAAGTTGCGGTTCGAGCCCGGCTCGACCACTTTGACCTCGGCGAGCACCTCCATCACCGCCGATGCGACGTCGTCCGGGCTGCCGACGACGCGCTGGCCTTTCCCGCCGCCGCCGCCGATGTGCTTGAAGCGGATGCGGTTCTTCGGGTGCTCGCGCCACATCTCGGCGCAGACGTCGGCCGCCGCCTTCTGGATCTCGGCGATGGTCACGAGCTCCACGGTCTGGGCGTAGCCGAGCTGCAGCAGCGCCTCGGCGTTCTCGCTCGGGCTCAGCGCGTCGTTCCAGGTGAAGTCGAGCTTGTGCTTCTTGGCGAGCTTCTCGAGCGCGGCGCGATCCTTGTGGCTCGCCAGCAGCGCACGCGACGAGACGTCGTCGACGCCGGGGATGACCGCGTTGCCGAGGCTGCGCGCGAGCTTCTTCGCCTCGTCCTTCGCGCCGGCGCGACGGATCACGCTCGACGATGGTCCCATGAAGCCGAGGCCGGCGTCCTCGATCGCCTGCACGAACTCCGCGTCCTCGGCCATGAAGCCGTAGCCCGCGAAGAGGTGCGTGTAGCCGTGCTCGAGCGCGATCGCGATGATCTCGCGGATGCGCTCGAGCTTCCCCTCCTGGCCGACGCCCATGTAGTCGGGCACGCGGTGGACGTTGTTCGGGAAGCGGAAGCGGCGCAGCTCGGGCGCGAGGCAGCGCGGGTAGGTGACGGAGTCCTTCTCCGACAGCAGCATGCCGTACTCGCGGATGCCGATCCGGTCGAAGACGTCGAACGCCTCCTGGCGAACGGGCCCGCGGCACACCACGAGGACCTTCATCGAGGACAGAGAGAACGAGCGCAGCCACGGCGACGGGTTGTCGTCGTAGCGCGCGGGAGCCAAATTCCGGTCGAGCACGCTCTGGTTCCTTCTCATTCGAACTCGCGCTGCGGGCCGCCCATCGGCGACGGCTTGTACGTGCGCATGAGGAAGTCGAGGTTCTGGGCGAGGATGCGGCGGCTCGTGCCCGGCATGACGATGCGCGAGATCGAGCCCAGCGACAGCGCCTCCTTCGGGTTCATGAGCTCGCGCTCGTAGCGCGCCGACAGCTCGGCGAGCTTCTGGTCGCGCTCGCGCGCGGCGTCGGTCTCCGACGCACCCTTCGCGACGGCCTTCTTGAACGCGGCGTCGGCGGCGCGGATCTCGTCCTTGTAGACGAACTCTTTGCCCGCCGGGCCCATGACCGCGACGCGCGCCTGCGGCATCGCGAAGACCATGTCGGCACCGACGAAGTGCGAGTTGTAGCTCGCGTACGCGCCGCCGAAGGCGTTGCGGATGATCAGCGTCAAGGACGGCGTGCGCAGGTCGATGATCGAGTCGAGGAAGCGACGCCCCTCGAGCACGATGCCGCCCGACTCCTGCTCGCGTCCGGGGAGAAATCCCGTCGTGTCCTCGAGGAACAGCATCGGGATGTTGTAGACGTTGCAGAAGCGGATGAAGCGCGTGCCCTTGCGTGCCGCGTGCGTGTCGATCTGTCCCGACGCGACCGCCGAGTTGTTGGCGACGATGCCGACCACGTGTCCGCCGAGGCGTCCGAACGCCGTGATGAGGTTGCGCGCGCGGTCCGGCTGCAGCTCGAAGTACTCGCCGTGATCGCAGATCAGCTGCATGAACAGCGTGATGTCGAGCGGCGCGTTCATGCCCGCGGGCGAGTGGAACGTGCGGCGGAAGAGCGTGTCCTCCTCCAGCGTGAAGCGGTCGACCGGATCGGAGGTCGGCGCGAACGGCGCCGTCACCGAGTTGTTGTCCGGCAGATACCGCAGCAAGCGGATCGCGGTGCGCAGCGACGCGAGCTCGTCGGCCGTGGTCACGTCGCAGACGCCGTTCTTGCCGTGCACGCCCGGTCCGCCGAGGTCGTCCGCCGAGACGTCCTCGCCGAGCACGCTCTTGACGACGCCGGGGCCCGTCAAGCCGATGAAGGTGTCCTCGCACTGGATCATGAACGATCCTTGACGAGGCAGGTACGAGCCGCCGCCCGCGTTGTAGCCGAACATCAAGGAGATGCTCGGCACCACACCGCTGATCTTGCGCAGCGCCGTGAATGCCTCCGAGTAGCCGTCGAGGCCGCCGACGCCGGCGGGAACGAAGGCACCCGCCGAGTCGTTCATGCCGATCAGCGGGATGCCGCGCTCGCCCGCCATGTAGATGAGGCGCGCGAGCTTGCCGCCGTTGGTCGCGTCCATCGAGCCGGCGCGCAGCGTGAAGTCGTGGCCGTAGACCGCGACGTCGCGCCCGCCGATGTCGAGGATGCCGCAGACCAGCGACGCGCCGTCGAGGCCCGGTCCCCAGTTCTGCCAGAGGAGGTTCGGCTCCTTGTCCGTCAGCACCTTGATGCGCTCGAAGACCGTCATGCGGTTCTTCGCGTGCTGCACGCGGACGCGATCGAGGCCGCCGCCGCGGGTCGGCTTCTCGAGCAGCTCGCGCCCGAGATCGAGCGCCTCCTCGTAGATCGTCGGGGGGGCGGGATGAGCGCCGTCGGCCGCGGCAGAGGTGTCCTGCGCGAACGGATTGCTCAGCGAATACGAAGGGTTTTGCGTCTCCATCGGTCTCCGGGGGTGCTGCGAGGCCCGACATCCATAGCATATGTTCCGGGTTCGCCTACCCGGGCCGCGGGCACTCCGGAGGCGCCGCAAGCGTCGAGGAGCGTCTGACGGAGGCACTCGGAGCGTCCGCATCGCTGCGCGGTCGGCGAAGCCGATGCCGACGTCAGCCGGCGTACGTGCGAAAGCCGGCGACGGTGAAGTCGTCGTCGAAGGTCATGACGGAGGTGCAGGCCTCCGCCTCGACCACGGCGAAGCTGACCGCGTCGGTGTAGGAGACGGCCCGGTCGTCGAGCTTCGCGAGCCACTCGCGCGCCCGGCGATGCTGCTCGGCGCCGGGATGAACGAGCCGGAGCGATGGGCTCCGGTCGAAGCGGTCGAGCGCGCCCATGGCGGCCGACCGGCCGGCGCGGAACAGGAGGAGCCGGTGGACCTCCGCGACGATCAGCGTCGTCGTGAGCAGCTCCGTGCGGCGGGCGAGCGCCGCGCGGAACAGCCGCACGCCGTCGGCGTGCCTGCCGTCGCGCGCGCTCGCGAGCGCGATCCAGGCGCCGCTATCGACGAGGACGCGCTCGCGTGGCTCGAGCGCGCTTCGCGTAGGCCGGCGCGCGCTCCGCGACGTACGTGGCATCGAGGTACCTGTCGAAGTGCTCGCTCAGGTCGGACGGCAGGCCGTCGACCATCCCTGCCATCTCGAGGAGCGGATCCTGCTCGCGCGGCGCGGTGAGCGCCCGCACGGCAGCGCGGACCGCCTGCGATTTCGTCCAGCCGCGACGCCGCGACCAGGTTTCCAGCGACGCGATCTCCGCCTCGTCGAAGTAGACCTGGAGCGGTCGCCTCATGATTCACGCCCGTATCGTGTCATGAGGTCTGGAGCAAGGCTCTCATGACCGGGCGCCAGGGAGATCGTCCCGTCTGCGGCCTGCTTGCTCTTCGCCCCCACCCCTGATGTAGGAGCGCCCATGACCACGCCGTCCAGCGACGCCCGCCTGTTCGACGTCATGTACACCTGCCGCGCGATGCGCCGCCTCAAGCCCGATCCGGTGCCCGAGGAGACGCTGCTGCAGCTCGTCGACGCGGCGCTGCACGCGCCGAGCGGCTCGAACGCGCAGAACTGGCGCTTCGTGATCGTCCGCGACCGCGCGCAGAAGGAGAAGATGCAGGCGCTGTGGCGGAAGACCTGGAATTTCTATCTCGACACCGTCGCCGCCGCCGATGCCCGCCCCGGCGAGGACCTCGGCGCGAGGAAGCGCATGCTCGCCGCGGCGTCGTGGCAGCTCGAGAACTTCCTCGACATCCCGGCGTTCGTCTGCGTGTGCGTCGCGCGCGACGAGCTGATGATGAAGGTCATGTCGTCGCCCGCGACGATGATGAAGATGGTGAGCCACTTCGGCATCGGCGGCGTGGCGCGCCTCGCGACCAGCATGGGACGCACGACCGGCATGGCGGACGGTGCCACTGCGTACCCCGCAGTGCAGAACCTGCTGCTGGCGGCGCGCGCGCTCGGGCTCGGCGCGGTGCTCACCACCCAGCAGTTCTTCGTGCCTGGCGAGTTCGAGAAGGTGCTCGGGCTGCCGTCGACGGTGACGCTGGCGGCGATCATTCCGGTGGGGTGGCCGACGGGGAAGTTCGGGCCGGTGACGCGGCCGGATGCGCGGAGCGTGGTGAGCTGGGATCGCTACGGCGCTTGACGGCTTCGTTGCGCGGGGGCCTGGTGCGCGGGGTGATGGTGGCTGATCATCCGGGTGTGTTGCGCAGCGCCTCGCCGATGCGGGTGAGCAGCGCCTCGTCGGGGTCGACGCCGGCCTCCTCGCACCGGCGGACGTAATTCGCGGCGATCACCTTCAGCCAGGCGTCGAAACCACCCGGTAGGCGCATCGTGTGCGGCCAGAGCACCTCTGCTGCTTCCCGAGCCGCGTCGAGAGCGTCCTCTCGCCTGCCTAGCTCGCTGAGCATGTTGCCGAGGTTGTTCAGGGACATTGCCAAGTAGGGTTCGAATGCATCCGGCCGCGCCTTGGCCAAGCGGCGACGAATGGTGAGAGCTTCCTGAGCGGC
>JAIEPK010000218.1 GCA_019749875.1 Candidatus Binatia bacterium | reverse complement strand
CGCCGGGCGGGAGGCGCGGCGCCGAGCGCGTCGGACATCGCGGGACGCCGCAGCCCCCGCCGTGCCGCGATCAGCTCGTCGCCGCGGACACCACCGAGCCGCCGGCGAGCCGTGCCAGGTCGAGCTCCGTCGACGCCGATACGTCGGCCTTCAGCAGGCGCTCGATCTGTCGCAGCGCATGCTCGTTGTCCTCGTCGCGCTCGGACGCGATGCAGTCGCGCGGCACCACGACGTGGAAGCCCCGCATGTATGCGTCGTTCGCCGTGTAGAGGACGCAGATGTCGCCCGCGAGCCCGGTGAGGATCAGCTTCTGCACCTCGAGGCGCTCGAGCAGGACCTCCAGCGCGGTGCGAAAGAAGCCCGAGTGGCGCGGCTTCAGGACGTAGAAGTCCGCCGACGGATCGGGCGCCAGCAGCTCGAGCAGCGGCGCACCGGGTGCGGCGGAGCTGCGCAGCGCATCGACCAGCTGGTGAAACCCGAGCTGCCAGCAGTCGAAGTTGTCGTTGACGTAGATGCACGGGATGCCGAGCGCGCGGGTGCGCGCCTTCAGCGCCGCGATGCGGCGTGCCATCGGCACCGCACGCCGCAGCAGCGCTTCCGCGCCGGGGAAGTCGAGCGGGTTGACGACGTCGATCAGCAGCAGCGCCGTGCGCGACGTCGCGGAGATCGTACGCGCGCCCAGCGCGGGGAGCGGCTGCGAGGCGATGCTCAAGACGAGCGCTTCCGCGCAGCTGCCTTGCCGCCTTTCCGTCCCGCGGCCTTCTTCTGCGCGGTGGTGCCGCCCTGCTTCGCCCGCGTCGCGCGACCGCTCGACGCGTGCGACTTCTCGCCGCCGCGCGCGGACGCACCCGACGCGTTCGAGATCTTTGCGGCGCGCTCCTTGGACATGCCCTTCTTCTTCAGCGCCTCGTACTGCTTCTCGTTCTTGATGCTCGCGCGCTTCTTGCCCGGCATCGCTGCCCTCCGGCGGGTTGCGCTGGGGTCGCATCTTCACGGTACCGGGTCGAGGCGCGCCGACAAGGCGGGCGACCCCGTGGGAGCGACGGCACCCGTCTTGCTGCGTGCTCGTCCGCGAGGATCGCTCACGGAACTTCTTTCAACCGGACCGCACGATTGCACACGACCTTCGGAGGAGCGTGGACATGAGCAACCAGAGTCTCTCGGAGCGTTTCGCGCGCTTTGCGACCCGCTGGACGGGCAGCAGCGGTGCCTTCGCGCTCGCCCTGCTCGCCGTCCTCGTATGGGCCGCGACCGGACCCTTCTACCACTACTCCGAGACCTGGCAGCTCGTGATCAACACCGGAACGACCATCGTGACGTTCCTGATGGTGTTCGTGATCCAGCGCTCGCAGAACAAGGACTCGCTCGCCCTGCACCTGAAGCTCAACGAGATCGTCGCGGCGCTGCAGGGCGCGAGCAACCGGCTGATCGCGGCCGAGGACCTGTGCGAGAACGAGCTCGACACGCTGCGCCGTCACTACGGACGCCTGGTCGAGCTCGCCGAGTGCGAGGCGTCGGTGACCGAGTCGCACTCGGTCGAGGAGGCGCGCGGTCGGCACGAGCGCAAGCACGCCTCCGGACTGCCGCCCGAGCGGTCGATCCGTCGCGATCCCGCGCTCGCGCCGCCGACCGCGGACGCGGCGCCTGCGAACGGCTTCAGCCCTGACGTGCCGCGAGCAGAGCGCCGAGCTTGACGAGCTGCGGGTGCGCCGATCCGAGCGTGAGCTCGATCTGCTTCGACCACACGTAGTAGCGGTGCAGCGGATAGTCCACGTCGACGCCGATGCCGCCGTGCAGGTGCTGCGCCGCATAGGTCACGCGGTGTCCGCCCTCCGCGGCCCAGAACTTGGCGATGCGCACTTCTTCGCTCGACGGCAGCCCCTGCGCGAGACGCCAGATCGCTTGATAGGCCGTCATGCGGATCGCCTCGACGTCGATGAACGCGTCGGCCGCGCGCTGGCCCACGGCCTGGAACGATCCCACGGGCTTTCCGAACTGCTCGCGCTTCGACGTGTACTCGGCGGTCATGCGCAGCGCCTCCGCCGCGACCCCGAGCTCGGTCATGCACAGGCCGGCGAGCGTCCGCTCGACGGTCCAGTCGAGGATCTCGCGGCCGTTCTGCGGATCTCCGAGCACGTCGCTCGCGTCGACCGCGACGTCCTTCAGCACCATCAAGCTCAGGCGCTCGCCGCTGGTGCCCTTCTGGCGCTGCAGCTCGACGCCCTTCGCGTGCGGATCGACCACGAACATTCCGACCGCGCCCTTGCCGGTCGTCGCCGGCACCAGGACGCGCTCGGCGACGTGCGCCGCCGGCACCGACGTCTTGACGCCGTCGAGACGCCACGCCGCACCGTCCTTGCGCGCGGTGGTCGCAAGCGCGGCACCGTCGTCACCGGCGGGCTCGATCAGCGCCGCGGTGAGGACCGTGTCGCCGGTCGCGACCGGCAGCAACAGCCGGCTCTTCTGCTCGGCGCTGCCGAAGCGATCGATCGGCAGGCCGCCCATCACCACGGTCGTGAGATACGGCACCGGTGCCACGCGACGACCGATCTGCTCGAGGACGAGGCCCGCCTCGAACAGCGACAATCCGCTGCCGCCGCTGTCCTCGGAGAACGCGAGCCCGACCAGGTTCGCGCGTGCCAGCGCGCTCCAGGTCTCGCGGTCGAACCACTCGGTGCCGGACTCGACGGCGCGGAGACGCTCCTGGGTGATGTGATCGGCGAGGATCTTCTGCGCGAGGTCGCGCAGCTGCTCCTGCTCGTGATTCAGCGCGAAATCCATCTTCGTTCCCCTGCGTCCGGTCTGGTCAGCGCAGCGAGCGCGGCATCATCAGGCCGGCCATCGCGATGATGTCGCGCTGCACCTCGTTGGTGCCGCCGCCGAACGTCAAGATCAGAGCGGCCTTGTACATGCGCTCGAGGCGCCCGGCGAGGACCGACGCGGCCGACTCCTTCTTGAGCGCGCCCTGCTCACCCACCACCTCGAGCAGCAGCTGGTAGCCCTCGACGTTGAGCTCGCTGCCGTAGACCTTGACGGTCGAGGCCTCGGCGAAGTTGACGTGGCCGTGCGTCATGCTCCACGCCTGCTTCCAGTTGAAGAGCTTCAGCACGTCGAGCTTGGCGCGCACGCGCGCGAGGTTCGACTGCACCCAGCCGTCGTCGATGACGCGGCGGCCGTCCGGGCGCTTGGTCGACGCCGCCCAGCGCGTGACCTCGTCGAGCAGGCGGCCCATGTAGCCGACCGGCATGAGCGCGATGCGCTCGTGGTTCAGCTGGGTGGTGATCATCGCCCAGCCTTCGTTTTCCTTTCCGACCAGCATCGACGCCGGCACGCGCAGGTCGTCGTAGTACGTCGAGTTGGTGCGGTAGCCGGCGACGGTGTGCAGCGGCGTCACGCGGAAGCCGGGCAGCTTGGTGTCGACGATGAACATCGAGATGCCCTTGTGCTTCTTGGCATCCGGATCGGTGCGCGCGGCGAGCCAGACGTAGTCCGCATACTCGGCGCCGCTGGTGAAGATCTTGTTGCCGTTGATCACCCAGTCGTCGCCGTCGCGGACGGCGCGCGTGCGCAGCGACGCGAGGTCCGTACCCGCGCCCGGCTCGGTGTAGCCGATCGCGAAGTGCACCTCGCCGCGCAGGATGCGCGGCAGCAGGTCCTTCTTCTGCGCATCGGTGCCGAACTGCATCAGCGCCGGACCCACCGAGTTGATCGTCAAGAACGGCAGGACGACTCCCGCGCGCGCCGCCTCGTCGAAGAACAGGAACTGCTCGATCGGCGTGCGGTCCTGGCCGCCGTACTGGTGCGGCCAGCCGATGCCGAGCCAGCCGTCGGCGCCGAGCTTGCGCAGCACGCGCGTGTACTCGGGTCCGCCGCCCTCGCTCTCGGACAGCTCCTTCACGTAGGCGTCGGTGACGAGCCCCGCGAAGTACTCGCGAAGCTGCTCTTGCAGGGCGCGCTGCTCGGGCGACAGATCGAGGAACATCCTTCGGGCTCTCCTTGGTCACGCGCCACGAGCCGGCCGAGCGGCCGACGCGGCGCGGCGAAGCGGCCCGCGGCGCGGTCGGCGTTCTAGTGATCGCGCGGGGGCTTGTCGACCGGCGGAGCATCCACCACACATTTCGTCCCGAGGATGCGCCGCGGTGCTCCACGGCGAGTCCCAAGCGCCCGACCACGGACGACGCTGCCCGCAACAGTGCGGTCACGGAGGAGCAAATGGGACGGAATCTCTACGGCGCGAGCCGCACCTTGGCGAGAACGGCACGATCGCTGAATGCCGGCGACCGCCCCTGCGTGTTCATCTCGCATCGCAAGGACGACGCTCTCCTCGCGCGCGAGGTCGCCGACTACCTTACCGATGTGATCGACGTGGACGTCTACCTCGATCTGGATGATGAGGGGCTCGCTGGCGCCGCCGCGGTGCACGACCACGGCGCAATCGTAGAGTCCATCGAGAAAGGTCTCGACGTCTCGACGCACCTCCTGGGAGTCATCAGCGAGCGAACCGCTGGCTCGTGGTGGGTTCCGTTCGAGATCGGGTACGCGCGACACAAGAGGTGCGGTGTGGCGTACGTCCTGGGCGAATCGGTGACCGAGCTGCCCTCCTACCTCAAGATCGCCGACCTGCTGACTGATCGCATTGAGCTTGCGAGGTGGGCCGAATCACTGCGAACCGACACCACACAGAGGTCGGCACGCTCGTCCTTTCCGGCCGTGAACGGCCTACCGACGATTCGATTCCGCTCCGCGGTACGTTTCGTGGATCGGGATTGAGGCCAACTCGAATGCGCGACGCAAGGGCGAGTCGGAGCGACGTGACGACGGCGTGCGCCCCCCGCGCCGCGCGCCGTCCGTTCTGTCGAGCTCGACGGCTCACCGGCAACAGCGTACCGTCCCGCTGCCGACGCGATTCTCCGGCGATCGGCGGAGGAACAGCATGTCTCTCGACGGCAGGACGGCACTCATCACCGGCGGCGCATCCGGCATCGGGCGCGCGATCGCGCTGCGTCTCGCCGACGCCGGCGCGAACGTCGCCGTCCTCGATCTGAAGCTCGACGGCGCGCGCGCCGTCGCGGGCGCGGTGGCGAGCACCGGTCGCCGGGCGATCGCGGTACAGGTCGACGTCGGCGACGCGGCGAGCGTCGCGCGGGCGGTCGCCGAGGCGCGCGGCGCGCTCGGCGCGATCCACGTGCTGGTGAACAGCGCCGGCATCGCCGACTTCGTGCCGCTCGGCGACCTCGACGAGGAGCGCTGGCAGCGCATGCTGAACGTCCACCTGAACGGGACGTACCGCGTGACGCGCGCGGTGTTCGCGGACATGACCGCGGCCGGCTGGGGGCGCATCGTCAACATCGCGTCGGCCGCGGCGCTGAACGGCGGCGGGCCCGGGCTCGCGCACTACGCGGCGGCGAAGGCCGGCATCATCGGCTTCACCAAGGCACTCGCGCACGAGCTCGGACCGAGCGGCGTGACCGTCAACGCGATCGCGCCGGGTCTGATCGACACGCCGCTGATCCACGGCGCGGGTGCGCCCGCCGGGCTCTACGACACCGTGGTCGCACGGCTGCCGGTGCGCCGGATCGGCCAGCCGGAGGACATCGCGGCCGCGTGCGCCTACCTCGTCTCCGACGAGGCCGGCTTCTGCACCGGCCAGGTGCTGAGCCCGAACGGCGGCGCGAACATCTGACGTCCGCACCGATCTCGCAGCCGACGGCGCGATCGCCCCGTGCAGGCCGCCTGCGCCACGCGGCCGCGTGCCGAGCGCGACGCGGCGCCGCACGGCGTCACGACAAAAGGTTTGCCTTCGCCACGGCACGCGCGATAGCAGCAGCGAGCGCGAGCGACAGCGCCGGCCCCGGCCTCGGGCCGTACACCAGGAGGAAGCATGCGTCCGACTCCGTCCCGCACGATTCGCACCGCCGCGAGCTCGCTGCTCGTCGCGATCCTGGCGCTGGCGCTCGACGCGCACGCCGCCGATCTGCTCGCCGGCAAGCGCTTGACGCTCAAGGACAAGGCGAATCCGAAGCAGGACGGCGTCAGCTTCACGTACCGCAAGGATCCCGGCCTGTTCAGCATCACCGACCCGACCTGCAGCTCGAGCAACGCGACGTCGATCCAGATCGTGACCTCGAACGGGCCCGGTCCGCAGGTGACGCTGCCGTGCGCGGGCTGGAAGCTCGCGAGCGGCGGCTTCCGCTACGCGGCGAAGTCCGGCGGCGCGGGCGGCGTGCGCTCCGTCAAGCTCGGCACGGGCACGCTCTCGCTGCGCGCGTCGGGCCCGCCGTACGTCGCGGCCGGCGGACCGGTGACGTTCGTGGAGACGCGCTTCCGCGTCGGCTCGACGCTCTACTGCGGCCGCTTCGAGCAGCCGACGTCGCGCTTCACCAAGAACCGCACGGATCTCGTCAACGCCGCCGGTCCGACGGTCCCCTGCCAGCTCACCTGCGGCGACGGCATCCTCGATCCGGGCGAGGCCTGCGACGACCACAACGTCGTGAACGGCGACGGCTGTGACGCGAACTGCACGGTCACCGCCTGCGGCAACGGCGTGGTGACCGCCGGCGAGGCGTGCGACGACGGCAACCTCGTCGGCGGCGACGGCTGCCGCGCGAACTGCACCGTCGAGGACTGCGGCGACGGCATCGTCGACCCGGGCGAGGCCTGCGACGACGGCAACGTCGTCGGCGGCGACTGCTGCTCGTCGTCGTGTGCCTTCGAGAGCGGCTCCTGCACCGACCACGACGGCTGCACCAGCGGCGACACCTGCGTCGCCGGAAGCTGCGTCGGCACGCCGCTCACGCCGTGGGTGAACGAGATCGACTACGACGACAACGCAGCACCGCTGAACGGCGATCGCGACGAGTTCGTCGAGATCGCCGGACCTGCCGGCACCGACCTCGGCGGCTATCAGATCGTGTCCGTCGAGGGCGCCGGCCCGAGCTGTCTCGGCACCGGCAGCGTCAATGCCGGATTCGCGCACTTCGTGACCACGATCCCGAACGGCACGATCCTCGCCGACGACACCGGCACCGGCATCGGCTTCTTCGTCGCCTGCTTCTCCAACACCTCGACCAACGTCGTGGCGCAGGGCAAGTGCGACGCGATCCTGCCCGCGCCGTCCTCGGACACCAACCTGCAGAACGGCCACCTCACCAACGCGGACCTGTTCAGCTGCCCGGACGGCTTGCTGGTGCTCGATGCCGACGACAACTTCGTCGACGCGCTCGGCTGGGAGGGAACGATCCCGAGCGTCGGCCCGTACGGACCGTTCTTCCACGTGACGACGCCGTACCAGATCCCGCGCGACGAGGGCTGGCTCACGCGCGTGTCGATCGAGAAGAAGAGCAGCACCCTGTCGCGCGCGCTCGCGGCGAGCGAGTGGGTCGATCGATCGGAGGCCGGTGCGCTGATCTGCGACGGGCAGATCGGCCTCTTCTGCGCGAGCAACCTCGCGACCCCGGGTGCGGCGAATCCGGGACAGGCACTGGCGTGCGGCTCGGCCTGCCGCGCGTTCCTCGATCCGGCGGTCGACCTGCTCGACTGACGTCCTGCGACGTCGGCGGTGCGCAGCTATCGCGCGCACCGCCGGCGTCGCGCGCTGCCGGCCGGCGCGTGCTCTCGGGGTACGCGTGCTGCCGGCTTGCGCGCGCGTGCGGACGACGTGCCCCGTGTGCGGGTGTGCCCGTCGGCTGGTCGGCTGCGCTCCGGTCGGCGGACGTTGCAGGCGACGTCCGGCGACCGGAGCGCAGCCCACACGCACGCCCGCTGCCGCGGCGCACGACGTCACACGGCGCCGCACGAAACGCGGCGAGCACTTCCCGCCGAACGACGCGCGTGCTTCTCTCGGCGCGCATGAAGATCGACGCGCCGCTGCTCGCCGGCAACCTGAACGACGTGCCCGCCGAGGCCCGCGCCATCGAGGCGCAGGGCTACGACGGCACGTTCACTTTCGAGGGGCCGCACGATCCGTTCTTCCCGCTCGTGCTCGCGGCCGAGCACACACAGCGCATCGAGCTCGCGACCGCGATCGCGATCGCATTTCCGCGCAGCCCCATGCAGCTCGCGAACGTCGGCCACGATCTTCAGGTGCAGTCGAAGGGCCGCTTCATCCTCGGCCTCGGCTCGCAGGTCAAGACACACATCGAGAAGCGCTTCAGCGCGACGTGGTCGAAGCCGGTCGCGCGCATGCGCGAGATCGCGCTCGCGCTGCGCGCGATCTGGCGCTGCTGGAACGAGGACGAGAAGCTCGACTTCCGCGGCGAGTTCTACCGGCACACCCTGATGACGCCGCTCTTCAAGCCGGCGCCGAGCCCGTACGGTCCGCCGCGCATCTTCCTCGCCGGCGTCGGACGACCGATGACGACGGTCGCGGGCGAGGTCGGCGACGGCCTCTTCGTCCACCCGCTGAACAGCCCGACGTTCCTGCGCGACACGACGCTGCCCGCGCTCGAGGCGGGCTTCGCGCGCGGCGGACGGACGCGCGAGCGCTTCGAGATCGCCTGCCAGGCGATGGTCGTGACCGGCTTCGACGACGCGGAGATGGCGCGCGCCGAGCTCGGCACGCGGATGCAGATCGCCTTCTACGGCTCGACCCCCGCGTATCGCGTGGTGCTCGAGGCGCACGGCTGGGGCGACCTGCAGCCGGAGCTGAACGCGCTGTCGAAGCAGGGCCGCTGGATGGAGATGGGCGAGCGCGTCAGCGACGAGATGCTGGAGACGTTCGCCGTGCGCTGCACGCCCGACGAGCTGCCGTCGCGGCTCGGCACACGCTACGCGGGGCTCGTCGACCGGCTGAGCCTGGTCTGCCACGCGACGCCGCAGAGCACCGATCCCGAGCGCTGGGCGCACGTGATCGCACGGCTGCGCGCGCTCTGAGACGCAGCGCGCGCAATCGACGCGCCGCTTTCGCTCGTCCGCTCTCTCGTCGGCGCGCCGGATGTTCCGTGCGCACCGCGAGGAGGATCACGAGATGTCGTTCGTCCGGGTCGCATGGTCGTTCGTTCGCGCCGCGTCGGCGCTCGCCGTCGTCGTCGCCCTGCTGCTCGCAGCCTCTGCACCGCAGGCGCATGCGGCGGGAAGAAAGGCGCTGCGCTGCGCGTTCGCGAAGCAGCGCGCGGTGGTGCACGAGATCGAAGCCGTGCTCGAGTGCCGGCGCGCTGCGCTGCGCGCCGGCGCCTCGGTGGACCCGGCTTGCATCGCCGCGGCGTCGGCGAAGCTCGAGGAAGACTTCGCGCGCGCCGAGATGCGCGGCGGCTGTGTGCCGGAAGGCGATCTGCCGGTGCTGCAGGCCACTGCGGATCTCTGCGCGCAGCGCATCGGCGAGCCTTTGCAGGGCTCGTGCACCGAGGCCGGCGACGAGTGCGGCGGCGGCTCGCCACCGTGCTGCACGGGACTGCGCTGCATCGGGCGGCTCGGCGCGACACCCATGTGCGCGTTCTGACCGCCGGAGCCGCGCGCGCCGCACGCCCGGGGCGCGGCGCGCGCGCCCGTCAAGCAGCGAAGCGCGTCCAGAGGTAGGCGAGCGCGAGCGCCGTGTAGGCCGCGAGCGAGCCGCACAGCAGCACCAGCGACACGCGCCCCGGCCGCAGCTCCGGCGGCAGCGCCGGGGCGAGACGCCCGTGCAGCAGCACGACCAGCGCCGCGACGAAGGCGAGCGTGCCGACGAAGCCGATCAGCGCCGACAGCACGATCAGCGGACCGGGCTCACCCGAGAACATGGTCGCGACGGTGACCGCGGTGAGCAGCAGGATCATGCCGCGATACGCTCGCTTCTCGTCGATCGCGCGGCCGCGCAGGAAGAAGAAGCGGATCATCTCGAGGTGGACGCGCGCGACCGCGTCGGCCGTCGACAGCCAGGTGTCGCACAGGAACGCCGCCGCGACGACCAGGAACACCGCGCGTCCGACGCCGCCCCAGGCGACCTCGAAGAAGCGCGCCTGCTCGGCGGCGAGGCTCCACTGGTCCGGCACGATGCCCTTCGGCAGCAGGATCGCGAAGGCGAGAAAGCAGGTCATGAAGGTCGTCAGCAAGTTGCCGACGATGCCGATGCCGGAGTCGACGACCAGCCCGTTGCGCCACTGCTTGACGATCGCCGCGTCGGCGGCGCCGCGCTCGGGCAGGCGTCCGTCGCCGCTCTCGACCGCCTCGACGCCCATGCCCTTGCCGAGCACCCAGTAGCTGTAGAAGAGCGTCCAGAAGCCGCCGAGCCCGGCGAACGTGATCGCCGTCAAGAGCCGATCGGTGTCGGCGGGATCGAACGGGCGCACGAGCTTCGCCGGCACGACGATCGCGCGCAGGAACTCCGGCCAGGCGGAGCGCAGCTCCGGTCGCGCGACGCTCACCCCGAGCCCGATCACGGTGACCACGGCGACCGCCCACATCACCTTCTCGATCAGCCCGTACGAGCCCTCGCCGCGCAGCAGCGCGGTCGCGAAGACGGCGATGGTCACCGACGCCCAGAACAGCGCGCGGCCGCGATCGTCGAGCGGCGGCCAGTCGACCAGGCGCGCGAGCGCCGTTCCGCCCGCCGACGCGAACGCTCCGAACCACAGGAACGACACTGCCATGAGCAGCCACAGCACGAAGCAGAACGCCGGGCTGACGCGTGCGAAGCCGCGCCACACGCTCTCGCCGGTGAGCGCCGAGTAGCGCCCGATCGAGAACGTCACCGGCCACTGCACGAGACACGCGGGTGCCAGCAGGAACAGCAGCCCGAGGCCGTACTTGGCGCACATGTACGGCCACCAGATGAGCTCGCCCGAGCCCTGCGCGAGCGCCATCCAGACGATGCCGGGACCGAGTGCCGCACGCCAGCCGGGGAACGCGCGCAGGTGGCCGCGTCCATAGGGCGGTGGAGGGGAGAGGTCGAGGGCCATGATGGATGTGTGCGTCGTTCGGCTGCCCGCCGCCGTCAACCGCGACGGCGCCAGGCGAGGTACACCGGAACGCCGAGCGCGACCAGCACGAAGCCCGGCCAGGTGTATTCCGGCTTGACGATCAGCAGGTCGAGGCACACCGCACTCGCCGCCGCGACGTAGGCGATCGGCAACGCGCGGCCGCGCCCTTCGTGTCCGTGCCGCGCGCGCAGGCGCAGCAGCCCGATCACCGTGAGCGCGTAGAAGAGAAGTGCCGTCGCGATCACGTAGTCGAGCAGCTGCCCGTAGCGTCCGGACAGCGCGAGCAGCGATGCCCACGCGCCCTGCAGCGCGAGCGCGCGTGCCGGCACGCCGCGTGCACTCAGCCGTGCCACGCCGGCGAAGAGCAGCCCGTCGACCGCCATCGCGTGGTAGAGCCGCGGACCAGCGAGCACCAGGCCGTTCACGCAGCCGAAGGTCGAGATCATGATCAGCAGCGCCATGCCGCCCGCGGCGGCCGGCCCGAGCACCTCGCCGACGACCGCCGTGCCCACGCGATCGTCTGTCGCGTGCGCGATGCCGCGCTCGACTGCGGTGGCGCCGTCGGGCGTGCCCTGCGCCGGCAGAACCGCGAGGTAGGCGACGTTGGTCAGGAGGTAGAGCAGCACCACGAGCCCGGTGCCGAGCAGCAGGGCGCGCGGCAGCGTGCGCTCGGGAGCGCGGACCTCGGCTGCCGTGAAGGTCACGTTGTTCCACGCATCCGACGAGAAAAGCGCGCCGACCATCGCCGCGCCGAACGCACCGAGCAGCGCACCGTGCGAACGTGACGCATCGAACGGCGCCGCGAGATTCGCGCCGACCGCGTGCCCATGCAGACCGACCAGCACGCCGAGCACGATCAGCGCGGCGAGCGACGCGATCTTGGTCACCGTCAGCACGTTCTGGATGCGCTTGCCGGTCGCGACGCCGCGCGCGTTGGCGACCGTCAGCAGCGCGATCACGCCGACCGCGACCAGCTGCTGCGCGGTGATCGTCACGATCCCCGTCGACGCGACCACGGCCCCCGCGCCGAGCGCCGGCACCAGCACCGCGAGGAACTTCGCGAACGCGACCGCGACCGCGGCGATGGTCCCGGTCTGGATCACCAGCAGCAGCGTCCAGCCGTAGAGAAAGCCCGCCAGCGGACCGAACGCCTCGCGCAGGAAGACGTACTGCCCGCCGGCATGCGGGTACATCGTCGCGAGCTCCGCGTAGCAGCGCGCCGCAGCGACGGTCATGAGCCCGCTCACGAGCCACACCGCCAGCAAGAAGCCCGCGCTGCCGACCTCGCGCACGATGTCCGCCGAGACGATGAAGATGCCCGAGCCGATCATCGAGCCCGCGACCAGCATGGTCGCGTCGAACGTGCCGAGCAGGCGGACGTACGTCCCGCCCTGCCCCGCCGCTCCCTCGTCACGCCGCTCCATGCCCGGCGTGTTTGACACGCGACGCGCGGCGACGCGAGCGGCGCGGGCGCTGCGCGCGACGCCGCTACGGCTCGATCACGTTGTTCGGGTCCGGCCGCAGCTCGGGCGGCGCCTGGCCGTAGTCGCCGAACGGACCGTCACGCTGCTCGAGCACCGCCCGTACGCCGTCCACGCGCGCACGCTCGATGAACTGCAGCGCGTCCGGGGTGTTGCGCATGAGACCATCGAGGATCGGGCCCAGCACCTGCGTCGAGGCGAGGCCCATGCTCTCGTAGGCGTGATTGACGACCAGCTTCATGGCCGCCATCTGCGAGGACGGCATGCGTGCGAGCTCGTGCGCCAGACCCAGCACGGTCGATTCGAGCTCGGCGAACGGCACCGCGCGATTGATCAGCTCGATCTCCGCCGCGCGCCGTCCGGTCAGCGGACGCCCGGTGAGCGCGTGCTCCTTGAGCTTCGTCAAGCCAAGACGGTAGATCCACATGCCGGACAGGTAGCAGCCCCACATGCGGCTGTAGGGCGTGCCGATCACCGCGTCCTCGCTGGCGACGACCAGGTCGGCGCACAGCGCGAGGTCGCTGCCGCCGCCGACGCACCAGCCGTGCACCTGCGCGATCACCGGCTTCGACGTGCGCCAGATGCTCATGAACTTCTGCGTCGGCGACAGCTGCGGCGCGGTCGCGAACGCGAAGTCCTTGCCCGGATCCCAGCGGCCGTCGGTCTCGAGGGCGTCGCCCCAGTGCTTGAAGCCGCCGCCGAAGTCGTAGCCGGCGCAGAACGCGCGTCCCGCGCCGCGCAGCACGATCACCTTGACCGCGGCGTCGCGCGTCGCGCGCGCGACCGCGTCCTCCACCTCGTCGGGCATCGGCGGCACGATGGTGTTCAGGTGTCGGGGACGGTTCAGCGTGATCTTCGCGATCGATCCGTCGACCGCGTACAGGATGGTCTCGTAGCTCGCGCTCATCGGCTCCTCCCGGCGCGCGGCGTGCGCGCCACAGCTCCGCCCGGCGCGCCGCGTTGTCCTTCAGTCGACGCGCTCGAAGCCGACGTTGCCGCAGCTCGCGTCGAAGAGATAGTGGAAGCGGAACAGCGGCCGGCGCCCGACGTTCATGAAGACCTGCGGGCGATCGATCCAGCGCGCGTAGGTCGGCTCCGGGCCCACGGGATCGCGCCGCAGCGTGAAGTCGTAGGCGAGCGCCGGCGCATCGTCGGGTCCGACCGTCACGCGCATCGCGGTACCGTCGGGCACGCCGAAGCACTCGTGCTCGCCGCACGGTCGCCCCGCGGACGAGCCCGGCGGGCGCTGGTCCGCCGGCAGGTCGAGGAACATCTCCGCGATGCCGACATCGAGCAGGAAGTTGCCGCAGAAGCGGTTCGGCGCCGGCAGGTCGGGGAACGCGAAGCAGCCGCGCGCGGGGCTCCAGTCGCCGGGCGCGGTGCTGCTCGGCTCGAGGGCCGCGAGCGCGTAGCCGTCGAGCGGCGGAACGCCGAGCGTGATGCCGCGCCCGGTCAGGACGTAGCCGGGGCTCATGTCGTCGCCGTCGCCCGTGTCCGCGACGCGCAGGAACGCGTTGTCGGCGGGAGACATCAGCTTGTGCGCCTCGGCGCTGCCGCGCGCGAAGCCGACGCCGAGATAGTGCAGCTCGGGCGTGTCCGACGGCCGGCAGTCGGGATGTCCGGGGGCGCAGCTCGCGCGGTCGATGCCGAGCACCAGCATGCGCGGCGTGCGCACGATGCTGCCGTCCTCGGTCTCGAACGCGACCGACGCCAGGTAGTAGCTGCCGGAGAAGATGCGCCCGCTGCTGTCGTAGTACACCGATCCGGGCGCGCCCGGCCCGATCGCGTCGGGACCGAGACGGTCGACCGGCACCACGGTGCCGATCGAGCCGGTGTCGACGCCGAACGGCTGCATCCGGTCGCGCGCATCGCTCCAGCCGACCGCCGCGCGGACCTTGAGCCCGCGCCGGATCGCGTCGAGCGCGCAGCGCTCCACCGTGCCGCCGTCCTCGCACAGCACGCGCAGCGTGTGGTGCGTCGTGCCGTGGCGGCAGGCGGCACGCTCGCGCGGCAGCAGCTCCGTGCGTCCGAGCGACTTGCGCGCACCGCCGGATCCGTCGTGGGTCCAGGCGGTCACCGTGATCGGGCTCGCGAGCGGACCGCCGTCGTAGGTGAGCGTGACCGGTCCGTCGCTGGTGAGCGTCACGTCGCGCGGCGTGATCGCCTCGCGACGACCGCCGGTGATCTCGATCTGGATCGGGTGCGCGGCGCTCGGGACGATGCGCTGGCCCTGCGCGTCGAATGCCGTCACGTCGAGTGCGATCGACGACGGCTGTCGCGGAGCCTCGGTCGTGCGGGCCGCGTCGAGCCGATCGGGGGTCGACCGGATGACGATCTCGCTCGGCGAGCCGGCGAATGCCACCGCGGCGCAGACCAGCACGGCGAGCGCCGCCCCGCAGGTCCGCACGACGGCGATGATCCGACGCGATGCCCTCCGGACGTCGATGCTGCCGTCCTCGTTTCCCATCGCACCTCCACCGCACGAGGCGCGCGCTCACACGAGCCGCGCTCTCGCGACGTGGTCGTCATCGGCGCGACGCGAGCGGAGCTTGATCGCGCAGGCGGGCCGGGGCTCAGGCCGCAGGCTGCCGCGCCGGCAGGGCGAAGGTCACGGTGGTACCGCCGTGCGGCGAGCTGTGCACCTCCAGACGACCGTGGTGCTTGCGCACGATCTCCTGACAGATCGCGAGCCCGAGGCCGGCACCGGAGTGCCGGGTCGACCGGTGTCCGAAGCGCCGGAACACGCGCTCGGGATCGCTCGCGTCGAAGCCCGGCCCGTCGTCGGACACGCGCACGGTGACCATCCCGCCCGCGCGCGCGACGTCGACCGTGATGCCGCCGCCGGCCCGCGTGTGCCGGAAGGCGTTGTCGAGCACGTTGACGAGCACGCGCTTGAGGAGCCTCGCCGAGCCGGGCACCGTCACGTCCGGCTCGGTCGTCAGCACGAGCGCCCGGCCTTGCTCCTCCGCCACCGGCTCGAGGAAGTCGCAGACCTCGCGCGCGACGCTCGACAGGTCGACCTCCTCGCCGGTCACGACGTCGTCGGAGGCCTCGACGGCGCTCAGCGTCAGCAGGTCCTCCGCGAGGATCGACAGCCGCTCGGTCTGCTCGAGCGCGTCGATCACCCCGTCGCGCTGCGCGTCCGCGCCGGCGTCGCTCGCGAGCGCGGTCTCGAGCCGCGCCCGGAGTGCCGCGAGCGGCGTGCGCAGCTCGTGCGCCGCGTCCGCGGTGAAGCGGCGCAGGTGCGATACCGCGCGGTCGAGCCGCTCGAGCAGACGGTTCAGCGCGACCGCGAGCCGGTCGACCTCGCTGGTGTCGCGCCGGCTGACGCGCCGGTGCAGCGACTCCGCCTCGAGCGCCTCGAGCTCGGCGGCGATGCCGTCGATCTCGGCCGTCGCACGCGACGTGATGCGCCAGGCGATCGCGCCCAGCACGATCAGCAGTGCTGTGGCGCCCGCGCCGAGCGCCCAGCGCGCACGCAGCACGCCGTGCCTCTGCCGGTCGGCCCGCACGCCCACGACCACCCAGGTGCCGTCCTCGTCGGGATGGCGCACGACGCGATAGGCATGCTCGCCCTCGGTGAGGAAGTAGGCGCGCGTCGCCGGATCGCCGGCCACCACGGTACGCAGCACGCCGTCGGGAATCCGGCCGTGCGTCGCGAGCGGCTTGCCGGCGGCGTCCACGATGACGACGAACTTGCCCTTGCCGAGGTCGCGCTCACCCGCGATCTGCTCGACCGCGTCGTGCGCCCCGTGATCCAGCGTGGCGCCGCGGCGCGACTCGCGGATCTCCTCGCGCAGCACCAGCGCGAGATCCGCGGCCTCCTCGGTGAGCGCCGCATCGAGCGGCAGCCAGACCGCACGCGCGACCAGCGCCGACGCGCCCAGCGCCGCGACCGTCACCAGCAGACCGCCCAGCAGCACGAACGACGCCGTCAAGCGCACGCGCAGGCTGCGCGGCTGCCAGGCCGCGGTCATGCGGGCGCCACCTCGAACACGAAGCCGGCGCCGCGCACGGTGCGGATGCGGCACGCCGACGCCGCGTCCTCGAGCTTGCGCCGCAGGTGGCTGATGTGGACGTCGACCAGGTTCGAAAGTCCGTCGTAGGTGTCGTCCCAGCAGTGCTCGAAGAGCATCGTGCGCGTGACCAGCGTTCCCGCGTGGACCATCAGATACTCGAGCAGCGCGATCTCCTTGACGGTGAGCTTCAGCTCCTCGCCCTTGCAGCGCACCGCGAACACCGCCGGATCGTACTCGAGATCGGCGACCCGGAGCACCGGGGGCCGGCTGGTCGGCTGCCGGCGCAGGAGCGCGCGCACCCGCGCGATGAGCTCGGGAAACGCGAACGGCTTGGGCAGATAGTCGTCGGCGCCGGCGTTGAGCCCGGCGATGCGATCGGTGACGGTGCCGCGCGCGGTCAGGACGAGCACCGGCTGGGCGCTCGGCTCGGCGCGCAGCGCGGCGAGAAAGTCCATGCCGTCGCCGTCCGGCATGCCGAGGTCGAGCACGGCGAGATCGTAGGGGCCGAGGCGTCGGAGCTGTGCTGCGGCGGCGAGCGTCGGCGCGACGTCCACCGCGAATCCCGCGGCGACGAGCCCGTCGCGCAGCGCGGCGCCGAGCGCCGCATCGTCCTCGATCACCAGGAGCTTCATCCCGATCGTGCTTCGCGCAACGGCGATCCACGCGCCACGGCGGCACGGTCCGTTTCGCCACCGGACGCCATCGCCGCGCGCACGCGCCCGCCCTCCGCTCGTAGCATGTCGCCGTCGTCGCACGCCGCCGCGTGCACCAGCTCCGGCCAGGGGCGCTGCGCCCGCAGCGCGTCGAGCACGTCGGCGACGTGCGGCCGCAGCAGCACGACGTCGTCCGGGCCGCGCGGCCGGAAGCGCAGCGAGCGCTCC
>JAIEPK010000232.1 GCA_019749875.1 Candidatus Binatia bacterium | reverse complement strand
CGTCGCCGTCCTGCCGCACGAGAGGACGCGCGCCGCGACGGCACGTCGCGAGAGCACGCGCAGAGCCGCGCGGACCGACGGCGTCATGCGCTCAGCGCGGCGGGAAGAGATCCGCGAGCGGCTCCGCGAGCCGGCGCGCGATGCCCTTCGGCCGCCGCTTCTTGAGCCGCGACGCCTCACGCTGGCGGCGCTCCGCGCGCTCGATCAGCAGCTCCTGCGAGCCCGTGTCGGCACCCGGCTTGCGGCGCTGGGTGTACGTCCCGTCGCTCGCCATGTCCCACGCGTTGCGCTGGTCGGCGAGGTGCATCTCGAGGATGCCGTGGATCTCTTTCTGCAGACGCGGGTCCTCGACCGGCGTCAGGACCTCGACGCGGCTTTCGAGGTTGCGCTTCATGCAGTCGGCCGAGCCGATGTAGTACTCGGGCACGCCGGCGTTGCGGAAGTAGTAGATGCGCGAGTGCTCGAGGAAGCGTCCGACGATGCTCACCACGCGCACGTTCTCCGAGTGACCCGGCAAGCCGGGACGCAGCTCGCAGGTGTCGCGCACGATCAGGTCGACCTTCACTCCGGCCTGGGCGGCGCGATAGAGCGCGCGGATCACGTCGACGTCGTCGAGCGCGTTCATCTTGAACTGCAGGTGGCCCGGCTGGCCCGCCTGCTGATGCGCGATCTCGCGCTGGATGCGGTCGAGCAATCCCTGCTTGACGCCGGTCGGGGCGACCAGGATCTTCTTGTAGCTGCGCTTCGGCTTGTAGCCGGTGGTCAGGTAGTTGAAGAGCTCGGTCAGGTCCTGGCCGATCTCCTCGCTGCCGGTGAGGATGCCGAGGTCCGAATAGATGCGCGCGGTGCCGGCGTGATAGTTGCCGGTGCCGATGTGGCTGTAGCGGCGGAGGCCCGTGTAGTCCTGGCGCACGACGAGGATCACCTTGCTGTGCGTCTTCAGGCCGACGACGCCGTAGGTGACGTGGATGCCGGCCTCTTCCATCCGGTTCGCCCACTGGATGTTGGCGCCCTCGTCGAAGCGCGCCTTCAGCTCGACGACCACCGCGACCTGCTTGCCGTTCGCCGCCGCGGTGATCAGGTGCTCGATGACCTGCGAGTCCGACGACGTGCGGTACAGCGTCATCTTGATCGCGCGCACCTTGGGGTCTTCCGCCGCTTCCGCGAGGAAGCGCTCGACCGAGGACGAGAACGACTCGTACGGGTGCTGCAGCAGGATCGAGCCCGCGTCCCGGATCACGTGGAAGATGTTGCGGCCGCGGGTCAGCTCGGGGTTGTCGATCGGGTGGTGCTTCGGGTCGCGCAGCTCGGGGATGTCGAGCGACGACAGCTCCATCAGGCTCGCCAGCCCGAGACGTCCCGACACCTCGACGACGTCGCCCTCCTCCTGCAGCCCGAGCTCGGACGCGAGCATGCCGCGGTGCATGGGCGACATGCCCTTGCCGATCTCGAGGCGCACGATCGGGGCGAACTTGCGGTCGCGCAGCTCGCTCTCGATCAGGTCGACGAGGTCGTCGGCGTCCTCCTCGTCGCGCTCGGTGTTGGCGTTGCGCGTGACGCGGAACAGCTCGCTGCTCTCGATCTCCATGCCGGGGAAGAGCAGGTCGAGGTTGTCCTGCATGACGTCCTCGAGCGGCACGAAGACGTTGCGGTCCGCGACCCGCACCAGGCGCGGAATGCCGGCCCCGACCGGAACCTTGACGCGCGCGAGCGAGATCTGCGGGTCCTTCGGATAGCGCACCGTGACCAGCAGGTTCAGCGACAGGTTCGACACGAACGGGAACGGGTGCGCCGGGTCCATCGCCTGCGGCGTCACCAGCGGGTACACGTTCTTGACGTAGTACTCGCGCAGCAGCGCACGGTCCTTCTGGTCGAGGTGCTTGACGTCGGTCAGGTGGATGTCGTGCTTGCGCAGCCGGTGCACCAGGTCGGTGAACAGCTCCTGGCGGCGCGCGTCGAGCGCCGCGACCACGCGGTAGCACTCGACGATCTGCTGCTGCGGCGTGCGGCCGTCGATGGTGGTCTCGCGCACGCCTGCGGCGACCTGCTGCTTCAGGCCGCCGATGCGCTTCATGAAGAACTCGTCGAGGTTCGAGCTGACGATGGCGAGGAACTTGACGCGCTCGAGGAGCGGCACGCGCTTGTCCTCGGCCTCGTGCAGCACGCGCCAGTTGAACTCGAGCCAGGTGAGCTCGCGGTTCAGGAAGAACTCGGGCCCGGACAGCTCGGCGACGGCGGCCTTCTCCCTCGCTCGAGCGACGGTCGGCGCAGACTTCTTGCGGGGAGCGAGCTTGCGTCGCGTCGCGGCCGCTTCGCCCGGCTTGCCGCGCTTCGCTGCAACCCCTTTCCGCCCGACCTCGTTCGCAGTGACCTCCACCGCCATGGCGACCCCACGCCCGCTGTCCGCCTCTTCGACCATCCTGCTCACTTCCTGATGCCCCCGCCAGGTCCGGGCTATCACGCGACTCCGACGTTGCACAGCGGCCTACGCGGCGCGGCCCTTTAGCCGGCGCCACCGCATCCGCCTTCCGGTCAGCCGCCGGCGTGGCGACGGATCAGGTGCTCACGCGGTCGCGACCGGCGGCCTTGGCGCGGTAGAGCGCCTCGTCGGCGACGCGGATCAGGCGCTCGGGGGTGGTCGCGTCCTCGGGCATCGCGGCGACGCCGATGCTGATCGTCGGCCGCAGCAGGGCCTCACCGAAGGCGAACTTCTGCGCCGCGAGGGCGGCGCGGATCTTCTCACCCTCCTCGACCGCAGCCTGGCGGTCGAGGCCGGGGAAGGCCGCCATGAACTCGTCGCCGCCGAAGCGCGCGACCAGCCCGCGCGAACCGATCAGGTCGCCGAGCATGTGCCCGACGCCGGAGATCGTCATCGCACCCGCCTGGTGTCCGTGCGTGTCGTTGATCTTCTTGAGCCCGTCGAGGTCCATCATGAGCAGGGCGAGCGGACGCCGTGCGCGCGTGCTCGCCGCAAAGGCCTCGTGGAAGCGCTCGCGGAACACGCGCAGCACCACGAGGCCCGTGAGCTCGTCGATGTTCATCAAGCGATCCACCTCGTGGTGGAACTCGCTCTCGACCTCGTCGTGGAAGCTGAACTTGATCACGGTGTCGCCGAGCAGCAGCTTGTCGCCTTCGGCGAGATCGGCCGTATCGACGGCCTTGCCGTTGACGCGCGTGCCGTTGGTCGAGCCGGCGTCGCGCACCACCCAGCAGTCGCGCTCGGCATCGTGCTCGATCTCGCAGTGCTTGCTGCTGATCTTCGGATCGCCGGGAATCACCAGCGTCGCGACGCTGTCGCGCCGGCCGAGGACGAAGCGCTTCTCGTTCATCAGGTAGCGCCGGCCGAGCTGCGCGCCGCGCAGCACGATGAGCACCGGGAGCCGGCCCGCCTCGGGCTCCTCCCAGCGCGGCATCTCGGACATCACCGTCCTGTCGTCGTCCTCGATCATGGGCCAGCGGGGCTGGATTCTCTGGTCGCGGCTCCCGGGTGTCAACTCGAATCGGCCTCCGAAGGAGCAATCGGACGCTCACGGCAGAGCGGTCGCTTGCCGTGACTGCGCCCGCGTGGCAACGCGCCCGGGTGACGCACGAGCAGCACCAGCTGAAGCGCACCCTGAGCCCGATCGCCATCACGCTGTACGCGATCGGCGACATCCTGGGCGCCGGGATCTACGCGCTGGTGGGAAAAGTGGTCGGCATCGCCGGCACCGCTGCCTGGATCTCGTTCGGCATCGCGGCGGTGATCGCGGTCTTCACCGGCCTCACCTACGCCGAGCTGAGCTCGCGCTACCCGGTCGCGGCCGGTGCGGCGGCCTACTCCGGACGCGCCTTCCGCAGCCCGGCGGTCGCGTTCCTGATCGGCATGCTGGTGCTCGCGAGCGGCATCAGCTCGGCCGCGACCGTGTCGCTCGCGTTCGCCGGATACCTGGAGTCGTTCGTGACCGTGCCGCCGGTCGCGGGCAGCGTGGTGCTGCTCGGCGTCATGACCTGGATCAGCTTCCGCGGCATCCAGGAGTCGTCGAACGTGAATGTCGTCTTGACGATCGCGGAGGCGTCCGGACTGGTGCTGGTGCTGGTCGTCGGCTTCTGGTTCGCGGGCCGGCTCACGCCGGCGGAGCAGCTCGCGCAGGTCGCGCCGCATGCGACGCTGGCGCAGATCCTGAGTGGCGCGACGCTCGCCTTCTACGCGTACATCGGCTTCGAGGACACGGCGAACGTCGCCGAGGAAGTGCGCGACGCGCAGCGCGTGCTGCCGCGCGCGATCCTGATCGCGATCGGCACCTCGTGCCTGGTGTACGTCGGCATCACCGTGGCGGCGCTGCTGACGCTGTCGACCGAGCAGCTCGCGACCTCGAAGGCGCCGCTGCTCGACGTGCTGCGCGCGGCCGGCATCGAGCCGCCGGGCGGCGCGTTCTCGATCGTCGCGCTGTTCGCGATCTGCAACACGGGGCTCTTGAATCTCATCATGGCCTCGCGCCTCACCTACGGCATGGCGCGCGAGGGTCTCTTGCCCCAGGTGCTGGGGCGCGTGCACCCGGTGCGCGCCACGCCGTGGGTCGCGGTGCTGCTCGCGTACGCGCTCGCGGTCGGGCTCGCGGTCTCCGGCGGCGTGCAGATCCTCGCCCAGACGACGAGCCTGCTCCTGCTGTGCGTGTTCACGACGCTGCACGTGGGGCTGCTGCGCATCAAGCGCGAGGAGACGGCCCGTCCGGCGGGCATCTTCGTGACGCCGTCGTGGACGCCGGCGGTCGGCTTCGTGCTCTGCCTCGGCCTGGCACTCCAGTTCCCGCTCGAGGCGCACGCGCGCACGCTGCTCGTGCTCGCGATCGGTGCCCTGCTCTACGTCACGCTGGGACGCCGCATGCGCCGCGCGACCGTGCGCTAGGCGAGACCGCTCGGTCGTCGCGAAGAACACCCGGGGACGTCTTCCTGCGACGTGCCCGGCGATGCGGCCGCGGGGTCCTCAGTCGAGGTAGCAGTCGACCACCGCGAGCGTGTCGCCGGCCTTCATGCGCTGGTACTTGACGAAGAAGTCGGTGTCGACCACGCGCTCGCGCTTCGCGGCCTTCCGGTCGCGGTAGCGCGCCAGCTCACCCGGCCCCCCGTTGTAGGCCGCGTACGTCGCGCGTGCGAGCGCATCGACGCCGCCGCCCTTCTTCGCCTCGCCCCGCGGCACCGCGTAGTCCGTCCAGTAGCGGCTCAGGATCTCGCCCCCGGCACGCGCGTTGTAGGCGATGTCGCGCTTGAGCCCGCCCGGATCGTAGAAGCCGCGCCAGACGGCGACGTTCACCTGCATGATGCCGACCGCGCCCGCGCCCGACGTGAGCGGCACCAGCTTGCCGCCCTTGCCGACGTACTGCCGCCAGCAGCTTTCTTTCCAAGCGGTCGCGGGCACCAGCGCGCGGAAGACGTCCGCGTGCGCGGGATCGATCTCGTGGCGGGCGAGCAGGAAGGTCGTCACGTCGTCGAGCAGGCGACGCGCGAGCGGCGCGTACTCCGCGATGTCGGCGCGCGTCGGCGCCCACGCATTGAGGCGCTTGACGACGCTCGCCTCGGGCAGCTCCGCCGCCCATGCGGTGCCGCCGAGCCAGCCCCAGAGCCAGCTGGTCGGCCCGACGTCCGGGGTCGGGATGGGCGCAATCGTCGGGGTCGTGCCCGGCGACGCGCTCGCCCCGGACGCGGCGCTCGCGTCGGACAACCCGGACGTGCCGTCTGCGCTCGCAGCGCCTTCGCGCGGCGACGCGCTCCGATCCGGTGCCGCAGACGCGTCCGGCGCCGCCGTGGCGCTCGGTGCCGGTGTCGTTTCCGACGGCGCGGTGGCGCCCGGAGCCGGCGTCGTTGTCGCTGCCGCGTCGGGCGTGGCGCTCGTGCCGGGCGGCGCGACGACGTCGTCGCCGACCGCCGCGCCAGCGTCGGCGTCGACCTCGGCGTTCTCCTCGGGCGGCGGCAGCGGCGCGCCGAAGCCGAACAGCTCGCGCAGCTGCGGGTCGACACCCGGCGTGTAGGCGAGCGGATCTTCCGGCGACGACGGCACCATCAAGCGTGCGAGCCGGCGCAGACCGTCGGCCGAGATCTCGATGCCGGATTCCGGGCCGAGCTGATCGAGCGCCGCCAGCGCGTCACCCGCCGACACGAACGACAGGTAGCGCAGCGCCTGATCGGCCGGCAGCCCGTCGGCGACCTCGCGCAGCGCCGGCGCGAGCCGCTGCCAGGCGCGCAGAAAGAGCGGCCGCACGGGATCGTGCACGCTCGCATCGGGACGGGTCAACGCCGCGGCCAGCGCGTAGCGCTCGTCGAGCAGGATCGAGAGAAGCGTGCGGCGCAGCGCGAGCACCTGCGTGTCGGCACCCGTGACCTTGACGACGAAGGTCAGGAACGCGTCCCACTGCTCGATCGCTTGCTGCCAGCGACGCAGCTCCTCGGGGCTCAGCGGTGCGACGCTGCCCGCGGGCTCGGGTGTCGCGTCCGGCGGCGGAGCGTCGGGCAACGGGATGCGCACGCGCACCTGCACCACGCCGTCGGACAGCTCGACGTCGTCGAGCGACAGCCGTCCCAGCGCCTCGTCGAGAGGGCTGCCCGGCTCGCCCACGCCGAACGCCGGCAGCACCTCGCGCAGCTGCGCCACCGGCTCCGCGAGATCGACCCGGGTCTCGAGCCGTGGATGCACGTAGTCCTTCACCCAGCCCCACAGCGTGCCGCTGAACAGCGGCTCGCCACCGTCCGGATCGAGCAGGCGCGAGTCGGTGACCACGAAGCGGACGACCGGTGCGCCACGCTCGAGGCGCGGCTCCTCGATCAGCTCGACCTGCCCGGTCCACGACAGCGGCAGCAGGCAACGTCCGCCGGCCGACACGCCGAAGCGGGCCTCGCCGGCGCTGCGCACGCGCAGCGCGCCCGGCTCGGACGCGACGCGCGGATCGAACAGCACCAGCGAGTTGCAGTCGGACTCGTCGGCGAAGACGTGCGCCGTACCGTCGGGATCGGTGAACGCGCTGCGCGCGAGCTCGCGGGTGAGAAAGCGATCGTCGAGCCGGATCGGGAACGTCACGTCGCGCGCGTCCGCCACCGCGACGCCGAAGACGAGCATCGCCCATGCGAGAGGAAAGACGCGCATGCGTCGCGCGAGACGTTTCGCCATGACGAGGTGCATGGTATCGCTCGCGATCGGCCGGGCGAAGCAAGCACGACACACAACACGCCCGAGACGTGGAGGAACGGCATGGCGGCGAGCGGGGCGAAGAAGACCAGCAAAAAATCCGTGGCGAAGGCACCGGTGGCGAAGAAGGCGCCCGTGAAGACGCCGGCGAAGGCGGCGGCACCCAAGGCTGCGGCGCCCGCGAAGGCTGCCGCGCCCAAGGCGGCGCGCACGACGGCGGCGCTGAAGCCGAAGAAGACCAACGCGCCCGCGACCGCGAAGGGCACCGCCGGGAAGGCGAAGAAGGCAGCCGCGCCGAAGCGGGGGGCAAAGGCCCCGGCGCCGAAGGCGGCGAAACCTGCGAAGACCGAGTCGACGCTGTCGAGCGTCATGAAGTCCCTGCCGATCCTGCCCGCGGTGAGCCGCTGGATCGGCCGCACGGTCGGCTGACGCAGGTGCCGCGAGGGGGCTCTCCCCCCTCGCGGGATCGCGCCGCACCGGCCCTCGTCGGGCGTGCGGTTACGGCTCGAGCAGCGTCGCCTGCCAGATGCCGCCGCGGCGCGTGAAGCGCTCGCGGTGGTGCAGCCGGTCGTCTTTGTGCGTCCAGAACTCGATCGACGCCGGTACGATGCGGAAGCCGCGCCACTCGGGCGGACGCGGTACGTCGGAGCCGGCGAAGCGCCGCTCGGTCGCGGCGCGGCGCGCGACCAGCTCCGCACGGCTCGCCAGCACCCGGCTCTGATGCGACGTCGCACCGGAGAGCTGGCTGCCGCGCGGACGCGACACCCAGTAGGCATCCGCGTCCGCAGGAGGCAGCTCGACCACGCGCCCCTCGACGCGCACCTGCCGCCCCATGGTGTTCCAGTGGAACGTCGCCGCGGCGCGCGGGTTGGCGCGCAGCTCGCGGCCCTTGCGGCTGCGTGCGTCGGTGTAGAAGACGAAGCCGTCCGCGTCGGCCTGCTTCAGCAGCACCATGCGCAGCGACGGCACGCCGTCGCGCGTCGCGGTCGCGAGCGACATCGCCTCGGCGAGCGGTGCGCCGGCGTGCTCGGCGTCGCGCAGCCAGCGGCGAAAGCGGAGGATCGGATCTGCGGGCATGGCCGGCAGTGTACTCGTTCCGCCCGAGGCGTCACGCGTCTGGTTCGAGCGCGATCGCACGATCGACGAACGGCCGCTGATCCGGATGCAGGCGCGCCTGCGCCTCGGCCGCGAGGTGGAACTCGGCGCGATCGATCTCCCAGTCGCCGGGCGTGAGCACGGTCGCGGCGGGCGGCTCGAGCGGCTCCGCGAGGAAGCCGATCACCCGCTTGCGGCTCTTGACGTACGCGATCTCGCCGAGCGTACCGACGATGCGGCACGCGAGCCCGGTCTCCTCGCGGGTCTCGCGCAGCGCCGTCTCCTGCGCGGACTCGCCGGCCTCGACCAGGCCCTTCGGGATCGAGTACGGCGCGCGGCGATTGTAGTTGCCGCTCGGGTGGACGATCAGATAGCGCCACCCGTCGTCGAAGCGCGCCCGTACCAGGCATCCCGCGGCGACCTTCACCGGCATGCGTCTCCGTTAGCGTACGGCGCCGGAAGCGGCAGGGCGGCGCCGTCGGCATGGCGGCCGACCGCGCCATGGCAGCGAGGCTGCGAATCGCATAGAGCCTCCCGGGGGCGGCCGAGCGCCGACGGTGCCGCGACGAGCACGTCCGCACGCTTTCGTTCCGGCGCCGCCGCGCCGATGAGACGCTGGACGCGAGGAGGACACGCCATGACGGGGGAGCGGAAGATCGGCACGGCCGCGCGGCATCGCGCCACGGTCGTCCTCACGGCGGGGCTGTGCACGGCGCTCGTCGTCGTCCTGGGCTGCACGCACCGGCATCTCAAGAAGGAAGAGATCAACGAGCGCGAGTACGCGGCCTACCGGACGCGCGGCGAGGCCGTCGTCACCGGTCAGGTCACGATGACGCTCGCGTCCGGAACGGTGCTGGTCGGGTCCTCTTGCCAGGTGCGCCTCACGCCGGTCACGACCGATTCGACGCGCTACATCCAGGACGTCGTCCTGCAGGGCGGCACCAAAGAGTGGAAGGAAGACGCCGACGCCGTGTGGTGGGTGACCACCGCCGACGAGGACGGTCGCTTCAAGTTCGAGGAGGTGCCGTCGGGCAGCTACTACCTGACCTGCCCCGTCGCCTGGCGCGACACGGTCGACGGCAGCGCGAAGCAGCGCATCCTCTGGGCCGAGACCACCGTCGCCGGCAGCGACACGGTCGACGTCACGGTCTCGCGCTGACGCGCGCGACGGCGAGCGAACGGTGGAATCCCGGCGCTTCGATCTCTGCGTCGTCGGCAGCGGACCGGCGGGACAGAAGTGCGCGATCCAGGCGGCGAAGCTCGGCAAGAGCGTGTGCGTCGTCGAGCGCATGGAGACCGTCGGCGGGGTCGCGATCAACACCGGCACGATCCCGTCGAAGGCGCTGCGCGAGGCGGTGGTCGCCGTGCTCGCGTCACGCAAGCACGCCGACGACGTCGGCAGTGCGCTCGACCGCACGAAGGAGCTGTCGCTGCTCATCGAGTACTGCGAGCGCGTGATCCGGGCCGAGATCGAGGTCGTGCGCCGGCAGCTGCTCGACAACGGCATCGAGCTGCTGCACGGCAGCGCGACGCTGCTCGACGCGAGCCACGTGCGGATCGACGGTCGCCACTCGAGCGAGACCGTGGAGGCGCAGCACGTCCTGCTCGCACCGGGCACGACGCCGGCACGCCCCGCGCACGTGCCGTTCGACGGCGAGAAGATCGTGACGACCGACGAGCTGCTGCACCTGCCCTACCTGCCGCAGACGCTGATCGTGGTCGGCGGCGGCGTCATCGGCACGGAGTACGCGTCCATGCTGTCGGCGCTCGGCGTGCGCGTCACGCTGATCGAGACCCGCGACCGGCTGCTCGAGTTCGCCGACCGCGAGATCGTCGAAGCGCTGCAGTACCACCTGCGCCAGGCGGGCATGACGCTGCGACTCGGCGAGAAGGTCGTCGAGATCAAGCGCGTGCCCGCGCCGTCGGCGTCGCGCGCACAGGGCGACCTGGTCGAGGCGACGCTCGCGAGCGGCAAGAAGCTGCACGCCGACTGCCTGCTGTACTCCGGCGGCCGTCAAGGAGCGACCGAGACCCTCGGCCTCGCCGCGGCAGGTCTCTGTGCGGACGAGCGCGGGCGGATCAAGGTCGAGCCGGGCTTCCAGACCTGCGTGCCGAACGTCTATGCCTGCGGCGACGTGATCGGCTTTCCGGCGCTCGCCTCGGCCTCGATGGAGCAGGGACGGCTCGCGGCCTGCCACATGTTCGGCGCGCCGATGGTCCTCGAGGAGGAGATGCTGCCGTACGGGATCTACGCGATCCCCGAGATCTCGATGGTCGGCGCGACCGAAGACGCGCTCACCGAGCGCGCGATCCCGTACGAGACGGGAATCGCGCGCTACGGCGAGACGGCACGCGGGCAGCTTCTCGGCGACGAGACCGGCATGCTCAAGCTGCTGATCCACCAGGAGACGGAAGCGATCCTCGGCGTGCACATCATCGGCACCAGCGCGACCGAGCTCGTTCATATCGGTCAAGCGGTGATGCGCCTCAAAGGCACCGCCGAGTACTTCATCGAGACCGTGTTCAACTACCCGACCCTCGCCGAGTGCTACAAGGTCGCGGCCTTCAATGGCCGCAACAAGATTCGCTGCGCCTGACGCGGCGCGCGACGCGGCACCCGGTCCCGTGCCGTCTCTCGCGGGTCGAGACGGACGCGCCAATTCGACCTCGCGCGCCCGGCGGTTCCGATGCATACTCGCGCGATGCAGCAGCGGCCCCGGCGGGGCCGTCGGAGGGTTCATGCGTCTCGTCAAGCTTCTCTCGTCCACCCTGCTCCTCGTGCTGGCCTGCACCTCGCTCGCGCACGCCGCCGACAAGTGCCTCGCCGGCGCATCGCAGGCGATCGATCGTGCACAGATCGACACGCTGCGTGCCGTGATCGAGGGCCAGTGCCCGTGCGCCGCGGCCACCAGCCGCGACGGCTACCAGCGCTGCTCGCGCGCCGCGGTGAAGACCGCGGTCGAGACCAACGCGCTCCGTCGCGAGTGCCGCGCGACCACCAACGCCATCCAGGCGCGTACGACCTGCGGACTCGCGGCGTCGCCCGCAAAGGCCCCGTGCCTCAAGCAGGGCACCGGGCCGCAGCCGAAGCTGCGCTGCGCGATCAAGCAGGAGTCGTCCTGCGTCGACAGCCCGAGCGGCAAGGTTCGTCAGATCGCGTGCGGCGGCTACACGCACTGCATCGACGCGGCCGACGCGAACGGAGACCTGCTGATCGACGACAAGGACGAGCTGCGCTGCGCGGTGCGCGGCGCGACGATCGACATCCCGAGCGCGGCCGAGCCGCCCAACACGCCGGGCAGCCCGGGCGTGACCGTCGCCAACGCGAAGCTGATCACCCAGTTCGGCAGCTCGACCTTCAGCCTCAACAACGCGCGCTACACGCGCTACGCGGCACAGCGCCCCGGCGTGAAGCCGGACGCGATCCTGATCTTGGTGCCGGGCTTCGAAGGCGGCGCGGGCGGCTTCAAGGTCCTGGCCGAGAACCTGATCGTGCGCATGGCGCGCGAGCAGGGTCTCGCCGTCGAGGTGTGGGCGTTCGATCGGCGCTCGAACCAGCTCGAGGACCGCGCCGGACTGCTGCTCGCGGACACGGCGAACGACCCGAAGGCGGCGCTCGACTGGCTGTTCGGCGGCGAGATCGGCATGCCGGTGAGCCCGCTCCTCTCCGGCCTCGGACGGCGCGCGGTCTTCTACGACACGCAGGCGGACATCCCGTTCCTCGCCAACTGGACGCCGCTCACGTTCTCGCAGGACATCGACGCCGTCGTCGCGGCCGCAGACCTCGCCGTCAAGAACCACAACGTGTTCCTCGGCGGGCACTCGGCGGGCACCGGCTTCGTCGCGCGCTACGCGGCGACCGATTTCAACTTGACGGGCTTCGGTCCAGCCGATCCCGGCTACGCGAAGCTGCGCGGCCTGGTGCTGCTCGAGGGCGGCGGCGGCAGCACATCGGGCACGCCGCCGACCAGCGACACACTGGATCGTATCGAGGCGCGCTTCGACGGCGGCCTCTACGGCGCGGTGCGCGACAACGCGCCGCGCTGCGCAGACGGCACGACGCCCTGCACGGTCGCGAACGAGGCGAGCGACTGCGGCTTGTTGACGCCGCCGGTCTGCATCCCGCCGCAGACCTCGTACTCGACCGCGGGCGGGCTCCTGAACCCGCGCATCCTCGCCTCGAGCGAGCCGTCGGCGATCCAAGGCCGCACCGATCCCGACTCCGGCCAGATCATCATCCAGGTCGACCAGGTCGGCCCGAACACGTCGGCGATCGACAAGGTCGCCGACTTGAGCATCCTGTCGATCCTGCCGCAGGCGACCGTGTACGGCGGCATCGGCAGCTTCGTCGACGACGACGGCGCGATCGCGGCGACGGCGTTCTTCGTCGCGACCTCGGTCGGCGCCGCCGGTCCGGTGGTCGGCGGGCTCACCACCTGGCAGGACTCGACCGAGACCCAGCCCGCCGCCGCACTGCCGAACAACGGCCCCGCGCCGACGACGTTCCCGCCGAGCACGCGCTGGGGCAACGAGAAGGAGGTCACGCGCTTCGACCGCCTGCTCGGCACGTTCGTCGCCGGCGGGACGAACTTCAGCGACTGGTACTACCCGAGCTCCGGCCTGAGCACGACGAGCGGGCTGGTGAGCCTCGACTCGACACCGCTGTCGGTCGGCCGCGGCCGCCGCGACATCGAGAACCTGACCCAGGCGCCGGCAATCGACATTCCGGTGATCGGCTTCGGCGGCTCGAACGGCCTGGCCCCCGTCCCCGCGAGCTTCAAGGGCTTCGCGGACAGCATCGCACCCTGCACGGCACCGTCGTGCGACGGCACGCCGCGCGTCGTGGACGGCGCTGTTCCGAGCGTCGCGTTTCCGACGTACGGTGGTCCGGAGGGCGGCTTCGAGGTGTACATCAGCGAGGGCTATGCGCACGTCGACGTGCTGACGGCCGAGGACGACGCGACCAACAACGTGGTCGCGCCGCTCGCGGCCTTCGTCGCCCGCAACACGCAGTAACGGGAGGAGGACGACATGCCGCGGGCGTCGTGGAACGGAGCGGTGATCGCGGAGAGCACGGCCTTCGAGTCGGTCGAGGGCAACGTGTACTTTCCGCCGGCGGCCGTGCGGCGCGAGAACCTGCGCGACAGCAGCACCACGACGGTGTGCCCGTGGAAGGGCACCGCGCACTACTACGACGTCGTGGTCGGCGATCAGGTGAATCGCGACGCCGCCTGGTACTACCCCGAGCCCAAGCCCGCCGCGGCGAACATCAAGGATCACGTCGCGTTCTGGCGCGGCGTGAAGGTGGACGGGTGATGCAGGCGGCGGGACGCGCCGGCCGCGTCGCGCGATGAGCGAGCGCACGACGCGGCGCACGGGCGAGAGCGTGCTCGACCGGAGCGGTGCGAACGCGCGGCTCGGGTCCGCGGGCCGCACCGACGCGAGATCGCCGCGGACGGGCCACACGCGACGCACCGGCGAGCTTCCGTCCGCGCTCGACGCGATCGAGCCGCTGCTCGACGCGGCAAGGCGCGTGCTGCTGTGTCTCGACTACGACGGCACGCTGACGCCGATCGTCGCGCGTCCCGAGATCGCCGAGCTCGACGTCGCGACGCGACACCTGGTGCGCGAGCTCGCGGGCCTGTGCGCCACCGCGATCGTCAGCGGACGCGATCGCCGCGACATCGAACGGCGCGTCCAGGTGCCCGAGGCGTTCTACGTCGGCAGCCACGGCTTCGACGTCGGCGGTCCGGCGGAGCACCGGCTCGCGCTGCAGATCGGCGAGCCGTATCTCGCGTCGCTCGACGCGGCGGAGCGGCTGCTCCGCGCCGGCAGCGCCCGGCTCCCGGGAGCGCTCGTCGAGCGCAAGCGCTTCTCGATCGCGCTGCACTCGCGCATGGTCGCGCGCGAGCTGCTGCCCGCGGTCGGCGCGCTGGTCGACGAGGTCCTCGCGCAGCTCCCCGACCTGCGCCGCGAGCCGGGGAAAGAGGTCATCGAGGTGCAGCCCAACGTCGCCTGGGACAAGGGCAAGTCGGTGCTGTGGCTGAAGGACGCGCTCGGGCTCGACGACGCGCTGGCGCTGCACGTCGGCGACGACCTGACCGACGAGACCGTGTTCACGGTGCTGGCCGACGACGGCGCCGGCATCTTCGTCGGAGAAGAAGAGCGCGCGACCGCCGCGCGCTACCGGCTGCGCGACACGGAAGAGGTGGCGCTCCTGCTGCGCCGCATGATCCCTCTGCTGCGCGCGCGAACGGTGGGGCGCGCGGGGCGCACCGCCGGCTGACGTGTCCATCGGCTTCGCCGACCACGAAGGGATGCAGATGCTCGAGCGTCTTCACCTGACGTCCGCACCGGCTTCGCCGCCCACGAGGGCATGAAACAGCAGGGCGTTTGCTCTGACGCGCGGCGCGACGTCGCACGGCCGGCGCGACGTCGCTACGCTGCGCTCGTGACGTCCCGCCCGCTGCCGCCGCCCGCGCGCTACTTCCCGGTCAAGGACACCCCGCTCCGCATGGAGGCAGGCCTGCTGCGCCACGGCACCGACCTCGGCAACGGCGCGGCCGACCGGCTGTTCTTCCAGGTCGACGACCAGCTCGAGCGCTATCGCGCGGCGAAGCGTGCGACGCCGCCGGCGCGCCATGCGCTGCTCGCCCGCGACGACGAGGAGCGCGCGATCCAGGCCGCAGCGCTCGACTGGCTGCGCACGACGATCGGCCGCGAGCATCCCGACCTGCTCGCGGCGCTCGGTGCTCGTGCGGCCGCCGCCGGCTTCGCGGATCTGGTCGAGCTCGTGCAGGAGGACGTGGTGGTGCTGCGGCGCCTGCCGGACGGCGGCAGCGCTGCGATCGCCGTGCACGTGTCGATCCCGAGCGGCTGGCGGCCCGAGCGCATCCACGGTGCCGACTTCGGCGCGATCCACGGACCGGTTCCCGACTTCGCGAAGCACCCGCAGGCCGAGCGCTCGATGGTCGACGCGATGGTGGAGCGCGGTCCGTACGTGCGCTTCGTGTGGACCGTGTCGGCGGACGAGCACCTCGACCACCACCCCGAGGAAGGACGCCGCGAGCCGTGGCGCCCGGACGGGCCCGGCTTCCTGCGCGTCGAGCGCCAGACGACCGTCCCGCTCGCCGGACACGCCGCCGCGATCTTCCTGATCCGCGTCTACGTCTACCCGTTCACCGCGCTCACCGCCGAGCAGCGTGCGACGCTCGCGCGCGCGCTCACGGCGATGCCGCCGCGGGTCGCCGCGTACAAGGGCCTCGCCGGCGTGACGGACACGGTGCTCGAGGTGCTGCGGCGTGCTTGACGCTCGGCCCGCGAGCGTCGCGAGCGATGCCTCCGCCGGCAGCGCGCAGCGGCGGCGCGCCCGGCGCTACTTCTCCCCGACCACGTAGACCAGCCAGCTGTACTGCTGGTCGACGGCATCCAGCTCCACGTAGTCACCGTCGCCGTAGATCATGTCGTCGTCGCTGTTCGCGGTGTCGCTCTCGTCGCAGGTCGCCCAGAACACGCGGGCCTTCTTGTAGCCGCACTCGAGAAGCAGCTCGCGCAGCTCGGCGATCGTCCACAGGCGCCAGTCGTAGGTGAACGCGCGATCGATGCGCGAGCCGTCCGGGAACTTGAAGTGGATGTAGCAGAGCGTCTCGTGCGTGATCGGGTCGTAGCGCTTCTGCTCCCAGACGTAGGTGAAGCCGTTCAGCTCGCGCTCCTCCTCGATCACGTCGATCGCGCCGGTCCCGCCGTAGAGCTCGAGGAACAGCAGGCCGTCCTTCGCGAGTCCGGCGTGTGCGGCCTTCAGGTAGCGCTTCAGCTGCGCGCGCTGCTTGAACACGCAGAAGCTGAAGTTCATCGCACAGATGACGTCGGCGTCGGTGCGCCGCGTCTGCAGCACGTCGCCGTGCACGAGCTCCATGCGGCCGCGCAGCGCCCGCGCGTTGGGCTCGAGGTTCCGGCTTCGCGCCGCGACGAGCGTCGGGGCGTCGAGGTCGATGCCGATCGCGCGCCGCCCGGGCGCGCTCTTGCACCACGCGAGCGACAGCTTCGCCGTGCCGCAGAAGTCCTCGCGCAGGATCTTCGCCTCGCGGCCGCGCAGCCGGCGAAAGGTCTCGCCGAAGAACGCGACGTCGTCGTCGGGGCGTTGCACCGAGCTCTCGTAGAGCGCGAACGGATCGCGCCGCTCCGCCATGGTTCTGAGGCGCTTCGTCTGGCCGCGGGTCGCCGCTGCCTTCGCGCCGGCCGACGTGCTGCGGCTCCTCTCGCTTCCTGCCGTCTTCGCCATCCCCTGCGCGGACCACCGCCCGGCGCGCCGCGTCGTGCGGTGCCGTGGGTGCGCCCTCCTCCGGCGCACTCCATACCAGGCGAAGATGGCGGGCTCCCGTCACGACGCGCGCTTCGCCGCGGGCGGCGCCGCCAGGCGCGCATAGCCGGCGGCGAGCTTGCGGGCGCGCTCGGCGAAGCGCTGCGGATCGAGGACGTCGCGCAGCTCGTGCAGCGAGCGCACGCCGCCGTGCGGCGGCGGGTCGCTGCAGAACGCCCGCAGCCGGCCGACGATCGCCGCCGCGTCGTCCGCGACGATCGTGCGCTCGTCGATGCGGCGCAGCAGGTCGTCGAGGATGCGCTCGAGCACGGCGCGCGTGCCGTCGTTCGCGAAGCGAGGCGCCTCGGTGCCGGGATCGTGGGGCGCGTCGGGTGCGTTTCGTGCGGCGGAACGGGCGAACATGGCCACCTCCGTGTCGGACGATGCTTCGTGCATCGGACCCGGGGCAGCCTGCCACCGCGGTGTTGCGGCGACGTTACCGGACCGAGAATCCTCGGTGCCGCGGCGCCGCGCGCAGCGGCTCGGGACGACGCCCTCCCCCGCGGGAC
>JAIEPK010000380.1 GCA_019749875.1 Candidatus Binatia bacterium | reverse complement strand
GGTATCGCTCTGGTCGTCGCCGCCCGCCGGCCGCGTCTCGGCGCGACGCAGAACCAGCCAAAAGTTCGTCGCGGTGATCGCGCGGGCACCCGGTACGTCGCTGGTCGGCGCTCCGTCAGGCGCGCCGTTCCCGGCCTCGGCCTGCGCTTCCGGCGACGGGCTGGTGCCCGCGCCGTTCGGCGGTACCGCCTGCTGCGCAGCACGGTCCATGCGCTCATCGGCGCGTTGCGCCGACAGCGCCTTCGCCGGATCGGGCGTCTCCGCGGTGAGGCCCATGCCGAGGAAGCGGTCGACGCGTGCGCGGGCGTCGTCGAGCCTGGCGTCGTTGATCGAGAAGCCGATGCCGACCGCGAGCGTGCAGCCGAAGGCGCAGATCGCGACCCGTGCGCGCACCTTCGCACCGACGCCCTCGGTCGAGATGGCGATCTCCACCACGGCCGTGAGCTGCAGGCTGAACGAGTAGCCGATCGTGATGGTGAACGAGGTGAAGCGGAGGTCGATCCGCAGCCAGGCGCGCACGCTGAAGGTGAGCTGGGCGTCGAGCGAGATCAGCCCGTAGAGGAGCGAGCCGCTGAGCTTGGGGCTCATGAAGCTGATCAAGCGGGCGACGAAGCGCGCCACCAACGTCGCCTCGACGGCGACGCCGAGCGAGCCGCCGCCGGCCGAGCCGGAGAACGCCAGGAAGGCATCCGCCTCGACGTTGAAGCCGTACAGCACGCCGTCCTCGGCGGCGCGGAAGATCAGGCCGCCGCGCACCGTGACGCGGAACTTGGGATCGTCCTTCAGGCGGACGACGAGCTGATCGGGCCAGCCGAGCTCGAAGTGCAGCAGTCCCGGGCGGATGTACAGCGTTGCCGACCAGTCGACCGACTGCAGCGCCGTGCGCACCTCGGACGGCAGCGCGAGGCGCTCGCCGATGTAGCCCTTCGAATCCGCGACGACGCGCGCCAGCAGCTCCGAGCGCGGCACCGAGATCAGCAGGTAGCCGCGGAAGCCGGGGCGCGAGCGCAGCCCGTCCTTGTCCTCGAAGAAGTCGTTGTAGTTGGTCGCGAGCCAACCGCGCGTGCTGATCAGGAACGTCAGGTCCGAGCGCAGCGCGGCGACGATGTCGAAGAAGAACGGGTTCTCGGCCCGAGCCTCGCGCTTCGCGTCGAAGGTCTTCTGCGCCGGGTACATCTGGAAGGCGCCGCGCAGAGCGAGCGTCAGCTTGTCGCCGTCCGGGTCGGGTTCCCAGGCCGAGAAGCGCGACAGCTCGCCCTGCGTCTTCGACGCCTCGTCCAGAGCCGAGATCAGCTGTGCCGGCGACGTCGCCCGGTCCGCCTCGCGGAAGCTGCGCAGGGTGTAGCGGTAGCCGAAGCCGAAGCCGACCTCCCGCAAGTAGAAAGTCCAAACCGGGGTCGGAATCTCGTAGGCGACCTTCTCCTGCTGGAGGAAGAGGAAGAACGCCTTCTTGCGCTCGCCGGGGGCGTCGTTCTTCTCGACCTCCAGAAAGCCCATCGACGCCGACAGGGTCGCGAAGCCCTGGATCGACACCTGGCCTTCGCCGAGGAATCCGTACGCCTTGTAGTCGGGCGGCGCGGCTTCCGCGCCCTCGAGCGTCGGCATCTTCTCGTCCACCGCGACCACCGCGCCGCGCAGCTTCGCCGCGCCGCCGAACGCGACCTCGACGCCGAGCCCGTCGGCACGCAGCCGGGGCAGCGCCTGACCCGGCTTCGGGGGCGCGATCCACAGGCCGTGGAAGTCGATCTTCGGCTGCATCACGTCGCCGATGGGCACGAACGCGATCTGCCCCGACACGTTGATCGCTGGATCGCCATCGAACTTCGGCGCCGACGGGTGGAAGCCGATTCCGCGCAGCTCGAACGTGAACAGGTTGAAGAGCGGAAAGCGCTTCTTCGGGTTCATCGCGACCTGGAAGGAGATGTGACGCGCCAGCACGCGTGCGTCGCCGGCGAGGGGCACCTTCTCGAGGTCGATGCGCACGTTCTTGAAGGACTGCAGCAGGCCGCTCTCGAACTCGCCCGGCTTGGGAGCGAACTGCAGCGCGCCGGTGACGACGAAGTAGAAGTGGTCGCCGTTGTCGCGCACGAACGACAGGCCGAGCTCGTCGATCGTCAGCTGGAAGCGCGGGCCGTGGCAGATGATGGGCTCGCCCTTCTTGTCGAGCTCGACGGTCGCCGACTGGAGCTCGATGGCGCCCGCCGCGTCGGTGGCGAAGACCAGCGCGACGGCGCAGCTCGCATCACCGACCAGCGCCGGGGGCAGCGTCCCGCGTCCGGCGATCGCCGCCTGCACGAGACGTCCGCTGCGGATCTCGAGACCGCCCGAGGTGAACTCGAAGGGCTGGTCGATGCCGCTCAGGCGGACCGGCGCTTTCGAAACGGCGGTGCGCAGGTTGAGACCGCTGCGATCGACACGGAACTCGGTGACGTCGAACACGACACCGCGTCCGTCCGTGGAAAGCGCGTCGTAGGCGATCTCCATCTTCGCGTTCTCGCCGAGCGCGAGGACGCTTTCCGGGCCCTCGAACGACAGGCGGAACATCTCGAACGGCGTCGGATCGCTCGCCGGCTGTCCGGGCGGGGAGGCATCGCCCTTCTTCTTGACGATCCACAGCAGTCCCAGCGCCTTCTCGGCCAACGGCGGCGACTGGACCTGGACCTCCGACATGTCGGCGTCGAGATTGGCGCGGAAGGTTCTGAGATCGAGCTCCAGCTTGAGGTCGACCTTGGTCTCGAGCCTGGCCACGTGCACCAGGAGCTGGACGACGAGGCGCGGCTTGAGCAGCTCGTGCACGTCGGACGTCACCGCGAGCACGGTCACCACAGGGCTCAGCGAGTCCCTGAGGCGGTTCAGGAAGCTGTCGCCGGCGGGGCCGCCGGGTGCGGGCGTACCACGATCGGACATGCCGAGAAGCGGCAGGATCCGGTCGGTGGCGAAGGTCGGCTCGACGGAGAAATCGAGGCTGCCGTCGGGGTTGAGGCCCAGCTCGCGATAGGAGAACGCGCCGCCCGCGACGATTGCGACCGGGTCGTTACCGGTCGTCGGCGCGAGCGGCGACGTGATGCGCTGCAAGAAGACAGGCTCGCCGCGACCGATGCCGACCAGGACGATGGCTTGCCGCGCGCTCGTCGCCGCGGCCCAGGACAGCGCGACGGCGAGCAGCGGCTTGTCGCCGGCGCCATCCTGCTGCGCGCGCCCGCCGGTTTTGGGGTCGACGTCGGGCAGGTTCTGCACCGGCCCCTTGGCCGGGCGCGCGAGCCACAGATCGGTCGACAAGGTGGCGATCGCGCCGTTCGGTGCGGCGTCGTGCGTCGCGACCAGGTACGCACCGGGCTGCGCCACCAGATCGATCAGCAGCCCGGGTCGCCAGCCCGGCGCGAGCTCGAGGTGGCAGCCGAGGACGCCGATCGTGCGCGGGGCGGTCGCCGGTCCGCGCAGGGTGACCAGCACCTGGCGGAGCTCGAGCGGATCGGTGCCGACGTAGAGCGCGACCGTCACGCGGCTCGCGGCGTCCTTCGCGGCGAGCTGGCGCAGCGCGCGCAGGAGCGCGCCGACGACCTCGCCGATGCCCGCCAGCACCCGGCCGATCAGCTCGCCGGCGGCGGCCGCGATCTCTCCCGCCTGATCGGCGACGAACACCGCCGCACGGCCGACCGCGGCGGCGATGCGCGACAGCACGTCGAGCAGGCGCAGGATCTCGGCCTCGGGGAGCTGGCCCGCGGGAAACAGGTCGAACAGCAGCCGGAGCACCTTGGAGGCGGCGCGTGACAGCTCCTGCGCGGCCCCCGCGAGCAGATCGAGGGGCAACGGCTCGAGGAGCTGGAGCGCCTTCACGCGCGCACCGACCGGCGTGATCTCGAGCGTGACGCTGAACGCCAGCACGGCCTCGGGATCGTCGGCCGGGTAGAGCATCAGCCGCTGGACGCGAAGCTCGAGCACGGCCGACACGTCGCCCGGTCCGCCCGCTGCGGCCGCGCCGCGGAAGGTCGCTTCAGCACCCTGCCAGCGCACGACGAGCGGACCGAAGCGCTGCTGGCCGTCGCCGATGGTCTGGTCGATGCTCCCGCTGACCGTGGCGCTCAGAACCGGCGTCGTGTCGCCGTCGTCGGCGACGGTGAGGTTCTGGATGTCGAGTCGCGGGCCTGCGGCTTCCCCGATGGTCACGGTCAGGGCCGCGCGGTTGGCGGGATCGAGCTGCTGGTCCGCCGGGGTGCCGGCCTTGCACACGGCCCCGCGCAACCGGCCGTCGGTCAGGACGATCGCCAACATCGCCTGGTCCGCGGTCGCGGTGACCTTGACCGGTAGGCCCTGGAGCAGTCCCTGCAGCGTGATGCCCTGGTCGAGCTCGAAAGGAGCCGCGATCCGACCGAGGTCGAGCGCAAACGGGATCTCGGGCAGGCCGATGCTGAGCTCGTCGAGATCCAGCCGCAGCCGCGGTTTCAGCTCGGCACGCAGGATCGCGGTGAAGCCGTAGCTGCACTCCGCCTGCGCGCTGCCGGCGATCAGCGCCGTCACCGTGGTGCGTGCGGAGAGCTCCGCGACCACCACGAAGGCGTCGCCGTTCTGGGGTGCCTCGAAGCGGAGCGTCAGCTGTCCACCGAGCTGGGCGCCGACCTTTCCCAGGCCCTTCGCGGCGAAGAAGCCGCCCTCCTGCTCGTGCCACGCGATCTCGACCGAGCGCAGCCTTCGGAGCGCGTCATCCAGGCGCGCACGCAGCGCGACCCGTCCCTGCGCGAAGGCGTTGGGGCTCGCGCGCAACCCGTCTCCGGCCTCGGTGAAGATCCAGCCCGGCAGCTCGACCGCGTGCGGCAGCTTCGCGAACAGCCGCTGCACGCCGCTGCCGTCGTCGACGCGGAGCGCATCGGCCGCGAAGAAGTCCCCTGCGTCGATCCCGCCCCACTTGCCGTGCAGCTCGCCGACGAGGCTGAGCTTCCACGTCGCAGCTCCAGCGAGCTCACCGCCGGCGATGGTGACTGTCGTTCGGTCCGCCATGGCGTCAAGCAGTGAACGTTACGGATTCGAGTGTGTCGGACACGCGATGCACGACGGCACCTCCTTGTTCGGGAAGCGGGCGGCCGCATCAAGTCACGTGCCAAGGGCGCGTGGCAAGGCCGTGACCGCGTCGAGGCGCGCCGCGCGCTCGTGACGCACGGCGCTGCCGCGCTCTGGCATGAAGGTCCCGTCCGAATTCTCGGACGACTCGGAGCGGCATCGTCCGAGCGAGCGCACATCGCGCTGGGCGCCGACGCTCGCTCGTGCCGCACGCGCTGGCGCGAGCGAGGATTCGGTGCGACCGAGGTCAGGATGCGCCGGCGCTGGTCCCGCGCGCGCAAGCGGCCCGCAGGGCACCGCGATCCGGCGGACGGTCGGTGCCGACGAGCCGCCGCGAAGCGCGGATCCCGCCGGGCACGCCGATCGTCGTCGTGCCCCGCAATTCCGTGCGTTCGTGCAGCCCGGTCGGCTTACGCTCCGCCCCCGTCGCCCCTGACCTGGCTGGTGGTGACGGCGTGTGCGAGCGCGCTGCTTGCAGATGCGTGCACGACGCCGAGGGCTCGAACCGAATGGGGGACGATCGGCAGCCGATGACTTCGGCGATCGTCGCGCGTGGGGCCGTGCTCGTCACGCAGGCTCCCATGCAAGATCAAAAATCCATTCCTCGCTGCACATGCTCCAGTTCTCTTCCTGCGCGTTGTACTGCGAGATGGGGTTTTCGGGCATGAGCACTTCGCTCCAGCCGGTGTCGTCCCACAAGGAGAATCCATAGGACTTCATGTACAGGCATGCCGCATAGCTGAAGTAGGCCGTCTCGCCAGAATTTAGGCCGATCCACTGGCTTTCTCCCGATCCCGCAACCACGTTGTCCCACTTGGACCCGTTCCAGCTGTAGTTCCAAGTGATGTTGAGCGGCGGAAAGTTGCCTTCCCAATTGATTTCGATGCTCACCAGGTAGGGAGTGCTCTTGAGGAACTGGATGTAGAGGTAGAACGCCTTCAGCAGACCTTGGAGAAACTCGGTGTTCAACGCAGGGATCGGGAACACGGAGATGTCGCCATCGAGCAGATGCGGCGGCGGACTGAAGAGTGACGCGGACGCCAGGCGATGAAGGGTGCGAAGCCCGCCAATCGCCTCGATCGCCCGATGCATCCGATCGCTCTCGTGGCGCGACGTCGACCGATGGAGCAGCCAACGCTCGAACGTCTGGCTGCAGTCGTTGTCGCGGCATCGCCCACGACGGGCATGCACGCGGGGCTTCGACGTTCTCTTGCCGGTGTTCACGTTGTCCTCCTTGGCGTTCGGCGAGATGCCGCGCTTGGCTGCGGTCGGGCGGAACCGCGGTCCCTTCGTGATCCGAGAGACGTGCCGCTGGCGCTCGGTCCGGTCGTGCACGACCGGTGTTCGCCGCGCGACGGCGTCTCCTTGGTGGTGCGCGGATCTCGCGCGCACCTCGGTCCGGCACGGCGCCGCGCGCGGCGCCCGTCGCGTCGATCAGGCCGCATCGTCGCAGCGCGAGCCCGAGCCGTGCTCGCGCTGCGGATGCTTCGTGAGCGAGAAGGGTCGTCGCCGCACCTGGGTCGCACCCGTGCGCCGGGCGGAGCGTGCTCGGAGGCGATCCTCGGCGGGGCGGCATGTCCGTCGTGGCGGCCCGGCGGGAGCGTCGCCCGACCCTGCGCAGCGATTCGCGGCATGGTGCCTCCTTCACGCTCCGTGCCAATGGATCGGCCCTGCGGCGGCACCGGATGCGAGACCGGGTTGTCCTCCCTGGCACACACCACGAGGCGGATGTCCGGTTCTGCGCACAGGGGCGCGGGCGGCTTCGGCGATTGTGGTTGACACGGAGCGGGCTGGACCGGGTGCTGAGCACGTCCAGGCCCTCCAGCTCGAGGACGCGCGATCGCGTTCCGCTCGGACCGGCGCGTCAGCTCGGAGCTCGTAGCTCATGGGTGACGGGACAGGCATGCGAACGACGCGTCCGACGGTTCTGGTCGCCCGCCCGCCCTCGATGGGATCGACGACCGCCATGACGGGCCCGGATCCGATTCGCGAAGCGTCGGCGATCGGGCCGCTCGCAGTTGCGGGTGGCGAGCGGGCTGCCGTACGACCACGGCGTGCGACCGCATTCCCGCCGCGGTTCCGAGCAGCTCGGTGCGCGTCGCCGCTGGCGGCAGTACCTGTTCTTGACTGCTGCGCAGGCGGCATGTGAAGCCGTCTGTGCACGGACGACGGCGGCGCGGCTTGGCGAGAACGGGGCATCGGGCTATCTCCTCGGCCGCGGAGATACGGCGGGCCGGCGCGCGAGTCCTGGCGCCGCCCGGGAATGACCGGGGAATACCGAGGGAGTTCGCGTGCGACGCCCAACCAGCGAGGGTCCTGCGAGCGACGCGCCACCGCTGCGCGTCGACCCGGACGACGAGCGGATCTGGTGCGGCGAGCGCGTCCTCGACTTGACGCCCCGGGAGTTCGCCGTGCTGCGCCATCTGATCGACCATGCCGGGCGGCTGGTGCGGAAGTCGGATCTCCTCGACGTGGTGTGGCGCGGCACGGTGGTGAGCGAAGCCGCGCTCACCAGCTGCATTCGCGACCTGCGCCGTGCGCTCACCGATTCGTCACGCGTGCCGCGCTACATCGAGACGGTGCACCGGCGCGGCTTTCGCTTCATCGGCCCGCTGGTGACGTTGGCCGACCGCACGTCGCCCCGGCATCCGCCGGCGCACCACGTCGCGGGCGCTGCGACCGGAGCGTCGCGTCTGTTCGGTCGCGACGCGGAGCTCGTGCGCCTGCACGAGGCGTTCGCCGCAGTCCGCGCGGGCGGCCGCCGCGTGGTGTTCGTCACCGGCGAGCCCGGCATCGGCAAGACGGCGCTGCTCGAGGAGTTTCTCGATCGACTGCCGCGCGACGTGCGTGTCGGCCGCGGCCAATGCGTCGAGCAGTTCGGTGCCGGAGAAGCGTACCTGCCGATCCTCGATGCGCTGGCGCGGCTCGGGCGAGCACCGGACGGCGAGCGACTGATCGCGACGCTGCGACGCTACGCGCCCGCGTGGCTCGCGCACCTGCCGGGCCTGCTCGGCGATGCGGACCTCGCCGACGTGCAGCGCCGGGCACAGGCGACGACGCGAGAGCGCACGCTGCGCGAGGTGGCCGACGCGCTCGACGTGCTCGGTGCGGACATGCCGCTCGTGCTGGCGCTCGAAGATCTGCACTGGAGCGACTCGGCGACGGTCGATCTGCTGTCGGTGCTGGCACGGCGGCGCGACCCCGCTCACGTCCTGGTCGTGGGCACGTACCGGCCCGCAGACGTCGCCGCGGCAGCCCATCCGCTCCAGGCGATGGTGCGCGAGCTGCGCGTGCACGGCTGCTGCGACGAGATCGCGCTCGACTTCCTGCCCGAGGGCGCGATCCGCGACTACCTGGAGGAGCGCTTTCCGGCGGCGTCGTTCGTCGCCGGTCTGGCTCCCGTGCTCGAGCGCAGCACGAGCGGCAACCCGCTGTTCCTGGTGAGCGTCGTCGAGGACCTGATCGAACAGGGCAGCTTGCGCGAGGTCGACGGTCGCTGGACGCTCGCGGTGCCGGTGGCGAGCGTGGGCGCGGCGGCGCCGCCGACGCTGCGGGACATGGTCGAGAAGCACATCGACCGACTCGGCGAGCACGAGCGCGAGATTCTCGAGATCGCCAGTCTCATCGGCGCCGAGTTCACGGCACTCCTCGCGGCACCGAAGGGAATGGAGGCGCAGGACGCCGAGGTGATCTGCGCCGCGCTCGCGCGACAGGGGCGCTTCGTGCGTGCGGCCGGGATCGCCGAATGGCCCGACGGCACCGTCGCCGCGCGCTTCCAGTTCATCCACGCGCTCTATCAGACGGTGCTGCACGACCGGGTTCCGGTCGGCAGCGGGGTCGGCCTGCATCTGCGGATCGGCACCAGGCTCGAGAGCGCGTACGGTGCGCGCAGCGCCGAGATCGCCGGTGAGCTCGCGCTTCACTTCGAGCGCGGCCGCGACTTCGAGCGCGCCGTCCGCCATCGGCGCGCCGCGGCCGACGCGGCGTTGCGCCGTCACGCGCATCGCGAGGCCGCCGATCACGCGCGGCGCGGGCTCCAGGCCGCTTCGATCGCGGCGGGCTCCGCGGATGTCGCGCGCGAGGAGCTCGCGCTGTGCATGATCCTGGGCGCAGCGCTGATCGCCGGGGGCTGGGCATCGCCCGACGTCGCGCGCACGTATGCACGCGCGCACGAGCTGTGCTCACGGCTCGGGGCCGCACCGGAGGGCTTCTCGATCCTGATCGGCCTCTTCGGCTACTACGTCACGCGCGCCGAGCTCGCGATCGCCGGCGACCTCGCGCGCCAGATGCTCGCCATGGCCGCGCCGGACGACGATGCGGCGGTGGTCGTCGGAGCGCACAACGCGGCAGGCATGGTCGCGCTGTACGAGGGCGATCTCGTCGCCGCGCTCGGCCATCTGGAGCTCGCCTGTGCCCGCGACGATGCCGCCCGGCACAGCCCGATCGGTTCGCCGGTCTATTGGGGTGGTCAGGACGTCGGCGTCACGGCGCTGTGCCACGTCGCCTGGGCGCTGTGGATGCGCGGCTTCCCCGATCGCGCGGCGGCTCGCTTGGCGGAGGGGGTGGCGCTCGCGCGCGCGCTCGACCATCCGTTCACCACCGTCTTCGCTTGGCACTTCGCCGCCATCTTCCACCAGGCGCGCGGTGACGTCGCCGCGGTGCGCGAGCTCGACGACGCGCCGGCGCTGCGCGAGCACGAGCTCGGGATCGAGATGCTGTCGACGCTCTCTGCCGTGCGGCATGGCTGGCTCCTCTGCGAGCAGGGGCGCGGCACGGAGGGCATCGCGGCGATGCGCGAGGGGATCGCGGCCTTTCGCGGCCATGGAGCGGGTTTTGGGATCCCGACCTACCTCGCGCTGCTCGCCGAGGCGTGCGGGAGGATCGGCCGCGCGAGCGACGGTCTCGACGTCGTACGCGAGGCGCAGGCCTTCGCCGCGCGCACCGGCGCGCACTACTGGGACGCCGAGCTGGAGCGTCTCGCGGGCGAGCTGCTCGCGGCACGGGCCGCGCCCGCCGGGTCGGCGGATGCGGTGGAAGCGCACCTCGTGACCGCGCTCGAGCTGGCGCGCCGTCAGGGTGCGAAGCTGCTCGAGCTGCGCGCGGCGACGAGCCTCGCGAGGCACCTGCAGAGCTGCGGCGCGAGAGCGAAGGCGGCCGCGGTGCTGCGTCCCGTCCTCGACGGCTTCGACGAGGGCCTCGCGACGCGAGACCTGCACGACGCGGCGGCCGTGCTGCGGACGCTTGCGCGCGGCAGTCGCCGTTCCTAGGAGATCGGCCGCGCGACGATCCGGGGCGGTCTTCGCCGTCGAGGCGCCGCCGTTCACGACCGGGCCACGCACGTCAAGCACGTTCTGTGCGTTCGTCGCCCGGCCGAGCGGCTGCGGGTCGCGCTTCTCCATGGCGACCATGGCGACGCGGCGAACCCTGTAGGACGGAGACCGACGGGTCTTTCCGCGTCCGTCTGATGGAGCGCCCGCGGCGCATGGGGCTACGTCGACGTCACTTGCCCGAGACGACACCCAGACGTTCGACAGGAGACCCGATCATGACCACGCGAATCGCCCCGCCCACCTTCGTCCCTGGTGCCGCGCGCGCCGCGTCGATGCTCATCGTCTATGCGCTGGCCGCAGCAGGGGCCGTCGCACCGACCGTCGCCCACGCCGGCGCGACCCGCCGTGTGAGCGTCGACAGCGCCGGTGTGCAGGCCAACGGCGGGAGCTCGTTTCCCGCCCTCGACCGCACCGGGTGACTCGTCGCGTTCACCTCGAGCGCGAGCAACCTCGTGCGCGGCGACGACAACGGCGTCGACGACGTCTTTCTGTACGACCGCCGCGACGAGACGACGACCCGCATCAGCGTCGCTGCGAACGGTGCCTCGGGAGACGGTCTGAGCGCGCTGCCGAGCCTCTCCGACGACGGCCGGCGCGTCGCGTTCGTGACGCGTGCGACCAACCTGATCGATGGCGACACCAACGATCGAGGCGACGTCCTGGTTCACGACCGCAAGACCGGAGCGACCGTGCGCGCCAGCGTCGACAGCGCGGGCAACGAGGCGGACGGGGACAGCGTGTACGCCACGATCGCCGCCAACGGGCGCGCGGTCGCGTTCGCATCGCTCGCGTCGAACCTGGTGCCCGGTGACACCAACCGCGACATCGACGTCTTCCTGCACGACCTGAAGACCGGTACGACCAAGCTGGTCAGCGTGAGCCGCGCCGGCATTCCGGCGAACGGCAGCAGCTACTTCACGCCGAACGCGCGCCTCGGCGCGAACGGCCGCCTGGTGCCGTTCCAGTCGAGCGCGACGAATCTGGTCGCGGACGACGTCAACGGCACCGTCGACGCGTTCGTGCACGACGCCCAGGCGGGGGTCACTCGCCGGGTGAGCGTCGACAGCGCGGGCCGCGAAGGCAACGCCGCGAGCGTCGAGCCGACGATGAGCGCGAACGGCCGCGTGGTCGCCTTCACGTCGATCGCGAGCAATCTGGTCGCCGACGACACCAACGGCGACGCGGACGTGTTCGTGCACGACCTCAAGACCGGCATCACGACGCGCGTGAGCGTCGCGACCGGCGGCGCGCAGGGCAATGGCGCGAGCGGCGAGCCTACGTTGAGCGCGGATGGCCGCTATGTCTCGTTCGCCTCGTCGTCGTCCAACCTGGTTCCCGACGACACCAACGGCGCCATCGACGTCTTCGTGCACGACCGGAAGACGGGCATCACGACGCGGGCCAGCGTGTCGAGCGGCGGCAGCGAGAGCGACGCGCAGAGCTACTACGCCCGCCTGAGCGGGAACGGCCGTTTCGTCGTGCTGCAGTCGAGCGCGACGAACCTCGTTCCGGCCGACGTCAACGGTGCTGCGGACGTATTCCTCCACGATCGAAACGATTGACGTCCGCATCCGCTTCGCCGAGCACGTAGCGATGCACACGCTCGGAGCGTCTTCGTCTGGCCGTCGAAGCGCCCCGCGCGGCAGGGCCGGTGGCGCGATCCGTCGCGCATCGACGATCGCGTTGCCGGAGCCTGCCGCGCGGGCAGCGAGCAGCCGGGGCGCTCGAGACCCGGCGGTGTCATCGATGCGACGATCGCCAGGCGCAGCGACACCCGGACGTCGCCGCACGGCCGCGCGGACGTGGAAAAGGCATCGGTTTCCGACTGGCGTGCCGGTTGCTCCGAACGGGCGCGATGCGCCGAACCGTCCTTACGAGGTTCAGGTCCGCCCGTGACGTGTCTCTGGTCGTCGTGCTGCTGCTCACCGTCATGGTGGTCTTCTGGCGGCAGGATCGGCACCCGGTGCGCGAGACCGTGCGCCTCTCGATGCTGCAGGCAAAGCTCAACGACGGCGTGCAGTGCGAGTTCACCGCCGACATCGAGCTCGCCGGCCGCTGGGGTCGCTTCGCGTTCGGGCTGCGCGAGAACACGGTGCGCGCCATGCTGATCGACATCGTGCGCGCGAAGAGCCGCTACATGGTCAGCACCAACACGGCGCGCGAGTCGCTGCGCCACGAGATGCTGCGGGCGGTCAACGGCGTGATGGGACAGGGCAGCGCGACCGCCGTGCGCCTTTCGCGCTTCGAGCTCCTGTAAGGGCGATAGAAAACGACGTGCGGCTTCGTCTATCCGGACAAGCGCGCGCCTCCCTCGTGCGCCTTTCTTCCCGGCGATTCGGCGTCGCCTCCGCCTTCGAGGACCTCCCTCCTCGGGCGGAGGCGGCGCTCGCCATATCGCAGCGCGCGTCCGCGGCACTCCGCGGATGGCCGACCGATCCTCGAGGGTCGCTGCTGCTGCCCGCCGTCGACGCCGTCGACGCCTGTGATAGGGAGCGCCGCATGCAGAACCGCGCCGCTCCCGCTCTTCTCGGCTGCGACACGATCGTCGCGCTCGCCGGCGCCGCCGCGGACGGGGTCGTGCTGTTCGGCAAGAACAGCGACCGACCGCCGGGGGAGCCGCAGGCACCGGTGCTGATCGAGCGCGCGACGCACGCGGCGGGCAGCACGGTGCGTTGCCAGTACGTCGAGATCCCGCAGGTGCGCGAGACGGCACGCGTTCTCGGCTCGCGTCCGACCTGGCTCTGGGGCTTCGAGATGGGCCTCAACGAGCACGGCGTCGCGATCGGCAACGAGACCGTCTTCGCGCACGAGGCGCCGGCGGCGATCGGCCTGATCGGCATGGACCTGGTCCGGCTCGGCCTCGAGCGTGCCGACACGGCGGCCGCTGCCCTGCAGGTGATCGTCGATCTGATCGAGACGCACGGGCAGGGCGGCTCCGGCTACCGCGACATGGACTGGCCGTACAACAACTCGTTCCTGATCGCGGACCCGCACGAGGCGTGGATCCTCGAGGCCGCCGGCCGGCAGTGGGCGGCCCGCCGCGCGACCGAGACCGATTCGATCTCGAACCACGTCTCGATCGCCACCGACTGGGAGCGCGTCGGCGCGCGCACCGTCGCACGGGCGCGGGAGTGCGGGCTCGAGACCGCGGAGCCGTTCGACTTCGCGCGCGCCTATCGCGACACGTCGCTGGTCCCGCCGGTGCTCTCATCCGGACGCCTGCGACGCTCGCGGCAGCTGCTCGCCGAGGATCGCGGGCGCCACACGCTCGCGTCGCTGCGCCGGGTCCTCGCCGATCACGACGCGCACGGCACCTGCTTCGCGCGCGGGGCCACGCCGGATCAGGAGCAGTTCTACACCGTCTGCATGCACGAAGGTCCCAGTCGGACGGCGATGGGCATGGTCGCGGCGCTCGAGCCCGCGTCGGCGTTGCCGCGCACGGCCTGGCTCGCGTTCGGCCGTCCGTGCACGTCGGTGTGGTTTCCGCTGCTGGTCGCCGGGACGCTGCCGGACGCGCTGGTGCGCGCGGGGTTCGAGGGCCCGCCGGGAGGCGAGGGCCTCTGGTGGATGTTCGAGCAGCTGGCGGCCCGCGCCGAGGACGCGCCCGCGCAGCGTGAGCGGATCACGGCGGCGCTCTCGGAGCTCGGCGCGGAGCTCGGGGCAGCGCATCAGCAGCGTCTGCGCGATCTCGCGGGCGTGTCGGCGGCGCAGGTCGACACGCTCGCGACCGAGTCGGCGCGGCAGATCGCGGCGCGGCTCGAGCTCGTGGCGCGCGGTCTCCTCCAGGATCCGCCGGCCTAGGAGGAGTCGCCCGTCGTCTCGCAGAGTGAGACGCATGCGCGACGTGCGGGCGTGTACCGCGCGGCGATTTCGGCGTTCCCGACGCCGTGCGCCTCTGCTATGCCGCACTGCGTGGGCGGGCGCACGGCGCCTGACGCGAGCGCGGCATCGGGCCGCGGCCTGCACGTCACCAATGGAGAACCAGGAAATGAAGACCCCCAAGCTCAGGGTCTTGGCGCCCCTACTCGGCGCATGCGTGCTGCTCGTCGCCTCCGCGGCGTCGGCGGCGGGTCCGCTGCTCGCGGAGTACACCATCTTCGGCGAGAACGGCGTCGTCATCGGCTTCGACTCCGACATCGTCGGACTGGTCGGTGCGCGCAACGAGGACCCGGTGACGGGTGACGCCGTCCGCCTGCAAGGCAAGTCGACCGTCGACGGCGACGTGCGCAGCGGCGGCGACGTCAACCTGCAGAACCAGGCGTCGGTTTCGGGGGCGGTGATCCACCCCGCGGGCACGACCTTGACGCTGAACAACGGCTCCAGCGTCGGCACCAACGTCGTCGGCGATCCGATGCTGCCGACGCTACCGCCGAACACGGCGTTCGCGTGTCCGACCGGCGGCGCCGACATCTCGGGCGGCAACGGCCAGGCGCAGGTCCTGACGCCCGGCGCGTACGGCAACTTGAGCTTCGGTGGAACGTTCAGCTTGACGCTGAACGGCGCCGGCAACTACTTCTTCAACTCGATCACGGCCGGCAACGGCTCGACCCTGACGGTCACCCAGCCGGGCACCAAGGTCTACGTGTGCGGCCCCGTGCGCTTCGGCTCGGTGAACGTCACGCTGCAGACGCAGGGCCAGAGCCCGTGCGACTTCTACCTCGAGACCAAGGCCGCGGGCGACAACGCGGTGCAGTTCGGTGGCAACTCGAACTGGATCGGCGACGTGTTCGCGCCGAACGGCGAGATCCACATCGGCTCGGGCGGCTCGGTGGGCAGCTTCATCGGCCGCTTCTTCAGCAACACGGTCGACGTCGAGCACTCGATCCAGGGCGGCTCGGTGCAGTGTGGCTCGCCGCCACGCGACGAGGAGGAGTTCCGCTCCAACAAGGACGCGACCATCTTCCACACGCGGAAGAACCAGAACAACGGTGCGGCCCTCACGCTGCGCGTCGAGAACCAGACGCGCTCGCTGCTCGGCTTCGACCTCTCGACCGTCGACTTCGCGAAGGTGGTGAGCGCGAAGCTGATCTTGACCGTGTCGAACAACGGCTTCGACGTACCGCCGTACTCGCCGAGCTCGAACTGGCCGCTGGGCGGCGGCGAGACCTACGTCGCGCGTCTGAACGACGGCTTCGAGGACTGGGCGGAGGGCAACGGCAACAACTATCCGACGCCGAAGAATCCGAAGGGCAGCGGCTCGGGTGTGACCTGGAACTGCTCGACCGACACCAACATCGCCAACGAGAAGCCGGACTGCACCGGCATCGCGCGCTGGAAGACCGGCGGCAAGAAGTACCAGGGCCCGCTGCGCGGCCCGGCGATCCAGACCAACGACATGCTCGACGGTACCAAGATCGTGTTCGACGTGACCGCCGACGTGCAGGCGGGGCTCGGCCCGCAGGACGTCAAGTTCATGTCGTTCTTCATCCTCGTGAAGGGCGACGGCTCGGTCGCCTACTACTCGAAGGAGGGTGCGACGGCGGCGGGCAACCTGAGCTACGTCCCGATGCTGGTCATCGAGGAGCAGTAGCAAGCAGCCGCGGCACGCGATCCGTGCGGCGAGCGAAGGCCCCGGCGATGAGCCGGGGCCTTCGTCGTTTCAGGGCAAGGCGTCGTCGGCGCGAGGCGCCCACGCGAACGTGCCCTTGCGGATGCTCACGAAGCCGAGCTCGGGCACGCTGAACAGCGCACCGCGCAGTCCGCGCGCGAGCAAGGTCCCCCCGTCCGCAGGCAGGCTCGCCACCCCGGCGAGCGTCGCGCCGATGCCGGTCGCGAGGTTCGCGACGCCGAGCAGCGGTCGCAGCGCGGGCAGGTCGTCGGTGAAGAAGAGAAACACCGAGTCCTCGTCGCGCGGTCGGTAGAGCGTCGAGGTGACGACGTTCGACTCGCGGAGCGCGACGATCGCGCCGTCCTCGTCGGCGCGCATCGACGCGAGCATCGCGCTGCGCAGCGAGGGGACGTCCTGGCGCGCGATCACGCGGTACTCCTGGTCGACCGCGGCGGCAGAGACGAACGGAATGAAGCGCAGCCGCTCGGTCGGATCGACGCAGCCGCCGAGCGCCGCGCGCGACCCGGTGCAGGCGAGCGCGTCGTCGTGGTCGTCGTCGAGAGCGGCGGCGTCCGACGCCGCGGGCGCGGGTCGCAGCGCGTGCGCGATCTCGTGGAACAGCTCGGACACGCAGTTGCGCGTCAACAGGTCGTAGCCGTCGTGGACGCGCAAGCCGTCCTGGTAGCGCGCGAGGCGTGCGCGGGCGGCATCGCGGGCGGTGCGCAGCGCGGCACGGTCCTCGAGGGCGAGCGCCGGCGGCAACGGCAAGGGCGCGTCGCCGCTCACCACCAGCGGGTCGGGCTCGACACGGAGCGGGGTGCTGCGCAGGGTCGCGCGCGACAGCTCCAGGGTGCGATTGACGGCGGCTTCGAGCGCGCTGTACTCGAGCTCGCGTGGCGCGTCCCCGCTCGCGAGCGGACGCCGTGCCGCGGCGAGCTGCGCGCCCGACTCGCGCAGCAGCTCGGGCAGCGCGGCCTCGTGCGCACGGACGTCCGCCGGTGCGAGGGTGGCGACGTCGCTCGAGTAGGCATCGAGCACCGTGATGCGTCCGGTCGCGAGGCTCTCCTCGACGGCGGCGAGGCGTGCGAGCGCGAGCAGCAAGGCGCTGCCCCAGTCGGGGCGACGCGAGGCGGCGAGGTCGACCGCGCGCTCGCGCAGCGCGAGCGCGAAGGCGCGC
>JAIEPK010000330.1 GCA_019749875.1 Candidatus Binatia bacterium | reverse complement strand
CCGGTGGCGGCGCACGAGCGGGTCCGGGTGACGATGTGGAACACGTCGCACACGTGGCAGGTCGGCGAGACGATCCGCGGTCGGGTGCCGACGCTGCGCGCGCCGCGCGGCTTCTGCAACGACGGCGACGACGGCTACGCCCGTGCGATGTGGCGACAGGGCGTGGTCGCGACGGCGTCGGTCGGCAGCGACCGCGGCTGGAGCTCCGCCGGCACGAGCCCCGCCTGGCGCGACCTGCCGGCCGCACTGGAGAGGACGCGACGAGCGATTGCGTATCATCTCGAACGCGCGGTCGACGATCCGGCCGCCCGCGCGGTGCTCGCGGCGCTGATCTACGGTGATCAGTCCGCGGTGCCGATCGATCTCCGGCGCGCGTACGCCAGGACGGGAACGGCGCACGTCCTGTCCGTGTCCGGCCTGCACATCGCGATCGTGGCGATGACGAGCTTCGCGCTGGTGCGGCGGCTCCTGGCACGCTGGTCGTGGCTCGCCCTGCGGGTCCGCGTCATCCGACCGGCGGCCGTCGTGGCCCTGCTGCCCGCGGTGTTCTACGCGCTGCTCAGCGGAGGCGCGGTGGCGACCGTGCGCTCGCTGGTGATGGGCGCCCTCGCTCTGGGGGGGCTCGCTCTGCTGCGACGCGCGGATGTCTGGACGGCGCTCGCGGCTGCGGCGCTGGCGGTCTGCATCGCGGATCCCGGAGCAGCACGGGATCCCTCGTTCCAGCTCTCGTTCGCGGCCGTCATCGGGCTCGTCGCCGCGGAGCGCCGCTGGGCAGCGTGGCGGCGGACGGTCGGGTCGCGCTGGCTCGATCCCATGCACCCGGTAGGGCGGTGGCTGAGCCCGGCTGCGGGAGCGGTGGTCGCGGCGGTGGCGGCAGGCCTCGTCACCGGTCCCTTCACGGCGTACCACTTCGGATCCGTCGCGACGCTCGGTGTGCTCGCGAACCTGATCGTGGTCCCGCTGGTCGGATCGGCCGCGTTGCTGGCCGGACTCGCCGGCGCGGCGCTGATCCCGGTTTCGACGCGCGTCGCCGAGCTGCTCCTGTGGCTGGGCGGCTGGTGCGTGCTCCCGGCCGACGCCTTCGTCGCATGGCTCGCGACGGTTCCCGGCTGTGGGATCGACGTCGGCGTCGCCTCGTGGCTCGAGGTCGCCTGCCTGCTGGCACCGCTTGCGGCGCTGGCAGCACCCGCGGGCACGGCGCGGCGCTCCCTGGTCGTTCTCAGCTGCGTGCTGGCTGCGTGGCGGTGCGGCGAAGCGCTCGTCGCGGCCAATCGGCCCCGCCTCGAGGTGCGCTTTCTCGACGTCGGACAAGGGGATGCGATCCTGAGCAGACTGCCGGGCGGCGCGGGTGCGGTGCTGGTGGATGGCGGTGGCCTCGGCGGAGCGGTCGATCCCGGCGAGCGCGTCGTCCTGCCGGCGCTGCGCCGCGCCGGCGTCCACACGCTGGACGCCATGGCGATGACGCACCCCGACTTCGACCATTACGGCGGCCTCGCCGCCGTCGTGCGAGCCATGCCGGTGACGGAATTCTGGTCCAGCGGACGCAGCTCTCGCAACGCGACGTTCGCCGCCCTCGCGCAGGCGCTGGCGGAACGTGGCGTCCGCCGGCGCGCGACCAGCGCGGGGCTGGTCGCGCTCCGCGCCGGAGGCGCCACGGTGCGGATCGTGCATCCGTCGTCGACTCTGCACGACGCGAGTGACAACGACGCGTCGCTCGTTCTGCTCTTGACCTACGGCACGTCGCGCGTGCTGCTGACGGGAGATCTGCAGGCGACGGGCGAGGGCGCGCTGCTGCGGGCGTCCCCGGAGCTCGCGGCGACGACGGTGAAGGTCCCGCACCACGGGAGCCGCACGTCGAGCACGCGGGTGCTGGTCGCGCGCACGCAGCCGGGACTGGCGATCGCGCAGCTCGGTGCCGGCAATCGGTTCCACTTTCCCGCGGCCGAGGTGCGCGAGCGCTGGCGGCGAGGTGGTGCGCGATGGCTCGAGACCGCCCGAGCCGGCGAGGTGCTGCTCCGATCCGACGGTCAGCTCGAAGTCGTGGCGACGTGCCGTCAGGACGCCGCGGACGATCCCGGTGACGGGTCGGGCGTGCGGGTGGGCGCGGCCGGTGCGCCGCCGCTGCGCGAGCTGCTGGCAGCGGCGCGTGCCTCTTGGCGGCGCGCCTTGTCGATCTGGCTGAAGCGGAACGACAGCTCGTAGTTGCCGTCGACGAGGCGGCTCGTCATCGGCGAGCACGACTTCGCAAACACGCGCATCATGCGCACGTTGCGCGCGAGCACCTGTGCGGTGAAGCCGTCGATCTGTCGCGAGCGCGCGTAGCGCATCAGCTTCTGCAACAGCTGCGTGCCGAGGCCCTGTCCCTGGAAGTCGTCGTGGATCACGAAGGCGCACTCGGCGAGGTTGGTGCTCGGCTCGAGGTCGTAGCGAGCGATCCCGATCAGCCGGTCGAGGTCGCTGCCGTGCATGTCCGAGGGCGCGACGAATGCACCGATCGCCATCCGCTGATCGTAGTCGAGCGTGACGAAGTGCTGCACCTGCTTCGGGGCGAGGCGCTTCAATGGCGTTCCGTACCGCAGGTACACGGTCTCGTCGGAGTGCGAGTGGAAGAAGTCCCGCAAGGCCCGCTCGTCGTCCGGGCGCAGCGGCCGGAACAGCACGCGACGACCATCCTTGAGCGCCGACTCGCACACCACCTCGCTCGGATAGGGCCGACCGCTGGCCGGCATCGCGAGCTGGGAGGGCAGCACGTAATGCCGCGCCTTCGCTGCGTCGAGCAGCTCCGTACGGAAGCTCGGATGCGCGATCGAGATCAGGGCGAGCGTGCGCTCGCGCACGGTGCGACCGTACAGGTTCGCGACGCCGTACTCGGTGACGACGTAGTGCACGTCGCCACGCGAGGTGACGATCCCGGCGCCCTCGCTGAGCACCGGGACGATGCGCGAGACGGCGTCGTCCTCGGCCGTGGATCGGATCGCGATGATCGGCTTGCCGCCCCGCGATCGGCTCGCGCCGCGGATGAAGTCCGCCTGACCGCCGATGCCGCTGAAGAACTTGTGCCCCACCGAGTCGGCGCACACCTGCCCGGTGAGGTCGACCTGGAGCGCAGAGTTGATCGCGACCATGTCGTCGTGACGTGCGATCACGAATGGGTCGTTGACCCAGTCCACGCCAATGAACTCGAACACCGGGTTGTCGTCGACGTAATCGTAGAGTCGTCGGCTGCCCATGCAGAACGACGTGACCACTTTGCCCTGATGGATCGTCTTGCGCCGGCCGGTCACTACGCCGCCGTCGACCAGGTCGACGATCCCATCGGAGAGCATCTCGGTGTGGACGCCCAGGTCGTGCTTGCCGGCGAGGAACGGGATCAGCGCGTGCGGGATCTCGCCGATCCCGAGCTGCAAGGTCGCTCCGTCGGGGATCAGGGTCGCGACGTTGCGCGCGATCTCCTGCGAGACCGGGTCGGGCGCGGGCTGGGGCAGCTCGAGCAGCGGCGCGTCGCACTGGACGAACGCGTCGATCTCCGAGAGGTGGACGAAGCTGTCGCCATGCGTGCGCGGCATCGCGACGTTGACCTCGGCCAGCACCACGTCGGCGGCCGCGACGGCGCTCTTCACGACGTCGACCGAGATGCCGAGGCTCACGTAGCCCGCCCGGTCGGGCGGCGACACCGTGATCAACGCTGCGTCGACCCCCAGCCGTCCGCTCCGGAACAGCCCGGGAATCTCGGACAGGAAGACCGGAGTGTAATCGGCCAGGCCGGCGTGCACGGCGTCGCGCACGTTCGCGCCGATGAACAGGGCGTTGTGGCGAAACCGGCTCGGAAAGCGCGGGTCGGCGTATGGCGCGACGCCGAGCGTCAGGATGTGCAGGATCTCGCCCTCGACCACGGCCTCGTTCTCGGCGAGCGCGCGCACGAGATTCTGCGGCTCGGCGCAGCCGGATCCGATGAAGACGTGGTCGCCCGAGCGGACGCGCTGCACGGCCTGAGCCGCCGTCATCAGCCGCTCCGCCGGGATCCGCCGGCGACCCTTCCTGCCCGTGGACGCGCGGGGCGCCGGGTGGTGCGGCGGTGGACGGCTGGTCACGCGCTCACACGAGCGCTGGAGCCGGGCGCTGCGCGGTGACGCCGAACATGGGGCTCGGTTCGCGCGTCCATCGGCTCGATCGTCTCGGGATGCCTCGATCGCCTCCTGGCCGAGATGGTTCTCTCAGTGCTTGTGCTCGATCCGCCGACCGAAGGTCACCTCACCCTTGTCGATGCGGAGAGAGAAGCCACAGTCCGGATTGGTGCACACCCAGGCCTTGAACATCACCGTCGCGCCCTCTTGCCCATAGTCCGAAAGTGGGATCAGCAACCCGTTGTTGCATTTCTGGCACTTGGGCAACTCCATCTCACCACCTCCTCTGGGCAAGCACCGGCAGGGCACTGTATAGGCCTACGAAATGTCACAAAGCAAGGAGATCACGCGGGATTCGGGCCTCGGCACAGGGCTCCGCAGCAACGTCCCGGGGACTCGACGAGAGTCTCTATCGGCACGTTTGCGCGTTCTCCTAGACGAGCGTGCTCGACTCGTGGAGCAGCTCGCGCTCATCGACCTGGACGTCGATCGCGTTCGTGCGGAGGCCGCCGCCGGAGCGCAGCGGTCCGGTGCTGCCGCAGCACGGATCGATCGCGAGGAAGCGACGTTCAGCGTCTCGGCGCGCGACTTCGTGCGCGGCGCGGTCGAGGCGCCGGAGGCAATCGATCTCGACGACTATGAGCGATGCGTCGGCAAGGTCGTGCTCGCATTGCGTCGCGGCGGGGAGCGACTGGCGGGCGCGACGCTGCAGGTGCGCTACCACGCCGGGACGGGCTGCGTGACATCGATCACGCTGCAGCGTGCCGGTGAGGTCGGTACGGGGAGCGAGGTCTACCGCCGGGAGGATGCCGGTCACTCCGCAACCGCTTGAGCGCGGAGGGCAGCGGTCCCCAGCGCCGAGCCGACCGGAATCCACGCCGGTAGAGGGCGGATTCGCCCGGCGCGAGCCTCAGGAGTCGCCGACTGCCGGTCCGGACGATGCCGCCACGAGGACCGGCGGCTCCGGCTCGTGCGCGTGCTTGCTCGACGGCGACGAGGTGATCTGGAGCTCGGACCGGTCACGCGGCAGCTTGGCGTCGGTGCGTACCGTGATGCGGACGCCGAGCCTCGCCGTGAGCTCGTCGACGCCGGCGCGAAGGGGGCCCTGAAGGGCCGTCGCCACCTCCGGCGAGACCGTCAGCACGATGCGCTCGACATCGTTGGCGGTCGCGACCTGGCGGCGGACCAGGCGAAGAACTTCGGCCGCAAGCGCGCCGACCGACTTGAGCCGGCCGTCGCCGCCGCACGTGCTGCACGGCGTCGTGACCAGCTGGCGAAGATTGTCGCGCGTCCGCTTGCGCGTCATCTGCACCAATCCGAGCTCCGAGATGCGCAGAATGTTGGTGCGCGCCTTGTCCCGCTTCACCGCCTCGGCGAGGGCCTCGCTGACCTTCTTCCGGTTCGCGGCCTTCTCCATGTCGATGAAGTCGATGATGATGATGCCGCCGATGTTGCGCAGGCGCAGCTGATCGATGACCACCCGAGCCGCCTCGAGATTGGTCTTCAGGACCGTATCTTCGTGGGTCTTCTTGCCGACGAAGCGTCCGGTGTTGACGTCGATCGTGGTCAGCGCCTCGGTCTGGTCGAACACCAGGTAGCCGCCCGACTTGAGCCAGACGCGACGCTCGAGGGCGCGGTTCACCTGATTCTCGATGCCGAAGTGGTCGAAGATCGGCTCGATGCCCTCGTAGAGCTCGACGCGCGACTTGAGCTTCGGCTGCAGGACGCTGTCGACGAACTCGATCACGCGGCGATGGTCGTCGGGCCGGTCGACCACGACCTGCTTGACGTCGCTCGTGAACAAGTCGCGCACCGCGCGCAGGACGATGTCCAGATCGGCGTGCAGCAGGGCAGGCGCGGCGGTCGCGTTGCTCTTCTTGACGATGCTCGTCCAGAGGCGCGCCAGAAAGCGCATGTCGGCGACGATCTCGCGCTTGCTCACGCCCTCGCACGCGGTCCGGACGATGAAGCCGCCCGCGTCCTTCGGTCGCCCGGTCGCCACGATGTCGCGCAAACGCTGGCGTTCCTTGTCGTCCTCGATGCGGCGCGACACGCCGATGTGATCGGTGGTCGGCATGTAGACGACGTAGCGGCCGGGCAGGGAGATGTGCGACGTGATGCGGGCGCCCTTCGAACCGATCGGCTCCTTCGAGACCTGAACGAGGATTTCCTGTCCCTTGCTCAACACCTCCTCGATGGACGGCATCGGCGTCTCGTCGCGGGTGCGGGGGGCGCGCGGCTTGCCGTCGCCGTCGTCGGTGCCATCGCCCTCTGCCGGCTCGCCCGGCGCTTCTTCGTCGCTCGCCGGCCCGGTCTCCTCCCCGCTGTCGGCGGAATCCGGTGTCGCGATCGTCGCCGCGGGGACTGCCGGTATGCAGTTCTCCTCGCAGGTGGGCGGGGACGGCTCCGCCAGCGCCGGCGCGTCGCCATCCGCCTCCTCGGCATAGGCCGCGAGCGAGGGCTCGAGGTCGAGCTCGGCGGCTTCGCCGGGGGCGCCGTCGGCTCCGTCGCCGCCCGGAGCACGCCAGAAGTCCGACACGTGCATGAAGGCAGCCTTGTCGAGACCGATCTCGACGAACGCCGCCTGCATCCCCGGCAGGACGCGAAGGACCTTGCCCTTGTAGATGTTGCCGACGATCGAGTGCTCTTCACCACTCTCGACGTGCAGCTCCGCGAGGGCGTTCGCCTCGCAGAGGGCGACCCGTGTCTCGATCGCCGACGAGTTGATGATGATTCGCTTCTGCACGTCAGCAGGCCGGCTGGCGAGCCGGGATGTCACCGCGATGGACGCTCGTCATCGCGCCGCGAGCATCGGCCGCGGATCGCGCGAATCCGGGGAGCAGCGCGGCACGGCGTGGAGGCATTGCTTTAGCCCACGCGCGTGGCGCGGTCGTCATGCTGGCGGACGCTATCCAATGGTCGGTGAAAGAGCAAGCGCTTTGCAGCCGTCTTGACTTCTGCGGGCAGCCACCGGTAGGTGCGCAGCGGGAAGCGAGGCGTGCGCGCAGCGACAAAGAGCGGCCATGAACGAGACGGGCGCGATCGGGCCTGACGCGTCCGGTCCCGTGGGGCGTCGTGTGCGTCCCGCCGATGTCCTTTTGAGCAAGACGCTCGTCCTGAATCGCTCGTTTCTTCCGGTCCACATCACCTCGGTGCGACGCGCCTGCGTGCTCCTCTACCAGGGCATCGCCCGCGCGGTCGACGCGCAGTATCAAACCTTCGACTTTCGCGCCTGGTGCGAGCACCCGGACGTGCCCGAGCGGATCGGGCTGGTATGCGGAGCGATGCCCGTACCGCGCGTCATCGTGCTGGCGACCTACGATCGCGTGCCGCGCCGGCACGTCCGCTTCAATCGACACAACGTCTACGCGCGCGACCACGACACTTGTCAATATTGTGGTCGACGTCTGCCGCGCAGCGAGCTCAACCTCGACCACGTCGTGCCGCGCTCGCAAGGCGGGCTCTCGACGTGGGACAACGTGGTGTGCTCGTGTCACGCCTGCAACCATCGCAAGGGCGGCAACACGCCGCAGCAGGCCGGGATCCGCCTCCTCAAGCGGCCCGTTCGCCCGGCATGGACGCCGTTCCTCGGCGAGACCTTGAGCCAGGCTCGCTACCGCGAATGGCGGCCGTTCCTGTCGTTCCTCGATGGGGCGCGGGGCGACGGCGTGGCGTGACGGTACCGCAACGGCTAGTGGTGCGCCTTGACTCGCACCACAAATTGATGGGATAGGCCCGCACGCGGCATCGGTGCGCGAGCGGCCGTGACGAGGAGGTGGGTGTGCGCATCCGGCAGATCGAGCTGTTCGGCTTCAAATCGTTCCGCGATCACACGCGGCTCAGCCTCACCGAGGGGCTGAATGCCGTCGTCGGTCCGAACGGCTGTGGCAAGTCGAACGTCGCGGATGCGATCCGATGGGCGCTGGGTGAGCAGAGCGTCAAGCATCTCCGAGCGAAGGAGATGGAAGACGTCATCTTCGTCGGCAATGCCAAGAGCCCGCCGCTGAACCTCGCCGAGGTCGTGCTCACCTTCGAGCAGACCGACACGTCGCTTCCCGTCGCGAGCGAGGAGGACGGCCTCGCCGCCCACGTCGCGCGCATGTCCGAGTTCACGGTCAAGCGCCAGATCTTCCGTTCCGGCGAATCGCACTACTTCATCAACGACGCGCCGGCGCGCCTGCGCGACGTGACCGAGCTGTTCCTCGGCAGCGGCGTCGGCCCGAAGGCCTACGCGATGATCGAGCAGGGCCGCGTCACCCAGATCGTGAACGCGAAGCCCGAGGAGCTCCGCCTCTTCATCGAGGAGGCCGCCGGGACGACCCTCTTCCGCAGCCGCAAGATCGCCTGCGAGCGCAAGCTCGAGCGGACCACGGAGAATCTCTCGCGCGTCAAGGACGTGATGCGCGAGATCGAGCGCCAGCTGGGTGCGCTGCGACGGCAGGCGAAGCGCGCCGAGGAGTTCCGGGCACTCGAGAAGGAGCTGCGCGAGACAGAGCTGGCGCTCGCCGCCGTCCGCTGGGCCGGCCTCACCGGCGAGATCGGCGAGCTCGAGCAGGGGCTCGCCCGCGCGCTCGGTGCGGCGCGCGAGGCGCAGGAAGCGGTCGCCGTTCAGGAAGGACTGCGCTCGGAGGCCGGTGCGGCGGAGCGCGTCGTCAGCGAGCGCATCGAGCGCGCCTTCGCCGCGCTCGGCGAGGCGAGCCAGACGGTCGTCCGGATCACCGAGCGTCAGACGGCGTTGCACGAGACCATCCGCACGATCGATCAACGGGTCGGCCGCGGGCGCGAAGAGCTGGACGGGCTGCGCGGCCGGCACGCGAGCGTCGCCGAGGCTGCTCTGACCGCGCAGCGGACGGTCGAAGCCGCCCGCGCCGACGCGCAGCGCGCGGCGGAGGCACTCGCGATCGTCGAACGGGAGCTCGAGGAGCTGCGACCGATCCACGCCCAGTGCGAGCAGGAGTACGCGCAGGCCCTGGCGGCGTTGAACGAGCAGCGCGGCCGGCTGCGCAGCGCCGGCGAGCGGCGGGCAGAATCGGTGGCGCGTCTCGCGGCGGTGCGCGAGCGCCACGATCGGGCCCTGGAGCGGTTGCAGAGTCGCCGGACGGAGTTCGAGACCGTCCTGGCGTCGGTCGCCGAGCGCGCGTCGGCTCTCGACGCGGCACGGGCAGCCCACGCCCGGCTCTCCGCCGATCAGGTCGCGGCGGCAGCCGCCCTGCGCGCGGGTGAGGAGGAGATGCACCGCCTCGAGGAGAGCCATGCGGCGCTGCGCGAGTCGATGGTGCACGTACGCGGCCGCCTGGACGGCCTCGAGAGCCGTGAGCAGGCGTTCGACGGCTATGCCGACGGAATCACCACCGTCATGGGACTCGAGCCACGGCCGCGCGGGCTCGTGGTCGATGCGCTCGACATCCCGACGGAGCTCGAGCCTGCGGTGGCTGCGGTCCTCGGGGATCTCCTGCGCGGTGCGATCGTCGAACGCCCCGAGGACGCCGCGGTGCTGGCGGACGGGTTGCGCGCCGTCGGCGACGGACGCGTCTCCCTGGTACCCGTGGATCCGCGACACGACGGGACCGCACGACCGGCGCTGGCCGCGGGCATGGATTTGCTCGGCGACCGGATCGGTGTGCGGGGCGGGCACGAGGATCTGCGAGCGGCGCTGTTCGGGTCCGTGGTGCTGGCCGACGATCTCGGCGCCGCGGTGCGCGGCTGGCGCGAGCACGACGACGGGCTCAGCTGGGTCACGCGAGCGGGCGACGTCGTCGACCGGCGCGGCATCGTCACCGGCGGCAAGGGCCTGCGCGGCACCGAGCTGCTCGCCCGGCGCCGCGAGCTCGGCGAGCTGACGGCGCAGCTGGCCGAGGACGAGGTCCGTCTGGCGAGCGTCGAGCTGCGGCTCGGCGAGGCACGTGAAGAGTGCACATCGCTCGCCGGTCGGCTGCGCGAGCTCGATGCGCAGGCGCACTCGGCGACGCTTGCGCTGGTGTCGGCGGAGCATGCTGCGGAGGCCGCCGAACGCGAGCGTCAGGCCGGACAGACGCGGCTCGCGGAAGCCGAGACCGAGGCCGCCACCGCCGAGACGGCGGTGGCGCGGGCGAGCGAAGTGCTCGCGGCCGCGGAAGCCGAGGCACAGCAGCGCGAAGGCGCCGTGGCCGCTGGGGAGTCGCGGGTTGCGGCGGCGGAGCAGGAGCTCGAGACCCGCCGCTCGGTTCTCGACGCGTGTCGGATCCGCCGCGACGGCGGCCGGGATGCTCAGTCGCAGATGGGCCAGGCTTTCGGACGCGCCGAGGCCGAGCTGCACCGACTGGTCCACGAGCGGGATCTGGTCGCGGCCCGGCTCGCCGCGCTCGAGCACGAGATGGCCGACCTCGACCGCCAGCGCGAGAGCAGCTCCGTGACGCTCGCGCAGCTCGAATCCGACCTAGTGGTGGCGCGCGACGTGCTCGCGAGCGGCGAGCGCGAGATGGAGGATGCGCGCACAGCGGCACGAGCGACCCAGGAGCAGCTGCGCGCGGCGGAGGACGAGCTCGGCCGCGCGCGACGCGCGATGGAGGCCGAGCGTGAGAGCTGCCGCGGGTTCGAGGTCAAGCTCGCCGAGCGTCGCGCGCAGCTCGAGGCGCTCGCGAACTACACCCGCGAACGTCACGAGGTCGAGGCGAGCACGCTCGCGATCCCCGAGGACTTCGACGCGGACGCGGCGGCGCCGCGGGTCGTCGAGCTCAAGGACCGCATCCAGCGTCTCGGCGAGGTCAACGTCACGGCGATCGCGGATGCGCGTGAGCTCGAGGAGCGCTTCGGCTTTCTCGAGACGCAGCGCAACGACCTCGAAGCGTCGATGGAAGACCTCAACCGCACCATTGCGGAGCTCAGCCGTACGACGCGGACCCGCTTCCGCGAAACGTTCGACAAGGCCAACGAGAAGTTCAGCGAGCTGTTCGTCGAGCTTTTCCGCGGTGGCTCGGCGTCGCTCAAGCTGACCAATCCGAGTAACCTGCTGGAGACCGGCGTCGAGATCGAGGCGCAGCCGCCCGGCAAGCGGGTCGGCAACAGCATGCTGTCCGGTGGCGAGCGCGCGCTGACCGCGGTGAGCCTCATCATGGCGTTGTTCAGCCTGCGGGCGACGCCGTTCTGCCTGCTCGACGAGGTGGACGCGCCGCTCGACGACGCCAACGTGAGCCGCTTCAACGCGCTTCTCCAGAAGATGTGCGAGCGCACCCAGTTCATCGTCATCACGCACAACCAGACGACGATGGAGGCGTGTCACTCGCTCTACGGTGTGACGATGCCGGAGCCGGGCGTGTCGCAGGTCGTGTCCGTGTCGCTCGCCAACCGCCCGACCACCATGGCGGCGAGCGCGTGATGACGCGCATCACACGGAGCTGAGTCGTTGCCTCACGATCTGGGGTCGACGCTCGTCCTCTGGGCGGGCGCCTGGGGCGTCGCGATCCTCGTGGCACTGGTCGGCTCGCTGCTGCGCGCTCGCCAGGGGGCGACCGGCGCGGCACCCGAGGAGATCGAAGAGACGAGGCCCGCTCGGCCGGCGGCGTCGCAGCCCGGTGTCGTTTCGTATCGCGACCGGCTCCGCGGGGGGCTCGCCAAGAGCCGTGCGGTATTCGCCGAGCGGCTGACCGCAGCGTTCGGTCGCGGCTCGGCACGAGATGCCGATCTCGAGGCGCTCGAAGAGGTCCTGATCGAGGGCGACGTCGGCGTGCGGGCGACGCAGGATCTCCTCGCCGGCCTGCGCGGGCTCCCCGCGGAGCAGCGCAACGCCGCGGGAATGACGCGGGCGCTGCGATCCCGCATGCGAGCGCTGCTGGCGGACGTTCCGCCCGAGACCGCGAGCTTGCCGAAGACGCCGTGGGTGGTCCTGGTGGTCGGCGTCAACGGTGTCGGGAAGACGACCACCATCGGGAAGCTCGCCGCTCGTCACCGTGCAGCGGGACGATCGGTCTTGCTCGTCGCCGGCGATACGTTTCGTGCAGCGGCGATCGAGCAGCTCGGCGTGTGGGCCGAGCGCGCGGACTGCCAGATCGTGAAGCAGGGCCCCGGCAGCGATCCCTCGTCCGTGGTCTTCGACGGCATGTCGGCGGCGGTCGCCCGCGGCGTCGACGTCGTTCTCATCGACACCGCGGGCCGCCTCCACACCAAGGTCAACCTCATGGAGGAGCTCAAGAAGGTCCGCCGCGTGGTCGACCGGGTCCTGCCCGGAGCCCCGCACGAGGTGCTGCTGGTCGTCGATGCGACCACAGGCCAGAACGCGGTGTCGCAGGCGAGGACGTTTGCCGGCGCCGTGGACGTCACCGGAGTGATCCTCACCAAGCTCGACGGCTCGGCGCGAGGGGGGGTCGTGGTGGCCATCAGCCACGAGCTCGGGCTGCCGGTACGCTACGTCGGGGTGGGCGAATCGGTCGCCGATCTCCAGCCATTCGATCCCGACGCATACGTCGATGCGCTCCTCGCAGCCGAGTGAGCCGTCCCCTCGGCCCAAAAGCCTTGACAGCCCGTGGACACGGTTCCTAGGGTCGGCCAGCTCAAATTCCAACCACCGTGACCAATTCACGTCATGATCATACCGATCGTCGTCAGGTGACGGCCGTGCAGGGCCGGCCGGGCTCATGGCAGCGATCCTGGAGATTCATCGGTGACCAATTGGCAAGCCGGCCTGGTCGGCTTCGTGATCGCGGCGCTGCTGGCGGCACTCGTCCAGTGGCAGCGTCGCGCGCGCCTCGACCGGATGGCTCGCGAGGCAGACGAGTCTCGCGAGCGCATCGTCGCGGAGGCCAAGCGCGAAGCTGAGACCTTCCAACGAGAAGCGCGGGTACAGGCGCGAGACGAGTCGCTCAAGACGCGAGCAGAGATCGAAGCGAGCACCCGCGAGCAACGCCAGCGGCTCGAGGAGTCCGAGAAGCGGCTGACGACACAGCTGCTCGAGGTGGATCGCACCACGGCCAAGCTCGAGACGCGAGGGGCCGACCTCGAGCGGCGGGAGCTGAGCCTCAAGGAGAAGGAGCGCGCGGTCGACGGCGAGCGCGCGGCGGTCCAGGCGGCGCTGGACGAGGCGCGTCGCGCGCTGGATCGTGCCGCGGGGATGAACCGCGACGAGGCGCGCAAGGCCTTGCTCGAGGAGATCACCAACGAGGCGCGCCACGAAGCCGCGAAGAGAATTCGTCAGATCGAGGAGGAGGCGCACGCCGACGCCGATCGCCGGGCGAAGAAGGTCGTCGCGGTCGCGATCGAGCGACTCGCCGGCGAGTTCGTGGCCGAGCGGACGATCTCGCTGGTCCATCTGCCGACTGACGACATGAAAGGTCGCCTGATCGGTCGCGAGGGCCGGAACATCCGTGCGATCGAGGCGGCGACCGGCGTGGATCTGATCATCGACGACACGCCGGAGACCGTGGTCATCTCGTGCCACAATCCGGTGCGGCGGGAGATCGCGCGGATTGCCGTCGAGAAGCTGGTTTCGGATGGGCGCATCCATCCCGGGCGCATCGAAGAGGTGGTGCGCAAGGCCGAGCACGAGGTCGAGGAGACCGTCAAGGAGGCCGGGCAGAAGGCGCTCTTCGAGGTCGGCGTTCACGGTGTCCACCAGGAGATCGTCAAGCTCCTCGGGATGCTGCGCTACCGCTACAGCTACGGACAGAACGTCCTCGCACACTCGGTCGAGGCGGCGTTCATCTGCGGCGTCATGGCGAGCGAGCTGGGCCTCAATCCCAAGCTGGCCCGGCGTGCGGCCTTGCTGCACGACATCGGTAAGGCGTTGACGCACGAAGTCGAAGGCTCGCACGCATTGATCGGTGCGGACATCGCGCGAAAGTACGGAGAGTCCGCCAAGATCTGCAATGCGATCGCCGCGCACCACGAGGAGGTGAAGGCGGACACGCTGCTGGCGCCGCTGGTGGATGCGGCGGACGCGCTGTCCGGTGCTCGGCCCGGGGCGCGGCGCGAAGTGCTGGAGAGCTACGTCCGCCGGCTCGACGACCTCGAGCGTATCTCGAACTCGTTCAACGGCGTCGAAAAGTCGTTCGCCGTTCAGGCTGGGCGCGAGGTGCGCATCTTCGTCGAGCCCGGCCGGGTCAGCGACGACGAGGCCGTCGTGCTGGCGCGCGACGTCGCGCGGAAGATCGAGAACGAGATGACGTACCCGGGCCAGATCCGGGTGACGGTGATCCGCGAGATGCGCGCGAGCGAGCTGGCCAAGTAGATCGGCGTCTGCGTCGGGCTCGGGCTGGAGACGGTCGCGCGACCAGCTATCGTGCGTCGGATGCGACTTCTGTTCCTGGGCGACGTCGTGGGAAAGGGCGCCCGTCAGGCGCTGCGCCGACGTCTGCGGGCGCTGCGACGCGAGCGGAACGTCTCGTTCGTCGTCGCCAACGGCGAGAACGCAGCCGGCGGCAAGGGGCTCGATCCGGACTCCGCCGACGAGCTCTTCGACGCCGGGGTCGACGTCATCACGACCGGCAACCACGTCTGGCAGCACAGTCGGCTGCTGCCGGTCCTCGAGCACGAGACGCGAATTCTCCGGCCAGCCAACTTTCCGGCAGGGAATCCGGGTCGTGGCTTCACGGTGCAGCGCGCTGCCGACGGCACAGCGGTGGGCGTGATCAATCTGATCGGCCGGGTCTTCATGGGCAGCTTCGATTGCCCCTTCCGCGCCGCGGATCGCATCCTCGGGGAGATCGCTGCCGAGGCGGACGTGGTGCTGGTCGACATGCACGCCGAGACGACCTCCGAGAAGGTGGCCATGGGCTGGCATCTCGCCGGACGTGTGGCGGGAGTCGTAGGCTCGCACACGCACGTCCAGACGGCCGACGAGCGCATTCTTCCGGGCGGGACGGGCTACCTCACCGATGCCGGCATGTGCGGCCCGATCGATTCCGTCATCGGGATGCGCCGTGAGGAGGTCCTGCGGCGGTTCGTCACGCAGATGCCCGTTCGCTTCGAGGTCGCCAAGGGGAACGTGCTGGTGCAGGGAGCGTTGCTCGAGATCGACTCGCAGACCGGGCGAGCGACCGCGATCGAGCGTGTCCAGGAGGAGCAAGGATCGTGTTGAGCGTGAAGGAGCAGCTGGACAGACTGCAGGCCGGTGCCGTGGACGTTCTGCCTTCGGGAGAGCTGGAGAGGAAGCTCGCGGCCAGCGTGAAGGAGAACCGGCCCCTTCGCATCAAGCTCGGTGCCGATCCGTCCGCGCCCGATCTGCATTTGGGTCACGTCGTCGTGTTGCGCAAGCTCGCGGATTTCCAGGGATGTGGGCACGAGGTGGTGTTCTTGATCGGCGACTTCACCGGCATGATCGGCGACCCGACCGGCAAGTCCGAAACCCGGAAGCCGCTGACGCGTGAGCAGGTCCAGGCGAATGCGCGGACCTATCAAGAGCAGGTCTTCAAGATCCTCGATCCGGCGCGAACGACCATCCGCTTCAACTCGGAATGGATGGACGAGATGAAGCCCGCGGACATGGTGAAGCTGTGCGCGCAGTACACGGTGGCGCGGATCCTCGAGCGGGACGACTTTGCCAAGCGCATGCGCGAGTCGCGGCCGATCGGGATCCACGAGTTCCTGTATCCGCTGGTCCAGGGCTACGACTCGGTCGCGCTGCGTGCCGACGTGGAGGTCGGTGGCACCGATCAGAGCTTCAACCTGCTGGTCGGACGCGAGCTGCAGAAGTCCTATGGCCAGGAGCCGCAATGCGTCCTGACCATGCCACTGCTCGAGGGCACGGACGGCCAGCAAAAGATGAGCAAATCGCTCGGCAATGCGATCGGAATTGCCGACGCGCCGGCAGACATGTTCGGCCGCCTGATGTCGATCTCGGATGATCTGATGGTGCGCTATGCGGCCCTCCTCAGCGTCGCGCTACGCGACCTCGGCGCGCGTCTCGCGGCTGGTGCGGTGCATCCGATGGAAGCGAAGAAGGCATTGGCGCACGAGCTGGTCGCTGCCTTCCACGGTGAAGCCGAGGCCGACGGGGCGCAGCAGTTTTTCGAACGACGTTTTCAAGAGCGCTCTTCGTTCGAGCCGGAGCTGCAGACGATCGAGGGCGATGCGGGCGGGCTCGCGGTCTTCGTGCTCGTCGTGCGGGCCGGGTTCGCCTCGTCGAACAGCGAGGCGCGCCGACTCGTCGCCCAGCGTGCGGTCCGCGTCGACGAGCAGGTCGTGGAAGACCCCAATCTTCGTATCGCGCCAGGGGATCTGCTGCTGTCGGTCGGGCGTCGGCGAATGGCGCGAATTCGGCTGTCGGACAAGGGCTTACCGGTAGATTGAAGCGCCCGGGCGCGCCCTCTGGAACGATTCGGCAACAAGCCCCTTGACGATCTGAAAACCCTCCGTTATCTACCGGGACTCGCTGGCAATGGCGGGCTGCTCGACGGGGTCGAGCGCAACGGCATCCAGCGCGCGTCCGGCAGTACCGATTCCCGACAGCAAACACGTTGACAGGAAGAAGGGCGCGAGTTAAACGTAGTCTCTTGCCCGGTGGGCAAGCTCGGTCTTTGAAAACTGAATAGTAGCGCACCGATCTCGATGCGAGGTCGGTAAACCAGTGAGAGATTCGGGCGAAGGATCCCGTTAAGGTTTGTTGCCGAGCTTCGGTGAGGCAACGAGCAATTAAACTGGAGAGTTTGATCCTGGCTCAGAGCGAACGCTGGCGGCGTGCTTAACACATGCAAGTCGAGGGAGAATGGAGGGCTTCGGCCTTCTTAGTAAACCGGCGCACGGGTGAGTAACACGTAGGTAACCTACCTCCGAGTTCGGGATAACCTGTCGAAAGATAGGCTAATACCGGATAAGACCACGATGGCTTCGGCCACTGCGGTCAAAGATGGCCTCTATTTATATGCTATCGCTTGGGGATGGGCCTGCGCACCATTAGCTAGTTGGTGAGGTAATGGCTCACCAAGGCTACGATGGTTAGTTGGTCTGAGAGGATGACCAGCCACACTGGGACTGAGACACGGCCCAGACTCCTACGGGAGGCAGCAGTGGGGAATA
>JAIEPK010000222.1 GCA_019749875.1 Candidatus Binatia bacterium | reverse complement strand
GCGCGCACGCGAACGCGCCGCGGCCGCCCGCGTCGATCTGCTGCCGGACCGCGCCGTCCGGCGCCACGCGGCGGAACGAGCCCGGGGTGACCGGGTCGGCGGCCCACACGCAGCCGTCCGCGTCGAGCGCGATGCCGTCGGGGACGAAGTCGAGCTTGGCCCACACGCGCCGGTCGGAGAGCGTGCCGTCCGCGGCCACGTGGAACGCCGTCAAGCGCTGCGCGAAGCTCTCGGCCACGATCAGGGTGCCGCCGTCCGGGGTGATCACCGAGCCGTTCGGAAAGCCGAGCTCCTCGGCCGCGACGCGTGCGCGTCCGTCCGGGGAGACGTGGATCAGGCACGTCGGACGCGTCTTCTCGCCGCCGTGCAGGTCGAAGCCGAAGTTGCCGACGAAGGCGTTGCCGCGCGCGTCGACCACCATGTCGTTCAGATGGAACGGCGCCAGCGAAGAGAGGTCGGCGTGCTCGACCAGGCGTCCATCGTCCATGCGGAGCAGGCGGCGATCCTGCATCGACACCACCAGCAGGCGCCCATCGGGCAACCAGCCGAGACCCGATGGGCTGCCCGGGATCTTCGCGATCGTGGTGCGCTTGCCGTGCTCGTCGACGGCGACGACCTCGTGCGCGTGCATGTCGGAGAACCACAGTCGGTCCTCGTGCCAGCGCGGTCCCTCGGCGAAGACGAGATCGTCGAGCAGGAGCTGCGGCTCGGCGCTCATGGCGTCGCCGCACGCTGGCGAGCGCGGTACTGCTCCTTCACGGCGCGCCCGCGCTCCTCGAGCAGCGGCACCAGCGCGCGCTTGACGATCGGCAGCGCGCTACCGACGCGCGCCATGTAGCCGGTGAGCGCGGGAATCGTCCGCTCGGCGACGCCGTCCGCGGCGCTGTCGAGCACCAGCGCCGCCACCTGGTCGGCGGTCGACATCGGGTTCGCGAAGATCATGTCGGGCACGTGGTCGAGATCCGCCATCAGGAATCCGGTATCGACCGGGCCGGGCGACACCGCGGAAACGGTGATGCCGCTCCCCTCGAGCTCCTCGCGCAACGCGAAGGTGAACGCGCGCAGCCCGGACTTGCTCGCGGAGTACGTCGCCTCGTGCGCGACCGGGATCTGGCCCGCGATCGAGGCGACGTTGACGATCGCGCCGCCGCCGCGCCGGCGCAGGTACGGCAGGGCCAGGCGCGTCAGCACGATCGGCGCGGTGAGATTGACGTCGATGATCTGCGCGAGCGCCGCCGGGTCCTGCTCTTCCACCGGGCCGCGATGATTCGCTCCGGCGTTGTTGACCAGGATGTCGAGGCCGCCGAGCTCGGCTTCGACCGCGGCGAGCAGCGCCGCGCACGCGGCGTGGTCGCGCACGTCGGCGGGAAAGGCGCGCGCGTCGCCGCCGGCGCCGCGGATCTCGCCGGCGACCCACTCGAGCACGTCGGGCGTCCGCGCCACCAGCGCGACGCGCGCCCCTTCGGCCGCGAGCAGCCGCGCCACGGCGCTGCCGATCCCCGCCGAGGCTCCGGTCACGATCGCCACCTTGCCCGCAAATCGCTCCGCCATCCGATCACTCCTTCCGTGCCGTCGCGTGCCGCTGCCGCGCGCTGCCGGCCGCCGTGATGCCCGTGGTGCGCTCGTCCCTCCGCCACGCCTGTTAGCAGACCGGCTCAGCTCGCGATTCCGCCGCCCGGCGGCGGCTGCGGGACGAGCCGCGACGGTCGCGGCGGGATCTCTCCCGCGCGGCCGATCGGGGCCACGTCGTTGGGCCCGTCGGGGCTCAGCAGGCTCGCCAGCGTCTGGACGAGGACGCGGCCCACACCGACCTCGAACATGCCGCCGAGGTAGACGTCGATGCCGCGCTCGGCGCACGCGGCGACCACGTCGAGGGCTTCCAGCACACCGCCGACGCGCGATGGCTTGACGTTGATCGCCGCGGGACGGCTCGTCAGCGCGGCGACGCTCGCCGCCGACGTGATCGGCGCGTCGAGCGCGAGCCGAGCGCACAGCGACGCCGGCCACGCTGCCGCGTCCGGCAGCGGATCCTCGAGCAGCACGTCCGGCAAGAGCCGGTGCGCGCGCAGGTATGCCGCGCGGCCACCGCTCTGCTTGAAGTCCAGCACGGCGACGCGCTCGAGCGCCGCGAGAGCACCGAGCACCGCGTCGCTCCATCCGGGATCGGCATCGATCTTGAGCTCGAGGTCGGGATTCGCCGTAAGCTCGCGGCGCGCGCGTGCGACCGGATCGGCGACGCGCTCGAACGACAGCACGTAGCGCACCGGCTGCGGCGCCGCGTCGGCGAGCGTCGGCAGGTCCGTGGCTGCTTGACGCAGCGCCAGGTCGATCGCGGCCGCTTCGAGCGCGGCGCGATCGTACGAGCCATCGAGCCGGGCTCGTGCGAGCGCGCTCGTCTCGCCGACGGTCGTGCAGGCGTCGAGGGACAGCGACGCGACGCGCGCGGCGAAGCCGGTGTGGACGTCGTCGCTCCAGCCGACGTGCTCGCCGCGTCCGATGGCGCCGCCGCCCTCGAGGACCAGGGTCGAGCTCGGGCGGGGGCCGTCGGGATAGGACGGCACGGCCACGGGTGCGATCGCGCAGTGCACGCGCTGGACGCGCAGGGGCAGCGCGCGCAGCCTCACCGCGAGCGTCCGCGCGCGCGCTCCGCGTCGCTCGTGCACGGACGAGCCGCGCGCGTCGCGCGCGAACGACGCTTCATCCATCGGCCGCGCAACGGAAGCCGGCGAAGATCTGCCGGCGCTGCGGCAGGTCCCAGTTGCGGAACGTGTTGCGGATCGCGACCGGGCGCGTCGCCCACGAGCCGCCGCGCAGCACCTTGTAGCCCTGCCCGAAGTGGGCCTCGGAGTAGTCGCGGTAGGGAAACGAGACGAAGCCGGGGTAGGGGGCGAAGTCGCTCGACGTCCACTCCCAGACGTCGCCGATCATCTGCTCGCAGCCGAAGAAGCTGCGGCTCGCGGGATAGGCGCCGACCGGCAGCGGCAGGAACGTCCGCTGGTCGAGGTTCGCGTGCTCGCGCGTCGGCGCTTCGTCACCCCAGGGGTAGCGGCGCGCGATGCCGCGCTCGGGGTCGATCGCGGCCGCGACCTCCCACTCGCGCTCGGTCGGCAGCCGCTTGCCCGCCCACCGTGCGTACGCGTCGGCCTCGTACCAGCACACGTGGATGACCGGACGCACGGGGTCGAAGGGCACGACGCGTCCGAAGGCGCGCTCCGCCCAGCCGTCGCCGGTCCGCAGCCAGCTCGCGGGATGGCGCACGCCGCTGTCACGCAGCCACTGCCAGCCGTCGTCCGTCCACAGCTCGCGGCGGCGGTAGCCGCCGTCGTCGACAAAGGCGCGGAACGCGCCGCAGGTGACCGGCGCCGCGTCGATGCGGAAGCGCGCGACGCGGACCTCGTGTGCCGGTCGCTCGTTGTCGTACGCGGCACGGCGGTCGTCGGTGCCGATGGTGTAGTCGCCGCCGGGAACGACGACCATGGTTCGCGTCAGCGCGTGCGGCGCAACGACCAGCCGGCGCGCGTCGGTGTCGTCGCGCAGGTGGCTCTCGTACGGCAGCTCCGCGATCTGGATCGTCTGCAGGATCGTCTCCTGATGCTGCGCCTCGTGCTGCGCGAGCATCGACCAGACGTAGCCGTCGCGCAGCAGCGCGTGCTCGGTGGTCGCGCGCTCGAGCTCCTCGAGGCACGACCGCGTCCGCGCACGCACGCGGTCGAGGTACGCGAAGCTCTCGTCGTGCGTCAGGAGCGGCAGCTCCGCGCGCGTGCGGCGCGGGTTGCGGATCGCGTCGTAGACCTGGTCGCGCTGCGCACGCGCGGCCGCGTCGTCGGCGGCGCTGCCGCGCACGCGCGCCGTCCACTGCTCCTCGAAGTTGGCGACGTGCGCGAGGTCCCAGACGATCGGGCTCATGAGCGGGCTGTGCTGGCGTGCGAGGGCGGCCGCGTCGAGCGGTGCGACGAGCTCCATCGTGCGCACGCGCCCCGCCTCGAGCGCGTGCACCGCATCGGCGCACGGGGCGACGGGCGAGCGCGCGGCCGCATGCTCACGTCGCAGCAGGAGCGACGCGAAGCGTCCCGCGTCGTCGGTGAAGGTCTCGACCGGCGCGAACCCGTGACGCGACACGCGCAGCATCATGTCGTCGGCGCGGAACTTGCGGCTGATCTCGGTCTGGATCGTCTCGCCGGCCGCGATGCGGAAGCGCTCGCCGAGCGCCGGCAGGTCGACCCACGTTTCACGCCGGAAGCGGGCGAAGATGTCGATGCGCTCGCAGCGCTCGTTGTAGTGCGCGACGTGCTCGACCGCATCGAGGTCGATCGTCGTGCCGAGCTCGCGGTTCATGCGTGCGAACAGGTTGCGCGTGAAGCACGCGGTCACGCCGGCTGCGTCGTCGTAGGCGGCTTCCAGCGTGGCGACGTCCTTGATGAGGTCGACGCCGAGCAGGAAGTGGTCGCCCGGAGCGAGGCTCGCGGCGACGCGCGCGAGGAAGTCGTCGAGCTCGGGATCGTCGAAGTTGCCGATCGTGCTGCCGAGAAACGCGAGCGTCACCGGCGAGAGCGATGCGAGCCACGGCAGCGCCTGCTCGTACGATCCTGCGATGCCGCGCACGTCCAGGCGCGGGTACTCGCGGCGCAGCGCCTCGCCGGCGGCGACGACCACCGGCTCGCAGATGTCGACCGCGAGGTAGGTCGAGCCCGGATCGGCGCCGCTCCAGGCGTCGAGCAGGTGGCGCGTCTTCGCCGAGGTCCCCGCGCCGAGCTCGACCAGAGCCGAAGGGCCCACGAGCTGGCGGATGCGGCGCGCATGGCGCGCCAGCAACGACGCCTCGGCCGACGTCAAGTAGTACTCGGGCTGCTCGGTGATGCGTTCGAAGAGTGCCGACCCGGCGGCGTCGTACAGGTAGCGGCAGTGCAGGCGGCGCGGGTGGTGCGCGAGGCCCTGCGCGACCGAGACGGCGAAGGTCTCGGTGCTCGATTGATTCACGGCGAGGCGCAGCAGCCGCGGCAGGGAACGGCGCGGGTCGGACGCGCCGCTCTCGTGTTCCTCCGGGCGACCGGCGCGGTGATCGGCGCGACACGCGCTCGCGGGGATGCGGGATACGCTCATCCGGGGCCCTCCGACCCTGCGTGCGCCGATCGAGTGCACGGCGAGCTCGCGAGGTCCGACGTGGCGCGATCCACCGATGGTGCAGCGCGCCGCAACGTGACGATGGGTCGAGTTGATCACATCGTCCTGCTCGTGCAAACCCCATGGGACGATGCGGGGCTCGATCGGCGGTGCAGGGAAGTGGAGTTGCGCGAGGCGTGCGCGCGCCGGCGGCCTGCTCCTCGTGCTGCTGCTCGCCGCCTGCCGACCCGCCGTCGACGACGCCCGCGACGCCCCTACGGGGGATCTCGAGCACGCGCTGCTGCTCGGCGACGTGTACGCGCGTCGCCGGGCCGTGGAGGCGCTGCCGGCGCTGGGGGCAGCGGCGTTGCCCGTGCTCGGCAGGGGGCTCGACGACGCGTCGCCCGACGTGCGTGCCGCGGCGACGCAAGCGCTGGTGCGCATGGGACCGGTCGCGCTGCCGCTGCTGGCGCGCGCCGTCGCCGACCGGAAGACCGTCGTCCGCGACCCGGCGACGCTGGCCCTGATCGCGCTCGGGCCGCCGGCGGTGCCCGCGCTGCAAGGCGCGCTCGCGAGCCCGGATCATTACGTGCGCGAGAACGCCGCGACCTCGCTCGGGCTCCTCGGGCCGACGGCGATCCCGGCACTGCAGCAGGCCCTCGACGATCCCGACCGGCGCGTCAAGCGCGCCGCGATCGCCGCGCTGGGGCGTGTCGGCCCCGACGCGATCCCGACCCTGCGCGGCCTCGACACCAGCGGCGACGACGGTCTCGCACAGGACGTCGAGCGCATCCTCGACCGCCTGCAGGGCGGCGGCGGAGACTCCAAGGTGTGAAGTCGGCGACGTCTCCCGCGGCGCGTGCTTCGATCCTGCGCGCGGCCCTGCACCACCACAACTACCGCTACCACGTCCTCGACGATCCGGAGATCACCGACGCCGAGTTCGACGCGCTGCTGCGCGAGCTGAAGGAGATCGAGGCCGCGCACCCCGAGCTCAAGACGGCGGACTCGCCGACGCAGCGGGTCGGCGGGGTCGCGCAGGAGCGCTTCCGGAAGCAGCGCCATCCCGAGCCGATGCTGAGCCTCGGCAACGTCTTCGGCGAAGAGGAGCTGCGCGCCTGGCACGAGCGCGCGCTCAAGCTGCTGCCGCAGGGGACGGAGCTGTCGTTCGTGGTCGAGCCGAAGATCGACGGGCTGTCGGTGCTGCTGCACTACGACCACGGCCGGTTCCTGGTCGGCGCGACACGCGGCGACGGCGAGGTCGGCGAGGACGTGACCGCGAACCTGCGCACGGTGCAGACCATCCCGCTCGCGATCCCGGTCGATGGCGGCAAGACGACGGCGCCCGAGCGCCTCGTCGTGCGTGGCGAGGTGTACATGGAGCGCGAGGCGTTCGTGCGCTTCAACGAGGAGCAGGCGGCGCGCGGCGAGAAGGTCTATGCGAACCCGCGCAACTTCGCGGCGGGCTCGCTGCGCCAGCTCGATCCCGCGGTGACGGCGACGCGCCCGCTGCGCCTGTGGGCGTACCAGATCGTGCGGCTCGACCGCTGGAGCGGTGGCACGCTGCAGTCGCAATGGGAGGCGCTCGATCTGCTGCGCCGGCTCGGCTTTCCGGTCGCGCCCGAGTGCGCCCGTCTGGAGACGATCGACGACGTGGCGGCGTTCTGTGCCGCCTGGCCGGAGCGCCGCGACGCGCTGCCGTACGAGACCGACGGGCTGGTCATCAAGATCGACGAGCGCGCCGTCCAGGAGCGTCTCGGTGCGGTCGGCAACGCGCCGCGCTGGGCGGTGGCCTACAAGTTCCCGTCGACGGAGGTCGTGACCAAGCTCAACGCGATCGGCGTCAACGTCGGACGTACGGGTGTCCTGATGCCGTTCGCCGAGCTCGAGCCGGCGCAGATCGGCGGCGTGATCGTGCGCAACGCGACGCTGCACAACGCCGACTACATCCGCGAGCGCGACATCCGCATCGGCGATCACGTGGTCGTCAAGCGCGCCGGGGAGGTCATCCCGCAGGTGCTGCGCTCCGTGCCCGACCTGCGCACGGGCGCGGAGCGCGTCTTCGAGCTGCCGGCGCACTGTCCGGCGTGCGGCGAGAAGGTCGTCAAGCAAGAGGACGAGGTCGCGACCTACTGCGTGAACTCGGCTTGTCCCGCGCAGCTCGTGCGCTCGGTCGAGTACTTCGTGTCGCGCGGGGCCATGGACATCGACGGCTTCGGCATCCGCCAGGCGGAGCAATTCGTCGAGGGGGGGCTGCTGCGGGACGTCGCCGACATCTTCTCGATCACGGCGGGCGATCTGGAAGGCATGCCCGGCTTCCAGCAGAAGCGCATCGACAAGCTGGTCGCCGCGATCGCGGCAGCGAAGGAGCGGCCGGTGTGGCGGGTGCTCACCGCACTCGGCATCCGGGGCGTGGGCGAGGTCGTGGCGCAGAACCTGATCGAGCACTTCGGCTCGCTCGATGCGCTCGAGAATGCGACCGCGGACGACTTCGCCGGCATCACCGGCATCGGCCCGATCCTCGCCGAGAGCGTGATCGAGTGGTTCTCGCATCCGCACAACCGGCGCATCGTCGAGAAGCTGCGCGCGGCCGGGGTGCGCATGGTCGAGGAGCGCGCGCCGGCGGGTGAGGGCGGACCGAGGCCGCTCGACGGGCTCGTCTTCGTCATCACCGGCACGCTCCCGACCTACGGTCGCGAGCAGGCGTCCGAGATGATCCGCGCCGCGGGCGGCAAGGTCACCGGCTCGGTCAGCGCGAAGACCAGCTACCTGGTCGCGGGCGAGGCGGGCGGCGGCAAGCTCGACAAGGCACGCAAGCTGAACGTGCCGGTCATCGACGAGGCGGCATTGCTCGAGCTGATCGCGAACGGGCCGCCCAAGGAGTGACGGCCGGCGTCGCCGCCGGCCGTCGTCTCTCCGTCACGTGAGGTGGGCGTTCAGGCACCCGGCTGAACGACGATCTTGCGCGGCCGCATCGTCTCGCTCTTCGGCAGGGTCAAGCGCAGGACGCCGCTTCGTACCGTTGCCGAGATGCGGTCGCGGTCGATGCCGTCCGGCAGCGCGAACGTCCGCAGGAAGCCGCCGCCGACCGACTCGGCGAGGCGCAGCCGGTGCTCGCGTCGCGTCGGCTCGACCGGCGCCTCGATCGTGAGCGTGTCCTTCTCGACCGTGATCTCCAGCGAGCTCTCGCTCACGCCCGGGACGTCGGCGACGACCTGGTAGGCGTCCTTGGTCTCGTAGACGTCGACGCGCGGCGCCGCGTACGGACGCGGGCGCTGGCGCTCGGCGCGCTGCGGCAGCTGGGTCTCCTGCTTCTGCAGATCCTGTGCGGTGTTGGTGTTCATCTCGTGCTCTCCCTCGATGTCGTCGTTCGCGTCGTTCTCAGGCGGTGAGGACCGGGACCTTGCGCGGCCGATCCTCGGCGGCCTTGGGCAGCTTCACCTCGAGGACGCCGTGCTGGTAGCGGGCGTCGACGCCGCTCGCGTCGATGCGGAACGGGACGCGGAAGCTGCGCGAGAACTCGCCGAAGCCGCGCTCGCGGTGGTGGATCACCGCACCCTCGGGAACGTCCTCGGAGGCGCGCGTGCCGCTCAGCGTCACGGTGTCGTCGAGGACCGCGATGTCGATCTTGTCGGGGTCGATGCCGGGCAACTCGGCCGTGATCACGACCTCGTCCTCCGAGGTCCACAGGTTCACGGCCGGGAACCCCGGTGCGTACGAGTCGTTGTGGCGTGCGCGCGCGTGGTCGAACAGGCGCTCCACCTCGGCCTGCATGCGACCGAACTCGCGCCACGGGTTCCGTCCGAAGGGATGGGTGAAGTGCGTCAACGTCATGGCGTGCTCTCCTTTGCCTTTCCTGTGCGGACCCGCGCTGGGCCCGTCGAACTCTTGTTTGAGACGTCGTCGAGGTAAGCACGTGGTGCCGTCTGTCAACGGGGCGCAGTCGTTCGATCGCGAGGAAGGAATCCGCGCCGGACCCGTGCGTCGTCCGACGCGAGTGGCCACGCCCGCCGGCGCACGATCCGCGTGCCGAAGGACGCCCACCCCGTTGTCTCCCCGTGGCCCGATCCCTATCGTCGGCGCCATGGTGCTGCTCGAATCGGAGGCCCTGCCGGCCGGGATCGCGTGTCCGGACTTCGCCCTGAAGGGCGTCGACGGCGCACGTCACACGCGCGACGGCTTCACCGCCGACGTCCTGGTGGTGCTGTTCCTCTGCAACCACTGCCCGTACGTGCAGGCGGTCGAGGACCGGATCATCGCGCTCCGCAAGGAGTTCGAGGGGCGCTCGGTGCAGCTGGTCGGCATCTGCTCGAACGATCCGACCGACTATCCCGACGACGCCCCGGCGCAGCTCGCGGAGCGCTGGCGCACGAAGGGCTACGGCTTTCCGTACCTGATCGACGAGACGCAGCAGGTCGCACGCGCCTTCGGCGCCGTGTGCACGCCGGACATCTACGTCTACGACCGGGCCCGGCGCCTCGCCTACCACGGCCGCATCGACGACAGCTGGAAGGAGCCCGCGAACGTCACCCGCCGCGACCTCGCCGCCGCCATCGAGGCGCTGCTGGCGGGCAAGCGTCCCGCGGCGGAGCAGCTGCCGACCATCGGCTGCTCCATCAAGTGGAAGAAGGGGTGCTCTCGAGCCGGCACGCGCATTGCCGCGGCGCGCGCTGCGTCGCCGGGCGCGACGCGGCGCCGCGAAGCATGACCCGCCGCCCGGCGCGCTACGCCGCGCGGCCCGGGATGCGCGCCGGCGTCTCGGTGTAGATCGACTCCCGCGTGGTCGGCACGCCGCGCACGCTCGGGTCGCGCCGCAGGGCCACGATCTGGTGCAGCCCGATGCTCGCCTGCTCGAAGCCGACCGCGGAAGAGTGCAGGTACAGGAGCCAGGTGCGGTACTTGCGCTTGCCGACCAGGGCGATCGCGTGCTCGGCATGGGCGAGCAGGCGCTCCGCCCAGGCGCGGCACGTGCGGGCGTAGTGCTCGCGCAGGCACTCGACGTCGCTGATCTCGAAGCGTGCTTCCTCGAGCACGGTCGAGATGTGGCTCACCGTGTCGAGCTCGCCGTTGGGGAAGACGTGCTCGACCAGGAAGTCCCACTGCGGCGTGCGCTCCCAGTAGTGGTTGCGCGTGATGCCGTGGTTGAGGAACAGGCCGCCCGGCCGGAGCAGGCCGTAGATCTCTTCGAAATACGCGCGGTAGTTGGCGATCCCGACGTGCTCGATGATGCCGATCGCGGAGATCTTGTCGAAGCTGTCCTCGGTCACCAGATCGCGGTAGTCGCGGTGCTCGACGCGGCACAGGTGCTCGAGCCCCTCGCGGGCGATCCACGCCTTCGCGTACGCCACCTGCTCGCGCGACAGCGTCACGCCGAGCGCTTGCACGCCGTAGTGCTTGGCGGCCCAGATCGCGAGGCTGCCCCAGCCGCAGCCGACGTCGAGGAAGCGCTCGCCGGGCGCGAGCCGGAGCTTGCGGCACACGAGGTCGAGCTTGTCTGCCTGCGCCTGCGCGAGGGTCGTCTCCGGCGTGCGGTAGTACGCGCAGGTGTAGACCATCAGCGGATCGAGGAAGAGGGCGTAGAAGTCGTTCGACAGGTCGTAGTGGTGCTCGATGGCCTGTGCGTCGAGGCTGCGACGGTCGGTGGACGTCATGGTTCGCTCCTTCGTTCCTCTCATTCCATGCCGAAGGCGCCCTCGAAGACGAGGCGCCGCCTGAGCCACGGCGCACGGCAGATGGTGCGTGCGAGCGTCTCGGTCACCGCGTGCGGCAGGCCGCCAAGCAAGCGCCCCGCGACGCCGGGGCGTCCGCTGCCGAAGCGCGCCGCGATTGCGACGGCGTAGCGCGTGGCTGCGCTGCTGTTCGCTTCCAGGATCGCGTCCGCCGCGAGCACGCCGCTCTCGACCGCGGGCCCGATGCCTTCGCCGCTCACGCCGCGCGCGAGCCCGGCGGCGTCGCCGACCAGCAGGAAGCCGTCGCCTGCGGCGCGCCGTGGGTGGTCGATGCGCACGGCGTAGGCGTGGCCGCGGAACGGCTCGAGCTCGAGGCCCGCGGGCAGGCGTCCGTCGGCGCGCAGGCGCGCCATCATCGCGTCGAAGCGGCGGTGGAGGTCGCGGCCAGAACCGCCCCCGGTGCGCAGATCCTTCCCGTCTCCGAGGCAGCCGATGCCGACGTTCAGGAAGTCGCCCTTCGTGAAGTACCAGCCGTAGCCGCGGAAGTCGGGTTCGGCGAAGAGCTCGGGCGTGCCGCAGCGCTTCGTGAGCTCGCGCAGGAGGTCCGTGCCGACGCGCGTCTCGCTCTCTCGCGTCACGACGACCGCCTCGCCGTCGGCGATCTCGCCGAGAGCGCGCGCGACGGGGCAGTGGTGGCCGCCCGCGCCGACGACGATCGGTGCGGTGAAGCTCTCGCCGTCGGTATCGACGCGGACGCCGCCCGCGCCGCGCACGACGCCGGTCACGCGCACGCCATCGCGGATGACCGCGCCGCTCTGCTCCGCGCGTCGCAGCAGGTGCTCGTCGAACTCGCGCCGGATGATGCCGTAGCTGACGATCCGGTCCCAGCTGGTCTCGAGGACTTCGCCGTCGAGCTCGATGGTCGCGTCGGAGAACGGCTGGATCGTGAGCGGGTAGCGGGCGGGGTCGATCTCGAGCGCGCGCCACACCGCCGGTGTCACCCAGCCGGCGCAGAGCTTCGGCCGGGGGAAGCGCGCGGCGTCGATCACGAGCACGCGCGCGCCCCCGCGCGCGAGACGCCACGCCACGGCCGAGCCGCCGGGACCGCCGCCGACGACGATTGCGTCCCACGCGCCGGTGGTTGGCGTCATACGCCGCGCAGCTCCATGTAGAGCTGGATCTTGTCGAGCCAGCCGAGCCTCAGGTCCTCCAGCTGGTTCGCGACGCGCAGCGCGGCGAACAGGTCGCCGTCGCAGTCGAGGCGATCGTCGATGAAGGCCTCGGCCATGACCTTGGTGTCGTTGCTGCCGAACGTCTCGCGAAACGTCTCGCGATCGCGGATCACCAGCGTGAACGAGCCGTCGGGACGTCCGACCGCGCCCTCGCTGCCGTCCCACAGGCGGTAGCGCAGGCCGGGCTCGGCCTGCCCGAAGATCCGCTCGAGCACCGCTCGCGCATGCCGCCGCGACCGGGCGGCTGCCATCTCGGAAGTTGCTTCCATACGGACGGCCCTCCGATGTCCCTGTCGGTCCTCTGCAACGTTCGGCCCGCAGAGGCAAGTACCGCGCGCGCGACGTGCCCAACCGGCGAGCGTCCGCTAACGAGACGCCCGTGGCACAGAACTTCATCTTCACGATGCGCGATCTGCGCAAGGTCTACCCCCCCGATCGCGTGGTGGTCGACGGCGTCTCGCTCTCTTTCTACCACGGCGCCAAGATCGGCGTCCTCGGCCTGAACGGCGCCGGCAAGAGCACGCTGCTCAGGATCATGGCCGGCATCGAGAAGGAGTTCTCGGGCGAGGCCCGGCTGAGCACCGGCTACAGCGTCGGCTACCTGCCGCAGGAGCCGCAGCTCGACCCCGACAAGACCGTGCGCGAGATCGTCGACGAGGGCGTCGCCGAAACGCGCGCTCTGCTGACGCGCTTCGAGGAGATCTCGAACGCCTTCGCCGAGCCGATGTCCGACGAGGCGATGGAGAAGCTCCTCGCCGAGCAGGCGACGCTGCAGGACAAGATCGACGCGGCGAACGCCTGGGAGCTCGACCGCACGGTCGAGATCGCGATGGACGCGCTGCGCTGCCCGCCGCCCGACGAGGGCACGGCGCACCTGTCCGGCGGCGAGCGCCGCCGCGTGGCGCTCTGCCGCCTGCTGCTCCAGTCACCCGACCTGCTGCTGCTCGACGAGCCGACCAACCACCTCGACGCCGAGTCCGTCGCGTGGCTCGAGCACTTCCTCGCCGAGTACAAGGGGACCGTCGTCGCCGTCACGCACGATCGCTACTTCCTCGACAACGTCGCCGGCTGGATCCTCGAGCTCGACCGTGGCCGCGGCATTCCGTGGGAGGGCAACTACTCGTCCTGGCTCGACCAGAAGCAGAAGCGTCTCGCGCTGGAGGAGAAGCAGGAGTCGGCACGTCAGCGCACGCTGTCGCGCGAGCTCGAGTGGGTGCGCATGTCGCCGCGCGCGCGCCAGGCGAAGAGCAAGGCCCGTCTCGCAGCGTACGAGGCGTTGCTCGCCGAGGGCCAGGCCAAGAAGGAGACCACGGCCGAGATCTCGATCCCGCCCGGGCCGCGGCTCGGCAACGTCGTGGTCGAGGCCGATCATCTCTCGAAGGCGTTCGGCGATCGCCTGCTGATCGACGATCTGAGCTTCAAGCTGCCGCCCGGCGGCATCGTCGGCGTGATCGGTCCGAACGGTGCCGGCAAGACGACGCTGTTCCGCATGATCGTCGGCCAGGAGAAGCCCGACTCCGGCACGCTGCGCATCGGCGAGACCGTGTCGCTCGCCTACGTCGACCAGTCGCGCGACGCGCTCGACGGCAAGAAGACCGTCTGGGAGGAGATCTCCGACGGCCAGGACAAGATCCTGCTCGGCAAGCGCGAGGTGGCCTCGCGCGCCTACTGCGCGTGGTTCAACTTCCGCGGCTCCGACCAGCAGAAGCAGGTCGGCAGCCTGTCCGGCGGCGAGCGCAACCGCGTCCACCTCGCGAAGCTGCTCAAGCGCGGCGGCAACCTGCTGCTGCTCGACGAGCCGACCAACGACCTCGACGTCGACACGTTGCGCGCGCTCGAAGAGGCTCTGCTCGAGTTCGCGGGCTGCGCCGTCGTCATCAGCCATGACCGCTGGTTCCTCGACCGCATCGCGACGCACATGCTGGCGTTCGAGGGCGACAGCCACGTCGAGTGGTTCGCCGGCAACTACCAGGACTACGAGGAGGACAAGAAGCGCCGCCTCGGGAAGGACGCCGACCAGCCGCACCGCATCAAGTACCGACCGCTGCGCCGCGACGGGTGAGCGCCCGGAGGTCGCGGACGAGAGCGGCACCGGATCGGCCGTCGCTCGCGCGGGACCTGCACCACCGCAGTCTCGCCGCTCGAACGTCTGGTCCGGCGGTGCCGCATGCTCGTCAATCGCAAGTGCCGGACCCGGAGCAGGACCCGCTGCAGCACGCCTGATCCTGGGCGCACGAGCCTCCCTGCGCAACGCAGCAGGTGAGGAAGAACCCCGATGCGTCCGGTCGCTCGCACACGGAGCCCTCGCAGCACGGCTGGAGCGCCTGGCCCGTGAGCGTGAACAAGCAAGGATTCGCCGGCAGGCTGCAGCAGTCTCCGCTGGGCAGGCACTCGGCCCCCGAGCCGCAGGTGAACGGTGCATCGCAGCGCAGCGGCGTGCACTGTCCGCCGCCGGCCGGTCCGTAGGAGATCGCGACCGAGGACGGATTGCAGCAGCCGAGCAGGGTGACCATCTCGCCGTTCGCCGAGCAGCAAGTGCACTCGTTCGAGAAGCCGGGCTCGCCGCAGGCGCCGCCCACGTCGCCGCAGACGCCGAGCGCCGCGCCGTCGCACTGCTCGCCCGGGTCGATGACGCCATCACCGCATTCGCCGGTCGGCGACGGCGGCGGCACGAGCGAGGCGTCCGAGCAATCGGCCAGCGCCGCCGCCGACGCTTCCCTGGCAAAGAACGACCCGGGCTGGTCGCGCTTGACGGTCGCCGGCGCGAACAGCGCGCAGTAGCGGGTCGCACCCAGCGTGATCCGGATCCCCACGCCGCCCTCGTGGCCGTCGAGCGCCAGCCCGGCGCGCTTGCCGCCGATCCGAAGTCCGCGCTTGGCGTGCAGGCTGATCGTCGAGAGAGCGGACACTGCGTCCGGCGCGGCCTTGTGCCCGAACTGATAGCGCTGCGTGTAGGTGCGCCAGCCGTAATCGCTCGCGTCCCGCGGCGCGACGAAAGCGACCCTGGCGACAGCACCGCGAGAGAAGAGCTCGATCGTGGCTCCGCCGGGGCTGCCGGTCACGGGATCGTCCGGGCTGCCGGGCGCCGGAAGCGGCAGCACGTCGCGCGACGAGAACACCAGGCGCTCCATGCCGCGCGCATTGCGATTGACGCGCAGCTCGGCTCCCGCGATCGGGTGGTCGCTCGCCGCCGCCGTGGTCGCGAGCAGGACCGACGAGATGAGGGCGATCGCTGAAACGCGCATGGCTTTTCCTCTCCCTTCGTTGCTGCCATCGACGGCCAAAGCGTGCGATCGCGCGCTCCTGCGTGAATCGTGTCGAGGCGGACGAGAAGCGCGTATCCCCATGCGGCCGCGCAGAGCAAGCGAAACGTGCAGGCCGGAGCCGCCGGCTTGCACCGTTCGACGTCTCGGGGGCAGCCGTTGGCGACATGCCCGACCAGCGAAGAGCGCTCGGGCCGCGCCGGGGGTGATCGGATCGACGTGCGTCGCCCGGCATCTGCGGCGCACCAATGCCCGGCGGGGCGCCGCGATCGCTCGGCGCTGTACGAGGTACATCCGCGACGCGAGCCACCGGTACATTCTGCCGCCCGGCTTCCGCGCCGTCCGCGCCCGCGCGCACTCCGCGGCCAGCACGAAAGTTGCTCCGGGGCCGCGCGATGGCTTTGCCCAGCATGCCGCCCGAGCTCGCCTCGGCCGACGTCCCGACGCGCGACCTCACACGCGAGCGCTCCGACTGCCTCGCCTGCGGCGGCAGCGGCGGCCGGATCCTGTTGACCGCCGGCGACGTCGCGGCCGAGCAGCGCTGGCTCGAGCGCTTCCACGCGGCGCGCCGCGCGCCCGCCCGCGACGGCGACGCGGACGGCGACGACGCGAAGGACCGCGCCTCGTTCACGCAGTCGGAGACCTGCAGCGTGGTCGCGTGCGTGGCATGCGGCACCGTGCTGCGCGTGCCGCGGCCGTCACCGGACGAGGTGGCGGAGACCTACGCCGAAGACGAGTACGGACGCGAGACCCTCGATGCCCTGGCGGAGAACCAGGACGCCTTCTTCGCGGCCAAGCTCGACGCGCTCGCGCCGCAGCTCTCGGCCCTCGGGCGCGGCGCGCGCGTGCTCGAGATCGGCAGCTTCGTCGGCGGCTTCCTGCGTGCGGCGGGCGAGCGCGGCTGGCGAGCCCTCGGTGTCGACGTCGGCGAGGAGACCGCGCGCTACGTTCGCGCGCGCGGCTTCGACGTACGGTGCGGCGACGTGCTGGAGCTCGATCTCGAGCCCGGCTTCGCGGCGGTGTTCATCTGGAGCACCTTCGATCAGCTCGGCGCGCCCGCGGCGGTGCTCGATCGCGTGCGTGCGCTGCTCGCTCCGGGCGGGCTGCTGGTGCTGCGCGTCCCGAACGGGCGCTTCGAGACCGCCTGCCTGGCGCTGCGCCAGCGGGCACCGTCGACGCGTCGTCTGCACCGCGTGCTGTGCGCGCAGGCGTACGACAACTTCGTCTCGTTCCCCTACTTGACGGGCTACACGCCGGAGTCGCTGAGCGACCTGCTCGAGGCGCACGGCTTCGCCTGCACGCACGTGCGCGGCGACACGATCCTGCGCCTCGCGGACGCGCAGACGCGGCCGTTCGCGGTGCGCGAGGAGGAGCGCGTCAAGCGCGTGGTACGTCGCGCGTGCCGGGCGGCGGAACGCGCGACGGGGCTGCTGTTCGATCCGTGGCTCGACGTGATCGCGCGCTCGGCATGAGAGGGGTGGGGGGGGGGAGCGGACCCCCCCCCCCCCCCCCGGGCCCCCGCCCCCGCCCCCCCCCCCCCCCTGGCCTCGATGCAAAGAGGGTCCTGTGAAGGAAGAAGTCTATGTTGTATGGGCATCTGTGTGTATTCTGTAATCTGTGGAGTGGACATTGTCTTCCATCCGCAATTCATTGTGCTCTGCGAGTGTGAACTCAAAAAGCAGGAGTGTGTTTAGGGTATTCTACAGCCTTTTCATTTGAAAATTCCTCTAGATCGGAAGAGC
>JAIEPK010000403.1 GCA_019749875.1 Candidatus Binatia bacterium | reverse complement strand
GCGGCTCCTAACCAAGCCGCTTTGAGCGGCTCACGCGTTTTCAATGCCTCCGGCTCTGCCGGAGGATCTGTTACTCGTCGAGACATGCCAAACAGCACCGATTCCGCGGCGAAGAATCCCCTCCTGCACGCAGGCGGACTGCCGCGCTTCGATCTGATCCAGCCCGAGCACGTCGTCCCGGGCATCAAGCAGCTCCTTGCCGAGCTCGAGCAGGACTTCGCCCGCCTCGAGCAGACCGCAGCCCCGAGCTGGCACGCGGTGGTCGAGCCGCTGGAGCATCTGAACGACCGTCTGGGTCTTGCCTGGGGAACCGTCGGTCACCTGATGGGCGTCAAGAACAGCGACGCCCTGCGCCAGGCGCACGAGACGGTGCAGCCCGACGTGGTGACCTTCTCGTTGCGCGTCGGGCAGAGCCAGCCGGTCTATCGTGCGCTCAAGGCGCTGCGCGACGGGCCCGACTGGCCGAGTCTCGATGCGACCCAGCAGCGCATCGTGACGTCGCTCGTGCGTGATGCCGAGCTGTCCGGTGTCGGGCTCGCGCCCGCCGAGCAGGAGCGCTTCAACGCGATCCAGGCGGAGCTCGCGGAGTGCGCGACCAGGTTCAGCAACCACGTGCTCGACGCGACGAAGGCGTTCTCGCTGACGCTCACCGGGCGAGACGACGTCGCGGGACTGCCGCAGAGCTCGCTCGAGCTCGCCGCCCAGGCCGCGCGTCAAGCGGGCGAGGACGGCGCGACCGCGGCGGACGGTCCGTGGCGGATCACGCTCGACGGGCCGAGCTACGTGCCGTTCCTGCAGCACGGTCGCCGCCGCGACCTGCGCGAGCGCCTCTACCGCGCCTACGTGACGCGGGCGAGCGAAGGCGAGCTCGACAACACGCCGCTCCTGCAGCAGATCCTGCGCCTGCGACGCGAGGAGGCGCGGCTGCTCGGCTTCGAAAGCTACGCGCGCCTCAGCCTCGCGAGCAAGATGGCGCCGAGCGTCGAGGCGGTCGAGCAGATGCTCGAGGAGCTGCGCGCGGCGTCGCATCCGGCGGCCGAGCGCGACGTGGAGGAGCTGCGTGTGCTCGCGCGCGAGGCCGGCGCACCGGAGGCCGACGACCTGCGCCCGTGGGACGTCGCGTTCTGGTCGGAGCGCCTGCGCGAGAGCCGCTTCGCCTACACCGACGAGGAGCTGCGGCCGTACTTCCCGTTGCCGCGCGTGCTCGACGGGTTATTCGCGCTCACCGGCCGCCTCTTTGGCTTGACGGTTCGTCCGGCGGACGGCGAGACCACCGTGTGGAACCCCGACGTCCGCTTCTTTCGCATCTTCGACGAGGCGGGTGCAGAAGTCGCGGCGTTCTTCCTCGACCCGTACAGCCGCCCGGCCGAGAAGCGCGGCGGCGCATGGATGGACGAGTGCGTCGGCCGCGCGCCGGGGCGGCGTCCGGTCGCGTACCTGATCTGCAACCAGGTCCCGCCGGTCGACGGCAAGCCGTCGTTGATGACGTTCGGCGAGGTGAACACGCTGTTCCACGAGTTCGGGCACGGGCTGCAGCACATGCTGACCGACGTCGAGCGCCCGCTCGCGGCCGGGATCCGCAACATCGAGTGGGACGCGGTCGAGCTGCCGAGCCAGTTCATGGAGAACTGGTGCTACCACCGCGAGACGCTGCTCGGCCTCACCGGGCACTACGAGAGCGGCGAGCAGCTGCCGGAGGCGACGTTCCGCAAGATCGAGGCGTCGCGGACGTTCCGTGCCGGGTCGGACATGCTGCGCCAGCTCTATTTCGCGCTGACGGATCTCGCGCTGCACCATGGATACGATCCCGACGGCCGCGAGACGCCGTTCGACGTGCAGCACCGCATCGCCGCGAAGACGACGACGATCCCGCCGCTGGCCGAGGATCGCTTCCTGTGCGGCTTCACGCACATCTTCGGCGGCGGCTATGCGGCGGGCTACTACAGCTACAAATGGGCGGAGGTCCTGTCCGCGGACGCGTTCGGCGCGTTCGAGGAAGCGGGGCTCGACGATCCCGCGGCGATCGCGCGAACCGGACGCCGCTTCCGCGACACGGTGCTGGCGCTGGGCGGCAGCCGGCATCCGATGGAGGTCTTCGCGGCGTTTCGCGGCCGCGCGCCGACGACCGAGGCACTCCTGCGCCACAGCGGCCTGCTGCGGAAGGCCGCGTAGACCAGGTACGGCTCGCGCACACGAGCCCAAGGCGAGCGCCGAGCGGGGTGAGGAGGCTCCGCGCGGCTTTGCCGCGTGGAGGAGAGGGGCGGCGCCCCTCTCTCAATTTGAGAGTTTACTTGACCTTCGACCCCGGCGCCGTCGGCGCATCGGGCGCGAGCACGTGAACGCCGGACTCGTCGCTCGCCGCGAGGATCATGCCGCGGCTCTCCACGCCGCGCAGCTTGGCCGGCTTCAGGTTCGCGACCACCACGATCTGCTTGCCGACCAGCGACTCGGGCTCGTAGTGCGCGCGGATGCCGGCGACGAGCTGACGCTCCTGCTCCTCGCCGAGATCGACCGCCAGGACCACGAGACGATCGGCGTTGGGATGCGGCTCGGCCTTGCGGATCGTGCCGACGCGCAGGTCGACGCGCAGGAAGTCGTCGATCGTGATCTCGCTCGTCGTGGGCGTCGGTGCCGCCGATGGGGCGGTGGGCGCGGCTGGAGTGGGGTTCTGCGTCTCGTCGCTCAAGGGAGAGAGCTCCTGCTCAGGCGCGGCGGCGGCCGCGTTGCGGGGCTGCGGGCAATTTCTTGCCGCAGCCGGAACAGAATCGGGCGTCGCGCGCGAAGCGGACACCGCACGCGGGACAGAAGCCGGCCGGCTCGCCGCCACCGCGCGTGGGTTGCGTGGCGGCGTTCGCGGCACCGCTCGATGGCGCGGCCGTCTGGGTCGACGTGACCGGGTGCAACGCGCTCGCGCTCTCGATTGCCGCCATCGCATTCAGCGCGCGCGTCTCGAGCTCGGCGCGCAGGGCCGCGTAATCGTCGTCGGAGAGCTTGCCGGTGCGGTGGTCGAAGTCGGCCTCGCGGATCGCGAGCAGCGCCTGCTCCTTGTCGTGCTCCGGCGTCCCCTCGCGCGTGTCGACGGTGGCGACCGGCGTCGCGGGAGCGTCGCCGAGAAGCGGCCAGGCGACGAAGAACGCCGCGAGCAGCACGATGGCGAGGCCGATGGCGGTGACCAGCACGGGATTCCTCAGGAGCGCCGTTCGAGCTCGTCGAGCTCGCGCTCGAGCTTCGCCCGCAGGGTGGGATCGGTGGTCGGCGTGGCCGTCGCCGGAACGGCGGGCACGTCGGTCGCGCGTCGCCAGCGCACCAGCACGACGCCGATGATCAGCCCGCCCAGCGCGATCACGACGAACGGTACGGTCCACGCGGCGATGTTGAAGCCGGTCGTGGTCGGCGACGAGAGGATCTTCTCGCCGTACTTCGCAGTGAAGTACGACAGGATCTCCTCGCGCGACTTCCCGGTCGCGATCTGCTCGGCGATCTCCTTCTTGAGCGGGATGCCCGAGCCGCAGTTCAGATGGTTGCACGAGTGGACGGTGAGGCCGCAGCCGCACTGACAGGTGAGATCGGTCTCGGTCTGGTACTGCGTCGCGATCTCGGCGCGCGCCTCACGCGGAGCGCCGACGGTCGCGGCGACGCCGGCGAGCGCGATCAGTGCGACCAGCATCGCGACGAGCGACCCGTGCGCACGCGTGCGCCGATCTCGAAGCGGGGAGGTCGTCGCCGTCTCCGTCACGCCGGCCGCGACCCGGCGGGCACGCGCGCCGACACCGCGACCGTGCGCTCGGTGTACGAGGGCCACATGCAGACGGCGGTGCCGAGCGCCAGGACCACGCCGCCGATCCACATCCAGGCGATCATGGGGTTGACGAACACCTGGAAGACGGCCAGCTGCGACTGCGGGTCGTAGCTGCCGAGCACGACGTAGAGGTCCTCGCCGAGCGTCGACCAGATCGAGACCTCGGTCGTGGGCTGCTTGGGCTTCTTGTAGAAGCGCTTCTCCGGCCGCACCTCGCCGACCCGCACGGCAGCGGGGCCCTCGCCGTCCCACACCGACACCAGCGCATAGGTGCTGTCGACGTGGGCGTCGCTTTCTTGGTGGATGCCGTCGTAGCGCACCGTGTAGCCGCCGAGCGACACGCTGTCGCCGACCTTCATGGAGCGCTGCACCTCCAGCTTGAAGACCGACGAGGCGACGATGCCGACGAAGATCATCACGATGCCGACGTGCACGACGTAGCCGCCGTAGCGGCGCCGGTTCTTGCCGATCAGCCGGGACAGCGCGGTCCATGGCTTCTCGCCGAGCATCGCCTGGCGGACGCGCATGCCGCGCCAGAACTCGATCCACACCGTCGCGAGGGCGAAGGCGGCGACGGAGAACGCCAGCACCGCGTAGAAGTTGCGTGCGCCGAGCGCGAACGCCAGCGCACCGACCACGAGTCCGGTCCCCATGGGTGCGGCGAAGCTGCGCCACAGGCTCTTCGCGGTGGCCTTGCGCCACGCGATCACCGGGCCGACGCCCATGAGGAAGACGAGTGCCACGCCGAGCGGGGCGTTGACCTTGTTGAAGAACGGCGGTCCGACCGTGATCTTGACGCCGCGCACCCACTCGGAGAGCACCGGGAACACGGTGCCCCAGAACACCGTGAACGCGATGCCCACCAGGATCAGGTTGTTCAGCAGGAAGGTCGCCTCGCGCGAGAAGACCGACTCGAGCTCGTTGCGGCTCTTCAGGAGCGGCAGGCGCCAGATCAGTAGGCCGATCGAGATCGTCAAGATCACCAGCAGGAAGCCCATGAAGAACGGGCCCATGCCGGACTGCGTGAACGAGTGCACCGACGAGATCACGCCCGAGCGCGTCAAGAACGTGCCGAAGATGGTCAGCGCGAACGTGAGGATCACGAGCGCCATGTTCCAAACCTTCAGCATGTCCTTCTTTTCCTGGATCATCACCGAGTGCAGGTACGCCGTCGCGGTGAGCCAGGGCATGAAGGCCGCGTTCTCGACCGGATCCCACGCCCAGTAGCCGCCCCAGCCGAGCACGACGTAGGCCCAGGCGGCGCCGAACAGGTTGCCGAGCGAGAGGAAGAACCAGGAGAACAGCGCCCAGCGGCGCGTCGTCCGGATCCAGGCATCGCCGAGCTTGCCGGTGGCGAGCGCCGCCATCGCGAACGCGAACGGCACCGTCGTCGAGACGAAGCCGATGTAGAGCGACGGCGGATGGATCGTCATCCAGTAGTTCTGCAGCAGCGGGTTCAGGTCCGAGCCCTCGCGCGGCGTGAACGGCAGCCGCTCGAACGGATCGGTGATGAACACCAGCAGCGCGAGGAAGAACGCGCCGACCATCAGCATGGTCGCCGTGACCCAAGGCATCTGATCGCGGTTCTTGTCGCGGTTCTGCAGCTGCACGACCGCGTTGCAGATCGCGAGGATGAAGGCCCACCAGAGGAGCGAGCCCTTCATGCCGCCCCACAGCGCCGCGATCGTGTACCAGGTCGGGAGCGTGCTCGAGGAGTACGACGCGACGTACTCGACGTTGAAGTCGTGGCGCAGGAGCAGGGTGAGGAGGGCTGCGACCGCGATGCCGGTGAGCGCGGAGAACGCGTAGGCGGCGTGCTTGCCGCTCGCGATCAGGCGCTCGTCACGGCGGAGCGCGCCCAGCACGCTCGCGGCGATGCCCCACAGCGCGACCAGGAAACCGAGGACGACGGCGAGGCGTCCGATCTCGCTCATTGGGCGGTTGCTCCGGCGCCGGCCGCGGCTGCGGGATCGAGGGCCGCACGCTGGTCACTCGCAGGGGCGTCCTGTGCGTTCTCCTTGTACTGGTCCGACTCGTACTTCGAGGGGCAGGCCGTCAGCAACGTCTTGGCGTGGAACACGCCGTTCTCGACCTTGCCCTCGACGATGACGTCACGGTCGGCCGCGAACATGTCGGGCAGGATGCCGTTGTAACGCACCGGGACCGTGATCAAGGCTGCCTCGGCGTCGGTCGTGGTGACCGTCGCCGTCTTGGTGCCGCCGCTGTGCGCGACCGCGTTGGCGGCCGCCTCCTTGGCGGGGATCGGGCGGATCAGGAACTCGAGGTCGAGCGTCTTCGGGTCCCACTTGACGCTGCCGTTCGAGACGCGCCCGGCGAGACGCAGCTGCTTGCCGGCATGCGCTTCGACGCTCTTCGCGTACTCGTCGACCGTCATGAAGTACGCCGACGTCTCGCGAACGGCCGAGTAGATGAGCGTGGCCACGGCGAGAACGATGACGCTCGCCCCGACGAGAAACTTCAGCTTCCGACTCAAGCGTGGATGCCTTCGTTGGGTTTGGCCGGCGTGGGCGTCGCGCGGGAGGACAGCCGGCGCGCAAGGTTCTGCAAGGCTGGTGCGTCCATCAGGACGCGATGCGCTGGCCCGGTTTTGCTTTCCCCGGACGCTACCCGATGCGATATGGGGACGCAAACCACGCGCCCGCGTGACGAGCCCCCCCCCGATCGTCCCCGACCCCGATGAGACCGGAATGTCCCCAGAGCTGATCGTCGCATTCAAGGCAGCCGTACTCGGCGTCGTCGAAGGGCTCACCGAGTTCCTGCCCGTGTCGTCCACCGGCCACCTGATCGTGGCGTCGCACATCCTCGATTACGGCTCGCCCGAGTTCGACATCGCGATCCAGCTCGGCGCGATCCTCGCTCTGACCTGGGCCTATCGCGAGCGTCTCGTGCAGCTCTTGGCCGATACCGCGAGCCGGCCGGCGGCACGCCTGTTCGTGCTGAAGGTCTTGGTGGCGTTCCTGCCCGCGGCGATCGTCGGGCTGCTGCTGCACCACGTTCTCGAGACGCTCTTCCGGCCGGGGGTCGTCGCGAGCACGCTGATCGTCGGCGGTCTCGTCATCCTGGTGATCGATGGACCGCGGCGGTTTCGCGGTCTCGCCGACCTCGAGCTGATCACGATGAAGCAGGCGCTGCTGATCGGCTTCGGGCAGACGCTCTCGATGGTGCCCGGTGTGTCTCGCTCGGGGGCCACCATCGTCACCGGTCTGCTGGTCGGCCTCGATCGCCGCGCCGCGACCGACTTCTCGTTCCTGCTCGCGCTGCCGACGATGTACGCCGCCACGCTCTACTCGCTGTGGAAGGCGCGCGCGGCGCTCGCCGGCGAGATGGGTCTCGGCATGGCGGTCGGGCTCCTCGCCGCCTACGTGAGCGCGCTGATCGTGATCCACGCGTTCTTGCGCTTCGTGCAGACCAACTCGCTGCGCCCGTTCGGCTGGTACCGCATCGTCGCCGGTCTCGCCGTGCTCGCCTGGCTGTTCCTCGCCTGACCACCTGGCCTGCGCCGAGCGCCGCCGCCGATGTGCGCCGGCGGGCTGTAGAACCGGCCTGCCGCGTGTAGATCGTACACGCGATCGAAGGCTGCGCCGCGCGCGAAAAGCACCAAATTCCGTGGGGTCGCGTCTGGCCCGCGAATTGCCAACCTCCCCGTCCGCGCGCGGGGCGCCACGGGAACCTGCACCTTCCCCCTCGCACGCGCCCTTAAGGGCACGGCGTCAACCAAGAGAGGGAGAGGCAAAGCCATGTACGCGACGGACGGAAGCACCTTCATCACGCTCGACGACGGGACGGTCCCCTTGGCGATCGATCCGGCCCAGTTCGAGGTCTTGTGGCACGGCTTCGGCGCGCAGACGCCGGAGCGGTCCCTGCTCCTCGCGATGCTCGAGCGTACCGCCGCCGATCTGAAGAACTTCCGCTACGCGCGGCAGCGCTCGAACCAGCGCCTCTACATGGACGCGTATCTCTGGGTCGCGTCCGACGATCGCTCGCATCCGTTCGCGTTCGAGAACGTCTGCGAGTTCCTCAGGCTGTCACCGGAGCACGTGCGCGAGAAGCTCCTGCATCGCGATCGTTACGCGCGCGGCTCGCGCGAGACGATGGCCGACGCTGCTTGACCGCCGGGCGACGACCGACGCGCCGTCGGCCGTCGCATGATCGTCAAGTCGCTCCGGCCGGCTCGATTCGGACGCGGCCGCGAGCGAGGAACGGCGTGCCCCCGGCGACGTCTCCGAGCCACCCTCCGCCCTGCTGCGCGAGCCCGATCTCGACGACAAAGTCACCGGGTGTCTTCGGCGCTGCCAGCCCGACCTGGGCGCGTACCGACGCTCCCGGCGCGAGATCGGTGCCGAGCGGGGTGGCCTCGCCGAAGGCCACGAGCCGACCGGTGCGCGCATCCCACCAGCGTGCCTGCAGCTGCACGCCGCCGGGGGTGAGGCCGATCAGTCCGGGAAGCACGACACCGCCGTCGTTGTGGACGTCCACCCACAGCCAGGTGAAGGACCCCGCCGCCAGCCGCCGGGGGATCGCGGCGTCGATGCGGCCGTCGAACGTGCCCGGCTCGAGCGGTGTGAGCGGCGCGCCGGCGAAGGTCGTTCCCGGTCGGGACGATCCGCCGAGGGCCATCTCGAGCTGCGTCCGGGCGCACGCGGCGTCGACACGGTAGATCGCGTCTCGTCCGAATTGCGCGACACGCGCGATCCCGAGCGTTCGTTCGGCGACGTGCCACTGCTCGACCTCGGTGGTCGGGAGCAGGCCCTCGTGGACGACGATCCAGCGCGGTGCCGCGAGGCCGCACATGGTCGCGAACGCGCTCTCGTCCGGAAGCCGCTGCGCGAGCGTGAGCAGCAGGCTGCTCGCAGCGGGTGGATGTCCGGTGTAGCCGTTCAGCAAGGGCAGGAAGTGCAGCGTCGAGCCGATCATGGCACGACCGGTCGCCAGCACGGCGGTGCCGTCCATGCTCGAGTTCATCACCGGAACGTCGATCACCGGTCCACGCTCCGGCTGCTGCGCGAGCCAGGCGTGCGTCGCGTAGGCGACGCCTCCGAGCGGGACCGGCACGAGCGGCAGAGGCAGGGGCGGCGCGCGCAGCACGACGAGCGCGACCGCGGCCCCGCTCGCGACTGCCGTGCCGAGCTGGCGTCCGCGGTGTCCGAGCACGAGGCCGAGCAGGCCGATCACCCGCCCGGCACCGAGGCCGCCCAGGACGGCGGTCGACAGCAGCGACAGCACCAGGAAGCGCGCCGGTGAGCGCATGCCCGCGAATCCCGGCACCGCCCACATCAGGATCTCGTACACGCTCGGCAGCGCACCGCCCGGCAGGATCGGCAGCGCCGTCCCCGCACCGAGTACGAGACCCGCGCACGCGATCAGCAGGAGACCGAGCCGGAGGTGCAGCGGGCCGGTGCCGGCGAGCAGGCCGAATCCCGCGAGGACCAGGCCCGGCAGCGTCAGCTCTGCGACCAGCCACGACCAGAGCAGACGCGGTGCCGGCGACGTCGTCGCGACGTCGGCGATGGCCTCGGGCAGCGCCGGCAGCGTCCCGGCGGCACGCACGCGCAGATATGCCGGAGCGACGATCGCCAGCGCGGCCGAGCCGAGCGCGAGCGCCAGCACGAGCGGCAGCACGCTGCGGCCATTGCGCCGCGCCTCCCAGCACAGGGCCGGCGCGAACGCCGCGAGCAGCACGATCAGCTCGAACGCGACGTAGATTCCCGCGAGCATCTGCAGCGCCGTGACCAGCGCGAGCGCGGCGAGCGTCAGCGGACGCGGCCTGCTCGCCGCGCGCCAGGAGAACAACATCACCAGTGGAAAGAAGTGGACCGCGCTGACATGCAGGCGGACGAATCCACCCGTGAGCTGTGGTCCGAGCGCGAACGCGGCCCCGGCCAGGAAGGCCGCACCCGCGCTGCCGCTCCAGGCGCGCACCAGCGCGAACGTGCAGATCGCGGCCAGCCAGATCACTGCCAGAACCGTCACGTCGTACGTCAAGACAGGATTGTGCGTGAGCAGGAACAGCGGCGTCGCGAGCGGTGCGAGTCCGAGCAGGTTTTCGGAGGACGCGAGCGTGTCGCGTGCGGGGTGGAAGATGTTCGCCTGGAAGAGCTGCGTCGGGTCGGTCGCGAGGGCATGCGCCGTCCAGGCGAGGATCCACACCAGGAGATCGAGATCGGCGCGCCCCCAGACGCCGGCCGCGTTCGGCAGCTTCAGTGGATCGACCAGCGCCGTGGTCGCCTGTCGAGCGAGCGGCCACGAGAGCGCGATGACCGCGAGCGCGTACGCGACCGCTGCGGCGACGAACGGCAGCACGCGTGCACGACCGGGTTGCGAGGGCCTCGAGGGAGCCGGTCGTACGTCTGCGGGGCCGGCTGGCGCGAGGGCCGTGGCCGCCTCACGTACCCCGTCGGATGCATCGGTCGGGCGCGGAGCGCGCGCGATGTCGGGTGCGTCCGCTGCTCGGTCGGTGGCGGCATCCTCCTCCGTGGCGCTCCCCTCGATCGCCACTGCGGGCAGCTGCGCGGTGCGCCGTTCGAGGTCGCTGTCGTCGTCGGCCGACATGCGTTCCCGTGCGCGGCCGGTCAGAGGGCCATCACGTGCGCCACCACGCGATCGAGCCCGATGCCGCGCGATCCCTTCGCGAGCAGCGTCGTCGGGCGCGCATCGGCGAGCAGCGCCTCGACGACGGACGCCGCTTGCGCCGCATCGTCCGCCTCGCGGGCATCGATGCCGTGCTCGCGGGCCTCGGCTGCGATCAGCCGTGCCGCACGCCCGACGGCGACCAGCGTCGCGCCGGGGGCGCGTTGCTCGACCGCGCCGCCGATCTCGCGGTGGGCGTCGTCGCTGGCGCTTCCGAGCTCGAGCATGTCGCCGAGCACCAGCACCAGGCGATCTCCCGGTGCGGCGAGGGCGACCGCGGTCTCGATCGCTGCGAGGCACGATGCCGGGTTCGAATTGTAGGTGTCGTCCACGACGAACAAGGGGCGTCGCGGATGAGCGAGCGGGACGAGCCGATGCGCGACCGCGAGCACCGTGTCGAGGCCGCGCTGGATCGCGTCGTCGTCGAGCCCGAGCTCGTTGCCGACGGCGATCGCGAACGACGCCGACCATGCGGCGGGGCCGCCGAGCAGCGGCACCCGCCACGCGCGCGGTGCGCGCGTCGGACCGTGCAGCGTGAAGTGCGTCCCGTCGCGCGCCAGGCGTACGTCGGCGATGCGCCAGTCGTCGTCGCTGCGCTCGCCGACGGCGCGCACGGTGAGCTGCGTCCGGCGGCGCGCCGCCGCGAGCAGCAGCGGCTCCGCCGAGCCGACGAACGCGACCGCGCCCGGGTTCAGGTGATCCAGCAGCTCTGTCTCGGCCGCGACCACGCCGGCGACGCTGCCGAGCCATTCGAGGTGCTCGGCGAACGCGGCGGTGATCACCGCGACGTCCGGTCGCGCGATCGCGCCGAGCCGATCGAGCTCTCCGGGCTCGCTGGTGCCGAGCTCCAGCACGAGGAAGTCCGTCTGCTCCGGTGTCGCGAGGATCGTCAGCGGCGCGCCGATCTGGCTGTTCTCGTTGCGCGGCGTCGCGAACGTCGCGCCGCGCGTCGCGAGCACGGCGGCGATGGTCTCCTTGGTCGTCGTCTTGCCGTTGCTGCCCGCGACCCCGACGACCTTGGCGCGCAGCGCGTCGCGGTGTGCGCGTGCCAGCGTCTGCACGGCGGCGAGCGTGTCGGCGACGCGGATCTCGACCGTGCCCTCGGGCAGCGGCTGCGACAGCGCACGCGACGTCAGCACTCCTGCTGCTCCGGCGGAGACCGCGGCCGCGGCGTAGTCGTGGCCATCGACACGCGCGCCGGGCAATGCCACGAACAGCGAGCCCGGCGGGACGTCGCGCGAGTCGAGCGCCACCGCGCGGAACACGCGCTGCGGATCGCCCTGCAGCACGCGACCGCCCGTGCCCGCTGCGATCGCAGCGGCGCCGAGATGGATCGGCCGCGTGATCACTGCCGCGAGATGATCGGACCGCGTGATCACTGCCGCGCGCGCGGCTTGTCGCGGACGATGTTGCGGTTCTTCTGGCGCGAGCTCTCGGCCATCGCCGTGCGTGCCGCGTCGAGCCGCGCCGCGAGCTCCGCGTCCGCGACGGCGAGGATCTGCAGCGCGAGCAGCCCCGCGTTCTTGGCGCCGCCGATCGCGACCGTCGCGACCGGGACGCCGGCGGGCATCTGCACGATCGAGAGCAGCGAGTCGAGGCCGCGCAGGTGCTCGGTCGGAACCGGTACGCCGATCACCGGCAGCGTGGTGTGCGCGGCGACCATGCCCGGCAGATGCGCTGCACCGCCGGCGCCGGCGATGATGATGCGGATGCCGCGCTCGCGCGCGGTGCGCCCGTACTCGGCCATGTCGAGCGGCGTGCGGTGCGCGGAGACGATGCGTACCTCGTGCGGCACGCCGAACTCGGCGCAGACGTCGGCCGCCTGCTGCAGGATGGGCAGATCCGAGTCGCTGCCCATGATGATGCCGACCACGGGCTCACGCTTGCGACCCGCGACGCTCGACGTCTCGGACATCGCTCTGACCTAGCCCATCGAATGCGGTGCGTCGAGAGAGAACGAGGTCGCGCCCGGGGTCGACGGACGCGACGATGACGCCGCTCGCGCGGTCCGTGACGCCGTCGGCGAGGTCACAGCTCGAGCGCGTCGGCCGCCCGGCGGGCGCGCTGCTCGGCCTCCTCGACGGTCGCTCCGAGCGCGGTGACGTGGCCCATCTTCCGGCCGGGTCGCAGGTCGCGCTTGCCGTACAGGTGGACCCACGCGTCGCCGAGCCGGCGCGCGCCGCTGTGCAGGTGGTCCATCGTCCCGCTGCGCGTGCCGATGAGATTGACCATCACGGCGGCGTTCGCGGTCATCGACGTCGAGCCGAGCGGCAGGCCGATCACTGCGCGCAGATGGTTCTCGAATTGCGACGTGACGCAGGCGTCGATCGTGTAGTGCCCGGAGTTGTGCGGCCGCGGTGCGAGCTCGTTGACGGTCACTCGCCCGTCGGTGCCGAGGAAGAGCTCGACGCCGAACACGCCGACGCCCTCGATCGCGGCGATCGCGCGCGTCGCGACGTCACGTGCCTGGTCGGCGGTCGCGGCGGACACCGCTGCCGGCGCGCGCACCACGCGGCAGATGTACTCCTCCTGCACGGTCTCGACGACGGGGTAGGCGGCGACGTCGCCGTGTGCGTCGCGCACCACCATCACCGCGAGCTCGTGCGTGAACGCAACGAAGCCCTCGGCCATCAGCGGTCGCACGCCGGCGCCGAGCCGCTGCCAGGCGGCCTCGACCTCGCTCGCGTCGCGCGCGATCGCGACGCCACGTCCGCCGTAGCCCTGCGAGCGCGTCTTCAGCACGACCGGCCAGCCGTGCCGCGCGGCAAAGGCCGGCACGTCGGCGGGCGACTCGATCGGCGCGTACGGCGTCGGGCTCAGGCCCGCCGCGTCCATGTGCGCGCGCTGGTGGAGCTTGTCGAGGATGATGCCGAAGGTGTGGATCGACGGCCGAACCATCACGCCGTGCTCGGCCAGGTACTCGAGCGCGCCGCGGTGGACGAACTCGTTCTCCAGGGTCGCAACGTCGATCTGGCGGGCGAAGCGCGCGAGCGCGTCGTGCGGCTCGAGCGGGCCCACGACCTGGCGCGTGACCTGACCCGCCGGAGCGTCGGTGTCGGGATCGAGGACGACGGTCTCGAGGCCCAGCACGCGCGCCGCATCGGCGGTCATGCGTGCGAGCTGGCCGCCGCCGAGGATGCCGACGCGCAATGGGGCACACGGGGCGGAACGAGGATCGGTCACGCTCACCCCCGCGATCTAGCGAACGGATCGCGCTTCGACGAGAGGGTGACGAGCGACGCCCTGGCGTCTGCGGCGATCGGGTCGTGCACCGGTTTCGACGGTTCGCGGCGCCGGAGCGACTCTTCGCGGCGTCGACGCTGCCGTTCGGGGTGCGATGGTCCGGATGGTGGTGATATGCAGGAGCCTCGGAACGGAGCCATGGCAGCCCTTCGCGACCAGCCCACGAGTAGACTGCGCAGCCAGGCGAAGCTGATCTTCGGCGGCTCGCTGGCGACCGGGCTGCAGGTCGGTCTGGTCCAGTGCATCATGGTGCAGCGCTGGGCACCGCTGGTCAGCGCGCTGATCGGTGCGGGTGTCTACGCGGTGTCCACGTTGTGGCTCTGGCAGTGGGTCTTCCCGCGCCTCGCTCGCGCGCCGCGCGGCAAGGCGCTCGCGCTGCAGGTCCTGGCCGCGATGGCGGTGATGACCGTGACGTCGTTCCTGCTGGTGAACGCGACGCTGCTGGTCACCAAGGGCGATACCATGTTCTCGCGCTACACCGGCGGCGACCTGACGGTGCTCGTTCCGGCCGATTGGCTCGACAAGCTGCCGTTCCTCTACTTCGTGGTTCCGATCGTGCCCGTCGTGCTGCTGGCCGTGGTCGGCTTCAATCAGAGCTGGTGGCAGATCTTCCTGCTCGAGAAGCGCGAGCTGCAGGCACGCGAGATGGCGTCGCTCGCCCAACTCGAGGCGCTGCGTGCGCGCATCAACCCGCACTTCCTGTTCAACAGCCTGAACTCGATCGCGCAGCTCATCTCGACCGATCCGGAGCGTGCGGAGGCCTGCGTCGAGCGTCTCGCGGAGATCTTCCGCTACCTGCTGCAGAGCGACAATCGCTCGTTCGTCACGCTGCAGGACGAGCTCGACATCGCGGATGCCTACCTCGACATCGAGCGTGCCCGCTTCGGCGACCGGCTCGCGGTCGACTTCGTGGTCGACGACGGCGCGCTGCACGGCACCGTGCCGACGCTCATCCTGCAGCCGCTGATCGAGAATGCCGTGCGGCACGGCGTGTCGCAGAAGGTCGGCGGCGGGCTGGTCTCGATCGAGGCCGCGATCGACGGCGGCGACCTGCGCGTGGTGGTGCGCGACACCGGTGTCGGCATGCGCGAGGGCGTCGAGGCCGCGCTGTCGGCCGGGGTCGGCCTGCGCAACGTGCACGATCGGCTGGTGCAGCTCTACGGTGCCGCGTACGCACCGAAGATCGACAGCCAGCCGGGGCAGGGCACGAGCATCGTCGTACGCGTGCCGCAGGGCGGCAACACCACGGTCTCGGGCACGGTGCACTGATGACCGCGATCCGGACGGTGGTGGTCGACGACGAGCCGCTGGCACGCGAGCGCGTCAAGGGCTTCCTGAAGAAGATCGCCGACGTCCAGCTGGTCGGCGAGGCCGGCGACGGACCGTCCGCGATCGAGCTGATCGAGGTGCAGAACCCCGATCTCGTGGTGCTCGACGTGCAAATGCCGGGCATGGACGGCTTCGGCGTGCTGCGCGCGGTCAAAGACCCGCCGCACGTCATCTTCGCGACCGCCTACGACCAGCATGCGATCAAGGCGTTCGAGGTCGAGGCGCTCGACTATCTGCTCAAGCCGTTCTCGCAGACGCGCCTCGCCGATGCCGTCGGCCGCGTGCGGCAGAAGATCGCGGACGGCCGTGCCCGCACCGACTCCGACGCCGTTGCGCGCGCCGCCGAGCCGGGCCGCGTCTACGCGTCGCAGATCCCCGTGCACACGGCACGCAAGATCCTGGTCGTGCCCGTCAAGGACATCCTGTGGTTCGCGGTCGAGTCGCGCCTGGTCTACGCGCACGTCGACGGACGCTCGCTGATGACCAACTTCACGCTGCGCGAGCTGGAGGAGCGGCTCGATCCGCAGGTCTTCTTCCGTGCCCACAAGTCGCGGCTGGTGAACCTCGAGCAGGTGAAGGAGATCGCGCGCTGGTTCGGCGGTCGCTACCGGCTGGTGATGAAGGACTCGCAGTCGAGCCAGGTCGAGCTGTCGCGCGTGCAGGCGCGCGAGCTGCGCGCGCGGCTCGGCTGGTAGGGGCAGGTTGTCGCCACGAGGGGGCACGCGCCCCCTCGCCCCACGCAGCAAAGCCGCGCGGGGCCCGGCTATCGCCACGAGAGGGCACGCGCCCCCTCGCCCCACGCGGCAAAGCCGCGCGGGGCCCCACTCCCCGCGGTCGCTGCGCTCGGCCGCGCGCGTTGCGCGCGGAGGTCTTGCGTCTGCTCAGTCGGCGGTGACCGTCGCCATGACGGTGCCGCTGGCGCCGTCGACGATGTCGATGGTGACCGGGCCGCTGACGCCGAACTTGGTCTTTCCGTCGCGGACGCCCTTGGTCATCTTGTCGACGTACATGTTGCGCATCGCTTCGGGCATGGCCTGCATCGGGAAGCCGTTCATGACGACGCGCCCCTTGTCGGCCGCGGGCCACTCGACCTTCGCGACCTTGGGACCGGCGACCGGGTTCGCGCGGAAGGTCTGCTCGACGCTCTCGGGGAACGACTTCGCATCGCCCGCGGGCGCCGCCGCGGGGGCGGCACCGGCCATCGGCGGCGCGCCGCCGGCCATGGGCGGGGCACCGGCCGGAGCACCTTCGGGTGCCTGCGCCTGCTGCTGCGCGACGAACTCCTCGGCGGCCTGCGAGAACGGGACGCCGCGCTCGGCGGCGCTGATCAGCGCGCTGATGCGGGTCTTGACGGCATCGTCCTTGGCGAGATCGCGGGCCTTGACCAGCTCGGCCTTGGCCGCGTCGCGGTCTCCCTGCGCCTCGTAGACGATGCCGAGGTTGAAGTACGCCTGGAAGAAGTCCGGGGTCTTCGCGATCACGGACTTGAACTCGCGCAGCGAGCCCTCGACGTCGCCGGTCTCGAACAGCATGGTGCCGAGGTCGGTGCGCACCTCGGAATCGTCCGGCTTCACGGCGAGATACTTCTGGTAGTACTGGATCGCCTTGTCGCGCTCCTGCTGGTCGTAGGCGAGGTTGCCGAGGCCGCGCAGGCCTTCGAGGTTCTTCGGGTCGAGCGCGAGCAGGTGCTCGTACGACGCGGTCGCCGCATCGACGTACGACGGGTCGAGGCGTGACGCCCGGTACTGTACGCGCGCTGCAGTCTCCCACGCGGCGACGTCGGTGGGCTTCGCCTTCGCCTCGGATTCGACCTTCTCGATGTACTTCTTGATGTCGTCCGGAAGCTCGATCTGCGGGTGCGGTGCACCGGACGCGGTCGTCGCCGCCGCCGCGCCGGGTGCACCGGGTGCGGCCGGCGCTCCGGCTCCTGCCGGCGGTGGCCCCTCGCCGGGC
>JAIEPK010000290.1 GCA_019749875.1 Candidatus Binatia bacterium | reverse complement strand
GCGCCGGCACCGGGCTCGAGGCGCTGCGCGGGGAGCTCGGCCCCGGCCGCACCGGCGTGCTGCTCGGATCGTCCGGCGTCGGCAAGTCGACGCTGGTCAACGCGCTCGCCGGCCGCGAGCTGCAGGAGGTGCGCGCGACGCTCGACGACGATCGCGGCGTGCACACCACGACCGCACGCCAGCTCCTGTTCCTCGACGGCGGCGGCATGCTGATCGACACACCGGGCATGCGCGAGGTCGGCCTCGTCGGCGAGCAGGACGCGCTCGACCGGGCGTTCGGCGACGTCGCGAGAGTCGTCGCCGCGTGTCGCTTCACCGACTGCCGGCACGAGGCGGATCCCGATTGCGCGGTGACCGCGGCGCTCGCCGCCGGCACGCTGCCCGCCGAGCGCTGGGAGAGCTACGTCAAGCTGCAGCGCGAGCTCGCGTATCAAGCGACACGCGACGATCCGGAGAAGGCCGGCGCGGTGCGCGCGGGGTGGAAGCAGGTGCACAGGGACCTGCGGGCGCTCTACAAGCACCGGCGGCGGTGAGCGGCCGCCAGGCCGCGATCAGCGCGACTGCGGCGTGAGCGCCGCGGTCGCGCGGCGGTCGAGCAGCGCACCGGCCGAGAGTCCGGCCACCAGCCAGAATGCCCACCAGGACCAGCCGGTCAGCCCGAAGAAGGCCGGCACGCAGGCCACGACGTACAGGAGGCCGATCGGTACCGTGACCAGTGGCCACACGTCCGCGTCGTCCAGTGCGCCAGCGAGGAGCACGACCAGGAGCGCCGCACCGGGCAGCGCCATCCCCAGAACGGTTCGCCACCGAAAGCGGCGCGCCGTCACGGACCGCACCTCGCCCGGCGGCGCCGAGGGAGACGCCTCCGGGAGAGCGGCTCGGTGTCACCCAGCGCAGCCAGCCGGCGCGCCGGCGCGCGGTGCACCATCTGCTCCAGAGCGGTTTGAATCAGCTCCGACACGTCCGTGATCCCCGAGAGCCGTCTCGCTTGCGCGATGCGACGGGGTTCGAGGTCGAGCGTGATGCGCACGGGCCCGCCTTACTCCATTCGCCAGGGCGGAACGAGCGCGTGCAGCCCGCCTTGGCCCGTCTGCGGGATGGTGGTACTCCGGCGCGAGCCCACGTGGTGGCTGTGGAAGGGGACGCGATGGCGAAGCGGAGCACGGGGAAGGCGTCGGCGACGAGCAAGGCGGCCGGCAAGACGGCGACGAAGACGGCTCGACCGGCCGCAGCGGCGAAGGCCCGGCGCGTGGCCGCGACCGCCGCGAAGGCGAGGCCCGGGGCCGCAACCGTCGTCAAGCAGAAGGCGGCACCGCCGCGCCCCACCGAGCTGCGAGAGTGGCAGGCGCTCGAGCGTCACAAGGCGAAGATCGAGAAGCTGCACCTTCGGAAGCTCTTCGCCGACGACCCGCAGCGCGGCAAGAAGATGGTCCTCGAGGCGGGCGACCTCTACTTCGACTTCTCGAAGAACCTGATCACCGCCGAGACGCTGCGGCTGCTCTACGCGCTCGCCGAGCGAAGCAACGTGCGCGACGGCATCCGCGCGATGTTCGCCGGCGAGAAGATCAACATCACCGAGGATCGGGCCGTCCTGCACGTCGCACTGCGCGCGCCGCGCAAGGCGAAGATCGTCGTCGACGGCGAGAACGTGGTGCCGGCCGTGCACGCGGTGCTCGACAAGATGTCCGCGTTCGCCGAGCGCGTGCGCAGCGGCAAGTGGAAGGGCCACACCGGCAAGCGCATCAGGAACGTCGTCAACATCGGCATCGGCGGCTCGGATCTCGGCCCGGCGATGGCCTACGACGCGCTCCGCCAGTTCAGCCGGCGCGACATGCAGTTCCGCTTCGTGTCGAACGTCGACGGCACGGACTTCGTCGAAGCGGTGCACGACTTCGATCCGGAAGAGACGCTGTTCATCATCTCGTCGAAGACCTTCACCACGCTCGAGACGCTGACCAACGCGCACTCGGCGCGCGAGTGGTCGCTCGCCAAGCTCAAGAACGAAAAGGCGGTCGCGAAGCACTTCGTCGCGGTATCGACCAACGCCGAGCAGGTCGCGAAGTTCGGCATCGACACCCAGAACATGTTCGAGTTCTGGGACTGGGTCGGCGGTCGTTACAGCTACGACTCGGCGATCGGCCTGTCGCTGATGCTCGCGATCGGCGGCGATGCCTTCCGCGACATGCTCGCTGGCTTCCACCAGATGGACGAGCACTTCCGCACGGCGCCGCCGGAGAAGAACCTGCCGATGACGCTCGGGCTCATCGGCCTCTGGTACGACGACTTCTTCGGCGCCGAGACCGTCGCGATCCTGCCCTACTCGCAGTACCTCGATCGCCTGTCGGCCTACATCGAGCAGCTCGACATGGAGAGCAACGGCAAGTCGACCGACCGCCACGGGCGGCCGATCACCGCCTACCAGACCGGCCCGATCGTCTGGGGCACGCCGGGCACCAACGGCCAGCACGCGTACTACCAGCTGGTCCACCAGGGCACGAAGCTGATTCCCGCCGACTTCATCGGCTTCGCGAAGCCGAACAACGATCTCGGCCGCCACCACGACCTGCTGATGGCGAACTTCTTCGCGCAGACCGAGGCGCTGGCGTTCGGCAAGACGTCGCAAGAGGTCGCCGCCGAAGGCGTGCCCGCATTTCAAGTGCCGCACCGCACGTTCCGCGGCAACCATCCGACCAACACCATCCTCGTCAAGCGCGAGCTGACGCCGCACGTGCTCGGGCAGATCATCGCGCTCTACGAGCACAAGGTGTTCACGCAGGGCTGGATCTGGCAGATCAACTCGTTCGACCAGTGGGGCGTCGAGCTCGGAAAAGTTCTCGCGAACCGCATCGTGCCGCAGCTCGAGTCGCGGACCGAGCCCAAGCTCGACCACGACAGCTCGACCAACGCGTTGATCCAGCGCTACCGCAAGCTGCGCCGCGGCTGAGCTGCCGCGCGTGGCCGACGAGGCTCGAGGTGCGGACGCCGCCGCTGCGCCCGGCGCCCGCGGCAAGGTCGTGTCGGGGCTGCTGCGGCGTCAGGCGGTGTGGCTCGTCGCGGCGTTGCTGTCGGGCAGCGGCGCCCTGCTCTTCAACTACGCCGACGAGTACGGCGCGGGCCTGGTGGGCCATGCGCACGCGATCTCGCCGTGGCTGCCGTTCGCGATGGTCTCGCTTGGAATGGTGTTCCTGTGCCAGGTGCGCGACCGCTTCTTTCCCGGCACCGAGGGCACGGGCATCCCGCAAGCGATCGCGGCACTGAAGATCGGCGAGTGCCCGGCACGCGTGCGCGTGCTGTCGCCGCGGGTCGCGTTCGGCAAGATCCTTCTCCTGCTGTGCGCGCTGTGCCTCGGTCCGACGATCGGCCGCGAGGGACCGTCGGTGCACGTCGGCGCCTGCTTCATGTACCTGTCGCGGCGCTGGGCGGTCTTCCCGAAGGAGCACGTCGAGCGCGGCCTGATCCTCGCGGGTGGTGCCGCCGGCATCGCGGCCGCGTTCAATGCACCGATCGCCGGCATCCTGTTCGCATTCGAGGAGATCGGCCGCTCCTTCGAGAAGGCGAACGCGAGCATGATCGTGCGCACCGCGATCGTCGCGAGCCTGGTCTCGATCGCAGCACTCGGCGACTACCTGTTCTACGGCGCGATCAACGTCTCGCTGCTCACCATCGAGCAGTGGCTCTACGTGCCCGCGATCGGGATCGCGGGCGGTCTGGTCGGCGGGCTCTTCGCGCGCGCCCTGCTCGAGGTCACGCCGCGCTACGCGCGCGTCTACGCGAGCAGCCCGATTCTGGCGGCGCTGGTGCTCGGGCTCGGGCTCGGCGCGCTCGGCATGCTGTCCAACGGCATGTCGTACGGCAGCGGCTACCCCGAGGCGAAACTGGTCCTCATGGAGGGCGGGTCGCTGCCGTGGTGGTTCCTGCCGACGCATGCGGCGGCGAGCTTCTTGACGCTGGTCAGCGGCATTCCGGGTGGGCTCTTCGATCCGAGCCTCACCAGCGGCGCCGCGCTCGGTGACCTGGCCGCACCGTTCATCACGGTGCTCACGCGGCAGGAGACGATCCTGCTCTTCATGGTGAGCTTCTTCTGCGGCGTCGTGCAGAGTCCGATCACCGCCGCGGTGATCCTGCTCGAGATGACCTCGGCGCGCTTCTTCACGCTGCCGCTGACGACCGCGTCGATCATCGCCTACGAGGTCTCGCGGCTCGTCTGCCCGACGGCGCTCTACGAGGCGCTCGCGGAGACGTTCCTCGCGCGCATGCGGGGCGATCTGCCGCGGCCGTGAACGTTCCGCCCGCCCCTCACCCGCCGGCGGGATCCGCCGCCGGCACCCGTGGGCGGGAATCCGCTGCCGTCGTCACCGTCGTCGCTGCGGACGGAGCGGTCCGGACCTGTCGGCGCCGACCAGCGACGAGGCACCGATCACGATGATGCTGCTGACGACCAGCGTTCCCGCGAGGACCGCGACCACGGTGCTCACGATGCACCTCCGCTCTTCGTCGTGGCTGCAGCTTCTGCCGGCGTCGACCGTTCCTTCATGATCCGTTGCCTCCCCCGTCGGGCGACCGGCGCCAAGGCCCGGCGCGACGGCCGTGCTCAGCGACGAATCGCGGTGCCATGGCGTCGGGCAGCGCAAGAGGCATGCCGGAGCGCAGGCGAGACGACGTCGCGGCGGCGAGCGGACGTGGGCCCCATCGCGCTGGGCCGGAACGACACGCTGGCGCCGCACGACACACGCGCGCCGGGCGCCGGCGTCTTCGCGCGACGCCGGATGCGCCGCACGCCGGCGCCATGCCTCGCAGCGCGACGAGCGGCAGCGCGTCAACGGCGCGCCGTCGTCGCCAAGCTCACGAGCAGCCGCCCTCGCGGGCGAGGTTCGAGGGTCGATTCTTCCGCACGTTGCCGCCGGCATCCGCACCCGTGAGCTCGGAGAAGCAGCCGATGAAGACCCCACCGCCGCGCTTGCCCGCGGTGTTGTCCACGATCGCGCTCGCGCCGCTCATCGCGACGCTCGCATTGTCGAACACGCCGCCGCCGCGATCTCCGGCGACGTTGTCGTGCACGGTGCTCGAGCCGGCCAGCGAGAGCGTCGCGTCGAAGTCGGCGTAGATCCCGCCGCCGCCCGTGGTCGCCTCGTTGTGGTGCACGGACGTCGTCGCGTCGACGATCATCTCCGCGGTGACCCCGTAGATTCCGCCGCCGCCGCGCATGGCGAAGTTCTGCTGCACCGTGCTCGCGTCGGTCATCACCAGGCGAGCACCGTCGACGTAGATCCCCCCGCCGTCGTCCACGGTCGACCGGTTGCGCTTGACCGTCGTCGCGCCGTCCAGCCGCAGGTCGCCGCTCGAGTAGATCCCGCCGCCGCTGTCCGCGCTGTTCGACAGCACCGTGACGTCGGTCAGCGTGAGCTTGCCGCGGTTCAGGATGCCGCCGCCGACGTTCCCGCGGACCTTCCCGTGGCGCACGACGAGCCCCGACAGACGCACGGTGACTCCGCTCGCGATCTGGAGCACGCGCCCGCCGCGATCCCCGTCCAGGACCGCACCGCCCGCGGCGCCCTGCACGCCGCGGATGACGAGCTTGCGATCGATCACCGTCGTGCCGATGCAGATGCCGGCGACGCGCAGCCGATCGCCCGCGCTCGCCGCCGTGACCGCGTCCTGCAGGCTGCCATAGTGCACGTGCGAGCGCGTGTTCGCGACGTCGCACGACGGCCCCGCGTGCGCCGCGCCGGCGGACGCGAGCAGTGCGACCGCCAGCACGCCGCCTGCGGAGAGTGCCGCTCCGATCAGACGGAGCGCTCGGAACGTCCTCACCATGGTGCCTCCTGTCGACGACTGCGGCACCGGCTCTACTCATCTGGCAGGGGGTATGTCAATTCGCGGACGTCGCCGGCAGCCGTTGGCGGGCCGGCGCCCCCGGCTGCGCCGCGCGGGCGAGGCGCGGTGCAGCCGGATGTCGGGCGTCAGAGCGTGCGACAGAGGAACGTCGAGCCGATCGTCGGCTTGCACTCGTCGATCGTGCCGCGCCGGTGCAGCGTCAGGTCGTGCGTCAGGTCGACCTGCAGCGGGCCGATGAACGGTGCCGTGATCGTGCGACGCCGCAGCTCGATCTCGAACTTGTATTGACCGGGCGCATGGGGAAGCGGCGTGAAGCGCGCCGTGGCGCTGCGGTCCGGCGTGCGGCACAGGAACTTGCCGCGCTCGCCGGCGCGGCAATCGCCCGGCGCCCAGGTCTGCTGCTGGTCGAGGTTGAACACGTCACGCACCCGGACGCTCACGCCGTCGGCGGTCGAGAACACGTCGCCCGGCGGGAAGGTCAGGAAGGCTCCGCTGACGCGCAGGCGGGAGCGCCCGGGGCCCTTGCCGACCACCTGGCTCACCACGACGTTCAGCGGTGCGACGACGTCGGTGCTCGCCGATCCCTCGGCCGAGCCGCCGGTCGCCGCGAGGTCGGTGAACGACGCCGCCGCGGTGTTCAGCAGCAGGCCCGGGCCGCGGTTGACCGGCACCTTGTACGTCACCGTCTTCACGACCTCGCCGCCCGCCGGCAGGGTGCCGATCGCGAAGTCGACCGTCGTACCGTCGGGCAGCGTATCGGTGAGGACGGTGTCGATCGCCGGTCCGTGCCCGGTATTGCGGATCGTCAGGGTGTAGGTCAGGACCTCGCCGGGGCTGCCCTCGGCCGGTCCGGTCTTGACGACGCTCACCATCGGCTCGGTCATCGCCGCGAGCTCGGTGCGGGCGCGCTCGATGGTCGCCGGGTCGGCCTCCTCGGCGACCGGTGCGCTGATCCCGGCGGTGTACACCGGCACCGTGCGGAACGCGTAGAACAGGTTGTTCCAGTCGTCGAAGCCGGTCAGCGGCTCGGGCTGCGTCGCGTTGAGCGCGTTCACCTGCTCGTCGTCGCCGGTCGCCATGGTGTTGCACTTGAAGTCGTTGCCGTCGAGGATCGACGTGCCGGACGTGACGTCGGCTGCGTTCGCGGTGGTCTCGAGCGTCCCGTTCGGACCGGGGCCGACGCAGACGTCGTCGCCGTTGATGTCGATCGGCGGGATGTTGGTCATCAGGCTCGGCGCCGGGCACGTGACGCCCTGGCGTGCCATGTCGCCGTTCCAGTCGACCGGGCCCAGGCCGAGCACCGGACCGATGCCGGCGCACTCGTCGAGGCTGGACTCGTTCAGGTCCGGCAGGTCGATGCGCGAGTAGTCGCAGCCGCCGGGCAAGCCCGCGCCGGGAACCGCGGCGACGCTGCACATCTGGCTCGCGTAGTTCATCACGCTCAAGTAGTTCGGCTTGGTATTGACGCCGTCACCGCCGCCGTGGCCGAGCCCGATGATGTGCCCGAACTCGTGCATGAAGGTCCCGGCCTGCTCGGCGCGCGAGCCCACCGAGAAGCCGTTCGCGTCCGTCGTCCAGCACGCGGCGCCGGCCGTGTCGCGCGTCCCACCGAGGGTGACGAAGCAGTCGTTGCCGGGAATGCCTTCCGCCCAGCCGCTGGTGCAGTCGAAGGTCGCGGCGCGCCCGTTGGTCTGGTGGCCGAAGATCACGTAGCGGTAGACGGCGTCGCGTCGGGCGTCGAAGTTGGCGGCCTTGAGCGTGTAGATGCTGGTGCCGGGATCGCCGGTCGCGCCGTCGAAGTCGATGATCTCGTTGCCCGCTTCCGGGATCTGGCTGCCGCCGCCGCCGAGATCGCCGTACGTGCCCACCACGCCGCCGGTGCCGTTGACGGTCTTGATCACGCCGGCGCCGTAGAGCGCTCCGGTGTCGACGTGCAGCTGCACGCCCCTGGTGCCGTCGGGGTTGCTCACGGGCGCGTTCGCGAAGCCCTGCACGACGTCGCGGATCGCGCCTTCGACCGGGCAGTGCGAATGGTCGACGGCGTCGCCCAGCGAGCCGTTGGAGTTCGCATCGCTCACCAGGCAGTCGACCTCGACGTAGAGATCGCGCCGCTGCGGATTCGCCCCCGGCAGCGGCACGTCGATGCTGCCGTTCAGGTCGACGTCGACACCCGACGTCTCCCAGGAATCGAACAGGCTGTCGCCGTCGCTGTCCGTGCCGGCCGGCAGGATCGTGAAGGTGTACGCGCAGCTGTTGAGGATCGTCGCCCCGGTCGCGCTCGACGTGAGCTGCACGGTGATCGTCCCCGTACCGGCCGGCAGCGACTCGGTCTGCACGACGAAGGACAGCGAGCGACCGAGGCCTCCCCCGGCCAGCACCGTGTCGAACGATCCGCCGCCGCCGAAGGTCGGATCGACCGTCGTCGTCGTGAAGGTGACGTTGCCGCTGGTCCGGTTGGTGAACGTGATGCTGAGCCCGATCGAGCCGGGCTCTCCCTGGACGCGGGTCAGCTGGGTGGGAAAGGCGGAGCAGGTCGCTTCGACGTTCTGTGCGTGTGCCGTGGTCGCGCTCGCGACCGCGGCGCACACCAGCGCGACGGCGAGAGCGCACGCGCGGCCACGTGTGCGCGTGCTGACGAGGTTCTGCATGGGGCGCCTCCTTTGCGAACGCCCTGCCGCCGCAGCGCGCGGCGATCCCGGAGCGTCGCGAGGGATGCGTGAGAAATCGTGGCACAGTGTACGAAGAGGCGCCGATTTCCTCTCACGGACGAGACGTCACGGACGCGACCACGCCGACCGAGCGTTGGAACCGCGCCGGGAGCCGTGCTGGTGAACGCGAGCCGATCTGCCGCTAAGGACCGTCGGGAGGCGGTTGATGGCGAACCTGGTGTGGCAGATCGGCGACGTGCGCATCACGCGTGTCCCGGAGACCGTGACCGCGATCCCGCTGGTCGGCTTCTTCCCCGACGCGACGCCCGAGGCGCTGGCACCCCACCTGCCCTGGCTGCAGCCGCACTTCGTCGACGCCGACGGCAACGCGCTGCTGTCGATCCACGGCCTGGTCGTCGAGTCGCAGGACCAGACGATCCTGGTCGACACCTGTATCGGCGAGAACTGGCCGGAGACCAACCCGCTCGACCGCAGCGCGCTGCTCGACGGCCCGACCTCGCCCTTCCTCGCGAACCTCGAAGAAGCCGGCTTCGCGCGCGAGCGCATCGACGTGGTGCTGTGCACGCACCTGCACTTCGACCACGTCGGCTGCAACACGATGCGCGTCGGTGACGAGGTCGTGCCGACGTTTCCGAACGCGCGCTATCTCTTCGCGCGCACGGAGTGGGAGCACTGGCGCACGCAGGAGGATCCGGGCTTCGCCGCGACGCTCGGCGTGACGGTCGAGCCGATCGTCGCGGCCGGTCTCGCCGAGCTCGTCGCATGCGACCACGCGATCACCGACGACGTCCGCCTCGAGGCGACCCCCGGACACACCCCGGGCCACGTCAGCGTGCGGATCTCCTCGAGAGGACGACACGCGCTCATCACCGGCGACATGACGCACCACCCGGTGCAGTGGGCCGAGCCGGCGTGGGGCATCGCCGCCGACTCCGACGGCGCGCAGGCGACACGAACGCGCCAGCGGATCCTCGCCGAGCACGTGGACGACGAGCTGCTCGTCATCGGCACGCACTACGCACCGCCGACCGCGGGACGTCTCGTGCGCCGCGGCGGCCACGTCCGACTCGAAACTGCCTAGTACACCGCACTCGCCGCGCGATCGCGCGACCGCCCCGGCCTCGGTGGTGGCCATGCGAGCCATCCGGGCCGAGCATGCAAAAGTCGTCGGCAAGATGCCGGCGACGCGCTATCGTGGTGTCGGCTCGTCAACGCGGGACCGACGAGGGTCACCGCTCCGGAGGCACGACATGGATCGTCGAATCGTCCTCGCCATCCTGGCCGCAGGAGCGCTCGTCGCCACGGCGGGCACCGCCCGCGCGGATGCGCTGAAGATCACCGGGTTCACGCCGCCGAGCGGAGCGGCCGGCACCACGGTCGTCATCTCCGGCGGCGGCATGAGCCGGGTGAACGCGGTCGCGTTCGCCGGCGTCGGCGCGAGCTTCCGGGTCGACTCCGCGCGCCAGGTCACGGCGACCGTGCCGGACGGTGCGAGCACCGGACGGATCACGGTCACGCGACCGGGCTCGACGGTGACCAGCGCCACCGACTTCACGATCACCACCGCACCGGAGAGCACGCCGTGGTCGAGCTGGCAGCACGACGCGCAGCACACCGGCCGCACCGGCGCGACCGGTCCATCGGGCAGCGCCGTGACGCGGAAGTGGGTCTACAAGGCCGTCAACTGGATCAAGAACGAGCCCGCGATCGGCACGGACGGCACGGTGTACATCGGCGACTCGAAGTTCCCGCTCTGCGCGCTGAGCGGCGCGTCGGGCACGCTGCTGTGGTGCACCGACGTCGGCGGGTACGTCGCCCAGTCGTCGCCGGCGATCGGCAACCCGTTCGTCAAGTCCGACGCCGCGGGCACGCGCACCGTGCAGACGATCTACATCGGCGAGCGCAACAACGTCCTGTGGGCGATCGACGACGAGGGCGACACGGTGTGGAGCTACAAGATCGCGCTCGACGGCGACGTCCGCGCGTCCCCGCTGATCGGTCCGCCGCCGGCGAGCCGGGTGTTCATGATGTGCGGCTGCACGACGCGCGGCGTGCTGCACGCGTTCGAGCCGAGCGGTGCGCTCGCCTGGGTCGTGAACCTGCCGCAGGTGCGCGAGGCCTCGCCGGCCGGGATCCTGCGCGGCGCGACCTTCCGCCTCTACGTGATCACCAACCACGGCGAGCTGATCGCGGTGGACGACCTCGGCGCGCGCGGCGAGATCGCGTGGAGCCTGCCGCTCGGCGCGTCGAGCTCGCTGTCCTCGCCGTCGATCGGGCCCGACGGGACGATCTACGTCGGTACCGAGGCAGGTCTGTTCGCGGTGCGCGACGACGGCGCGTCGGCCCACGTCGTGCCGGGCTGGCCGTTCGCGACCGCCGGCAACGTCGACACCACCGCGGCCATCGCCGGGACCAAGCTCTACGTGAGCGCGTTCCGCCTCGGCACGCGGCGGCTCTACGCGATCGATGCGGCCGGCGGTCCGCCGCAGCAGCTGTGGAGCGTGAGCGGTCCGGGCACGAGCTCGACCAGCTTCGCGCAGACGCCGTCCGCGGTGATCGGCGGCAACGGCCTCGTGTACGCCGCGATCGGTCCGGTCGTCTCCGCCTTCGACCCCGCCTCGGCGAACCCTGCGGTCGCCCGCTGGCAGCACACCCTGCCGGCCGACGCGATCTCGCTCACGCTCGGGGAAGGCGTGCTCTACGTGAGCGCGAAGGACGCCCGACTCTACGCGCTCGGCTCGCCGTGAGCATGGCGCGCGGGACGGCAGCCGTGCGGCTGGCGCCCCGCGCCCGCCTCAGGAATTAGTCCAGCCGAAGATCGACTTTTGCTAGAGGTAATCCTAGAAACCGGGCTCGCCCCACTCGCGGCCGTTGCCCGACTGCTTGTAGCCGCCGAACGACGCGTTGAAGTCGAGGTTGCCGCCGTTCACGTGGACGTTGCCGGCGCGCAGGCGCTTGGCGACGCTGCGGGCGCGCTCGAGGTCGCCCGACGTCACGTAGCCCGACAGGCCGTAGACGGTGTCGTTCGCGATCTGCACCGCCTCGTCCTCGCTCTCGTACGGCAGGATCGACAGCACCGGCCCGAAGATCTCCTCGCGTGCGATGGTCATGTCGTTGCGCACGCCGCCGAAGATCGTGGGCTTGACGTAGTAGCCGCGCGTCAGGCCTTCGGGCAGGCCCGGACCGCCTGCCGCGAGCTGCGCGCCCTCCTGGATGCCGGCCTCGATCAGGCGCTGGATCTTGTCGAACTGAGCCTTGCTCACGACGGGCCCCAGCATCGTGCCGTCCGCGAACGGATCGCCCACGCGCATCGAGTTCGCGACCGTCGCCGCGACCTCCACCGCACGGTCGTGCGACTTGCGCTGCACGAGCATGCGCGTCGGCGCGTTGCACGACTGGCCGCTGTTGGTGAAGACGTTGCGCACGCCGGCGGTGACCGTCGCGTCGAGGTCGGCGTCGTCGAGGATGATGTTCGCCGACTTGCCGCCGAGCTCCTGCGTGACGCGCTTGACGGTCGGTGCCGCCGCGATCGCGACCGCGACACCGGCGCGCGTCGAGCCGGTGAACGACACCATGTCGACGTCGGGGTGCGCCGCGATCGCCTCGCCGACGGTCGGGCCGTCGCCGTTCACGAGATTGAACACGCCCTTCGGCACGCCCGCCTCGTGCAGGATCTGCGCGAACAGCGCGCCCGACAGCGGTGACACCTCGCTCGGCTTCAGCACCATCGTGCATCCGGCCGCGATGCCCGGGAACACCTTGCACGCGATCTGATTGACGGGCCAGTTCCACGGTGTGATCAGGCCGCAGACGCCGATCGGCTCCTTGCGCATCAGCGTGGTGCCGAGCTCACGCTCGAACTTGTAGTTCTTCAGCACCTCGACGGCCGCCATCAGGTGGCCGAGCCCGGTCGCGGCCTGCGCGGCCTTCGACAGCCACACCGGCGCACCCATCTCGCGCGAGATGGTCTCGACCATCTCCTCGTAGTGCTTCTGGTACACCTCGCCGATCTTGCCGAGCAGCGCGAGCCGCTCCTCGCGGCTGGTCTCGGAGAACGACGGGAACGCGCGACGCGCCGCGGCGACCGCCGCGTCGACGTCCTTCTTGGTGCCGAGCGAGATGTTGCCGATCGGCTCCTCGGTCGCCGGGTTGAGCACCGGCAGCGGGTTCTTCTGCGACGGCGCGACCCAAGCACCGTCGATGTAGAAATCGAGACATTCGGTCATGAGCGACCCTCCTGTGGCGTGACCATATGCGAGCGCGCGGCCGGAGCAACGTGACCGCCGAGCCGGCGCCGGACCTCCTGCTCGACGCGCCACAGCCGGTCCTGTCCCCACGTCGCGTAGTCCGGCTCGCCGCCCGCGCCGACGATGCGGAAGCTCGGCACGCCCCACAGCCCGAGCGCGAGCATCTGCTGGCGGTTCGCCTCGAGCTCGTCGCGCCAGCCTTCGCGGTCGAGATGCGCGCGCGCGTCGCTCCACGACAGGCCCGCGTTCTCGACCACGCGCCGCAGGCCGTCGTCGCTGCCGGTGTCGATGCCCTCGGCAAAGGCCGCGCGCGTGAACGAGCGCAGCAGCTCGAAGCCACGCCCCTCGCTGCACGCCCACGGGTAGAGCGAGAACGCGCGCTCGACCGGTCGGCCGACCGGATCGGACACGCGGCCGAACTCGATCCCGGCGTCCTCGGCCTCACGCTTGGTGTCGAGCGTGATGTACAGCCGCTTGACGCGCGGCACGGCGAGCCCGCGCATGACCATCGGCAGCACCGGTCGCAGCACCAGGTCGACCGGCAGACGCCGCGTGAGGTCGCGCACGCGGTCCATCACGATCGCGGTGTACGGGCTGCGCAGCGACGGGTAGAACTCGAGCGCGACCCGAGCGCTCGGCGCGAACGCCGGCACCGGCTCGTGTGATGGATCGGGACGCGGCGCGAGGAACGCCGCGTGGGCCGGATCGCGCTGCAGACCGAGCGCGCGCAGCCGGCGCTCCAGGTGGTCGAGCCGATCGACGCCCCAGAACCATTCGCTGCCGAAGAACAGCGTGCCGCCCAGGTAGTGCCCGAGGCGCTCGCGCACGCGCGTGCCGTCGGCGACACGCGCCGCCGCGGCGCCCGGCTCGGCGAGGCCCGTGCCTTCGGTGACGGCGCGGAGCCGCTCGCGATCACCGGACCACAGCGCGTCGCCGATGCCCGCCGCGACCGAAACGAACGAGCCCGCCGCGATCGCCGCCGCGAGCGCACGCGTCGCGAGCAGCACGCTCTCGGGCGGCGGCACCGCGGCACCGATCGGAAACGCGACGCCGTAGCCGGGCGCGACGTCGGCCGCGTCGCGACGCGCGAACGCCACCAGGCGCTCGCGATCGGGTGCCGCCGAGTCCGGCGGCGGTCCGACCAGATGCGGCACGAGCTCGACGTCGTAGCGCGCGACCAGCTGCGGCAGCACCTGCACCACGAGCTGCGAGTACGGATCGTCGACCTGGTGGAAGTAGTGCACGCGCTGCGGCTCGCCGCGCATGCGCCGGCGCTGCTCGGCGAGCCAGCGCCGCAGCTGGCGCGTGCGCGGGCTGGTGAGCGTCCCGACCACGTAGGGCGAGAGCCGGCGGGCGAGCGCGCTGCCGTCGGCCACTCAGAGCTCCACGTCGCTCGCCGGAATGAACTTGCGCTCCTGTGCGATGCAGGCGGCGAAGCTCGGACGCGCGAGGACGCCGTCGATCCATTTCGCGAGCACGGGCCAGCGGCCGGCATCGACCTTCGCGCCGGCGTGGTGGAAGTTCACGAACTGGGTCGCGACCGAGATGTCGGCGATGCCGAGCGCGTCGCCGACCAGCCAGGCGCGTCCCGCGAGCGATTTCTCGAGGTAGTCGAACAGCGGCGGCAGCTGCTCGTGCACGGTCTTGCGCGCCGTCGCGACGTCGGGCTCCTTGCCGAACATGCGCGCCATGACCATGGGCCGGAAGAGGCCCATGCCGACGCGCATCGCGAGCTCGGAGTCGGCGTACTCCTCGAACCAGAGGGCACGCGCATAGTCGTACGCCGCGCGCGGGTACATCGGCGGCTCGGGGTGCTTGCGCTCGACGTACGCGCAGATCGCGGAGGAGTCCGGGATCGTCCCCGCGACGCCCTCGGTGCCGATCGAGCGGTCGCGCAGGACGGGGATGCGCTTCGCCGGGCTGATCTCGGCGAGCCAGTCGGGCGCCGGGAACGGGCTCGCCATCTCGAAGTCGTACGGCACGCCCTTCTCGGCGAGCAGCACTTGCACCTTGCGGACGAACGGCGAGCCCTTCATCCCGTAGATCAGCAGATCGTTTGCCACGTCGTCCTCCTTGCTCGCGCGGCGGCCACGCGCCGGCGATCGCTCCCGTGTCGCACAGTGGCAGTCTCTCTGCCAGTATCGCGGCGCCCGCGACGGCCTCCCGCAGCACCGACGGCGCCGCACTCAGCGCGACACGCGAACCACGTGCTTGCCCAGAGCGCGCCGCTCGTCCAGCGCGGCGAGCGCCGCCGGGACGTCGCGGAACGCGTGCACCTCGGTCACGCGCGGTGCCAGCATCCCGCGCTCGTACAGCGACGCGAGCGTGCCGGTCATCGTGGCGGCGGTCGCGGCGTCGGGCACCATCGCCAGCGCGCCGACGAGCGACGCGTTGCGCATCACCAGCTCCCACGTCGGGACCTCACCCCACGCGCCGCTCGCGAAGCCGATCGCCACCAGGCGCCCACCGTAGGCGAGGCAGGCGAGCGAACGTCGCAGCACCTCGCCGCCCACCGGATCGAAGACCACGTTCACGCGGGCCGCTCCGGCCGCGTGCGCGACCGCCGCCGGCCAGTCGCCGTCCGCGCACGCGGCCGCGTCGATCACGTGATCGGCGCCGTCGGCGCGACAGCGCTCGGCCTTGTCCGCACCGCGTGCGACCGCGATGACGCGCGCGCCGAGCGCCTTGCCGAGCTGGACCGCCGGAAAGCCCGTCCCACCGGCGGCGCCGTGCACGAGCAGCGTCTCGCCGGCACGCAGTCCGGCCCGGACGACGAGGCCGAGATACGCCGTCTGGTAGCCGATGGTGAACGCCGCCGCGTCCTCGTCCGACATCGTGTCCGGGACGAGGCTCGCGTTGCTCGCGAGCAGCAGCGCCTCCTCGGCGTGCCCGCCGCGTCCCTCGGGAAAGCTGGTCACGCCCATGACCCGCTGGCCGATGGCGAAGCCGGACGCGTCACCCGGATCGAGCACGACGCCGACCGCCTCGTGGCCCGGCGTGAACGGAAAGGGCGGCTTGTACGGATAGGCGCCGCGGCACATCAGCACCTCCGGCAGGCTCACGCCCGCAACCAGCACGCGGATGCGCAGCGTGCCGGGGCCGGCCGCCGGCGGATCACGATCGACGAGCTGCAGGACGTCGCGCGGGGCGCCGTATCGGCTCACGGTCCAGGCTTTCATCCGTCCCTCCGTTGCTCTCGTGGCCGATCATCCTAGCCCGGCGTCGTGGTTTGTGTCGCATGGAACGGTGCGGTAGCTCCGGCGCGGCGTGGCCACCCCGGGAGCGAAGCGATGCGCCGCGACCTGACGCTCGCCGGCGCCTGGACGCAGTTCGTGCTGCGCGGCCTCGACGCCTGCGGTCTCGACGTGCGCGCGATCTGCCAGCGCCGCGGCCTCGCCTATGCCGAGCTCGACGACCCGGACGCGCGCGTGCCGCGCGACGCGTCGGGCCTGGTCTGGCGGGAAGCCGCGCGCGTGAGCGACGATCCACGACTCGGACTGCATGCGGCGATGCGCATGCCGATCGGGCTCAACAACCTGCTCGCCCATCTGGTCATGGTGAGCCCGACGCTGCTCGACGGCTTCCAGCGCGCCGGGCGCTACCAGCGAACGCTCACGCATGCGAACGTGCTGTCGGTGCGCGCGCAGGGCGACACGGTGGCGCTGGTGCTGACGCGCATCGACGGCGACCTGCCGGTGACGCACCACGAGATCGAGTTCCAGGCGGGGCTGCTCGCGCGCTTCGGCAGCGTGGTCCTGGGCAACGCGTGGCGACTCTGCGCCGTGCGCTTCGAGCACGCCGCACCGCCGGGCGGCCGCGCGGAGCACGAGGCCGCCTTCGGCTGCACGGTCGAGTTCGGCGCACGCGAGAATGCGCTGCTGGTGCCGGCGGACGTGATCGCGCTGCCGTCTCCGCACCACAGCCCGGGGATGCTGCGCACCCTCGAGGCCGAGGTCGCCGCCCTCGCGGACCGACTCGGCGCGCCGTCGACGGCCGCGGAGGTGCGCGCGCGGCTGCGCGACGGACAGCGTTGCCGGACCTGCGACGTCGCGACGATCGCCGGCGAGCTGCACGTCAGCGTGCGCACGCTGCAGCGCCGCCTCGGTGAGGAGGGCACGCGGTTCAGCGAGGTGCTCGACATGACGCGCCGCGAGCTCGCCCTCGAGCTGCTCGCCGACGGTGCGACGCTCGAGAAGACCGCGCGCGCCG
>JAIEPK010000537.1 GCA_019749875.1 Candidatus Binatia bacterium | reverse complement strand
GTGCACGTCCGGCGCACGGGCGGAAGCGATGGCGATGCAGGCGCCGGGGGCGCGGCACGACGGTGCGCGCCGAGCATCGGCCCGACATGGGACCGGGGGGCGTGCCCGCGAGGTCGGTGCCATGCGTCTGGTCGGGCGTCTGATTCGTGCGGCGGCACGGTGCCGCGAGGTCGCTGCATGGCTCGGGCGTGATGGGCTGCGAGCGGCCATCACGGCTGCTCGCACACGCACGGCGCGCGTCCGGCTTGCACCGCGTCGCCGCATGCACGACCATGCTGCATTTGCCTGTCGCGACGTGCGTGCAGGCGATGCGTTCGAGGAGACGAACATGGCCAGAGTCGCAGTGATCGGATCGGGTGCCTGGGGAACGGCGCTCGCGGCGCATGCCGCGCGGCTCGAGCACAACGTCCGCCTGTGGGCGCGCGAGCCCCAGGTCGTGGCCGACATCCACGACCGGCACGAGAACGTGCTCTTCCTGCCCGGCATCACGCTGCCGCCCGACCTGCGCGCGTCGCACGACCTCGAGGAGGTCGTGACCGGCGCCGAGCTGGTGATCCTGGTACCGCCGTCGAAGCACCTGCGCTCGGTCGCGAGCGAGATCGCGGCCTACGTCGACTCCGATGCCATCGTGACCATCGCCAGCAAGGGCATCGAGGAGGAGAAGCTCGAGCTCATGAGCCAGGTGCTCACCGAGACCATGCCCGACCTCGACCCGAAGAGCTTCGTGTTCCTGTCCGGCCCGACCTTCGCGCGCGAGGTCGCGAGCGGGCTGCCGACCGACGTGGTCGCGGCATCGAAGGGCATGAAGGCCGCGCGCCGGCTGCAGCCGTGGCTGCACTCGCCGACGTTCCGCGTCTACACCAGCGGCGACCCCGTCGGGGTCGAGGTCGGCGGCGCGATGAAGAACGTGATCGCGGTCGCGGCCGGCGCGAGCGACGGCCTCGACCTCGGCTCCAACGCCCGCGCCGCGCTGATCACGCGCGGCCTCGCCGAGATCACCCGCCTCGGCGTGGCACTCGGCGCGGACCCGCTGACCTTCCTCGGCATGTCCGGGGTCGGCGACCTGGTCTTGACGTGCACCGGCGACCTGTCGCGCAACCGGACGCTCGGCAAGAAGGTCGCGGCGGGATTCGATCCGGAAGCGTATCTCGCGAGCCAGCGCACCGTGGCGGAGGGCTTCAACACCAGCGCCGCCGCGCATGCGCTCGCGCAGAAGATCGGCGTCGACATGCCGATCACCGAGCAGGTGTACCACGTGCTGCACAAGCGCCGGCCGCTCCTCGAGGCGCTGCGGATCCTGCTCACGCGCGAGTACAAGGAGGAGCTGGTCGGGATCAAGTGACCGCGCGCCGGCCGAGGTGCTCGCGCGGCGCGCGGCCGGGTCGCGTCGACCGCTGAAGCCGTGCGCGCCGTGGCGGCGGCTGCTCGACCGATTGGTGGCGAGGGGCGGTGTCGAGGCGTGCTCTCGTTGCGGTCGGCCGACGAGGAGCCGGCGCGGGCGCGCGGTCGGGGGCGACCGGCGAGATTTCGTCGCGCCGGGGCAGCGTCGTGACGTCTGCACCGACGAGCGCCTGACCGGTCGCGTCCGCGCCCATCACACGTCGAGTACCTCGCGAGCGCCCTCGATGCGCCCCTGACCCACGCCATGCCCTTCCCGAGCGCGACGCCGCCGTGCTAGCGCCCCTGCACCGTCTTTCCGGAGGTGCAGCCCGCATGCGATCGAAACGCCCGATTCCCGCGCCGGCGCGCGGCAAGCAGTACGCCGCCACCGCCCTCGTCCTTCTCGTCGCCGGCGCGCTCGGTTGCTCCGATCGCGGGAACGCGCCCGACTTCGCCGACCCGGCGCAGGTCGAGGCGCGCGTTCGCGGTACGCTCGACGACCTCGCGGCCTTCGGCGCCAAGCGGGCGGGCAGTCCGGAGGTGGCGCGTGCCGCCGATTACATCGCCGACCGCTTCCGCTCGGCCGGCCTGTCCGACGTGCACCTGGAGGAGTTCACCTTCCCGGCCTACGACCTGGCCTCGACCGCGCTGACGGTGCGCGTCGACGGCGCGGCGCGCAGCCCGCTCGCCGAGGCGTTCGCGTTCTCCGGCGTGGGGCGAGCGGCGGGCACGGTCGTCGACGTCGGCCACGGCTTCCCGGACGACTACGTCGGCAAGGACGTCGCCGGAAAGATCGTCTTGGTCGTGCGCGACCCGCTGTATCATCGCTCGGCGCAGTACATTCAGGCGATCACGCACGGTGCGGCGGCGATGCTGTACGTGAGCCAGGCGCCCGACAACCTGATCCAGATCGGCACCGTCGCCGACCCCGAAGACGGCGCGGGACCCATTCCGGCGATCAGCGTCGGCAAGGACGACGGCGAAGCGCTCGTGGCGGCGCTCGCCGGCGGCAGCCGCGTCGAGGCTGACATCGCGGTGGCGGCCGCGGTGCGCTCCGCGACCGGACGCAACGTCGTCGGTCGTCTCGCGGGATCGCTGCCCGGCGCGCCGTACCTCCTGATCGGCGCGCACTACGACACGTGGTACGCGGGCTCGGCCGACAACGGCACCGGCGTCGCCGCGGTGCTGGAGATCGCCGAGGCGTTCGCGCGCGGCGCGGGACGTCAGCTCGACCTGGTCTTCGTCGCCTACGACGCCGAGGAGCTCGGCCTGTTCGGCGGCTACGACTGGCTGCGCCGGCACGTCATCGTCGGCGGCGAGCCGATGCTCGGCTGGGTCAATTTCGAAATTCCCGGCGCGAGCCCGCTGCCGGGTCTGCGTGGCCTCGCCTACACCAGCGGTGCACCGCTCGATCCGGCGCTGCGCGACAGCGGCACCAGCGCGCTCTACAACGCGTACGTCGGCATGGAGACCGTCCCGGCGCTGTTCGGCGGCGTGATCCCGACCGACATCCAGGGGATGTACTGGTACGGCCTGCAGGGCTTCTCGACCGCGTCGGACTCGCCCTACTATCACACCGTCGAGGACACCCCGGACAAGATCGACACGGCGTTCCTCGCCGACGCGATCCTGCACTTCGAGGCGGCGCTCGACCTGGTCGACCTGGTGCCGCCCGCGGCGCTCGACGTGCACGACCCCGCCGTCTGGAAGATCGTGCCGACGACCCGTGGCGGCGCGTCGGGCGATCTCGACGTGACGGTGCTGGTCACCGACGCGAGCGGCACGCCGCAGCCGGCGGCGAGCGTCAAGCTCTGGCTCGACGTGGACGACTTTACCCGGGTCTTCCGGGCGCAGGGCGTGGCGGACGCGAGCGGGCAAGCCCGGTTCGCGATCCCCGCCACAGCCCTCGCGCAGGGCAGCGGCGATCGCTGGATCCACGTGACCGCGGGCGTGACCCATCCGCTGGCGGAGACCGCACTGCCGGTCGGCCCGTGACGCGCGGGACGAGAGCACCAGCCGCTCGTGACGCCCGGTCCACGCGGCCGCGCCGCGTTGCGGCGTGACGGACCCGCATCTATCGTCCGTCGGTCTCGGACAAGGAGCCAGCATGAACGTCGCGATGTGGGGCAAGGCCGTGCGGGTGATCCCGCGCGTCAGCAAGGACGAGTGGGATTCGCTCGACGTGGTGTCGCGCTGGCTGATCGCGACGCGCTCGGCCGTGCTCGTGATGACGTTCAACGCGTCCGCGATCGCCGGGTTGCTCGCTCTGCGCGACGGCAAGTTCCACGGGTTGCTCTGGCTGATGGTCACCGTGGGCCTGCTCTTCGCCCACGCGACCAACAACCTGATCAACGACTTCACGGACCACATCAAGGGCGTCGACAAGGACAACTACTTCCGCTCGCAGTACGGGCCGCAGCCGCTGGAGCACGGCCTGATGACGCGCGGGCAGCTGATGCTCTACATCGCGGTCACGGGCGCGATCGCGCTCGCGGCGGGGCTTTATCTTGTCGCGACGCGCGGCGAGGCGACGCTCACGCTGCTCGCGCTGGGTGCGTTCTTCGTCCTTTTCTACACCTGGCCGCTGAAGTACATCGGCATGGGGGAGGTGGCGGTGATCATCGTCTGGGGGCCGCTGATGGTCGGTGGCGGCTACTACGTGATCACGGGTGGCGTGAATGCGGACGTGATCCTCGCGAGCCTGCCCTGCGCGCTGGCGGCGACCACGGTGCTGTTCGGCAAGCACACCGACAAGCTCGACGCCGACGCGGCGAAGGGCATCCGCACGATGCCGGTGCTGCTCGGTGAGAAGAATGCGCGCCTCGCGACGATCGGCATGGTCGTCCTGCAGTACGTCCTGACGCTGTACCTGATCCTGAACGGCTATCTCTCGTGGCTGATGCTGGTCGTGCTGTTCGCGGCCCCGTGGGCGTGGCGCGCGATCCAGGTGTATCGGCACGAGCGTCCGGCGGCGCCGCCGCCGGAGTATCCGCCGGGGATCTGGCCGCTCTGGTACGCGGCGCTGAGCTTCCAGCACACGCGGCGCTTCGGGCTGCTCTTCCTGCTGGGGCTGATCCTCGACGTGATCGCGCGCGGCGTGGGTCTCGTCGGCTGACGTGCGCGCGGCGCGCGCACCCTCGGCCGCCCGTCCCGCGGTCGCGCGCTCCCGCCGCGGACTGCTTGACGGCGAGACGCGCCGCCCGGGCCGCGCTCCGTGAACCCGTCCACCCGCCGCGCATGCGGCGCGCTCGCGACCTTCTGGCTCGCGCTGCTGCCGCTGTTCGCGCTGTGGCTGTGGCTCGACCGCGGCATCGCACCGTGGGACATGTCGATGCACGCGGGGCTCGTGCTGCGGCTGCACGACGGACTTCGCGCCGGCAACCCGTGGCGCGTGTACGAGCTGTCGCGCTTCTACCCGCCGCTGTTCCACGTGCTCGCGGTGCCGGCGTCGTTTCTCTCGACCCATCCCGACGCCTTCTGCTTCGGCAACTGGCTGGTGCTGCTGGCGCTCCTCTGGCTGACGTTCGCGCTCGGCCGCGAGCTCACCGGTACGGCGGCGGGGCTCGCCGCGGCCCTCCTCTTGCCGGGCTTCGCGTACGTCGCCTGGATGGGGCGCATGCCGATGACGGACTTGACGCTCGCCGCGACCGTCACCTTCACGCTCTGGCTTCTGGTTCGCCCGATCGACCTCGCGGACGCGCGTCAAGCACGCCTGCTCGGCCTGTCGATCGCGCTCGGCCTGCTCGCGAAGTGGCCGTACGTCCTGTTCACGGCGGCACCGCTCGCGCAGCTCCTCTGGCGGCACTTCGTGCGCAGCGGCCGCGACGCGAAGGCGCGCACATTCTGGCGCCCGTTCGCGCACGTGATGCTGTGGCCGCTGGTCCTCGCGACGCCGTGGTACGCGCGCAGCGTGCCCTCGCTGGTCGGCAAGGCGTGGTGGCACCTGGGATCGGGCGTGGTCGCGGACGAGGGGGATCCGCCGGTGTGGAGCGTCGCCTCGCTCGAGTACTACGCGCAGCATCTGTGGCTCGAGTACTTCCGCGTGCCGCTGCTGCTGCTCTTCGTGGCCGGTGCGCTGGTCGTCCTGCGGGCATGGTTGCGGCGCGATGGCTCGCGCATCGCCGCAGCGGCGCGCTGGGCGCCGCTCGGGTGGTCGCTCGCCGGGGGGCTCGCGTGCCTGGTGGTGATCGCCAACAAGGATCCGCGCTACCTGTTGCCGTTCATGCCGCTCGCGGCGGTGGTGTGCGGTGCGTGGCTCGCGGTGCTGCGTCCCGCCGTGCAGGGCAGGGCGCTGCTCGCCTGCGCCGCCCTGGGCTGGCTGCTGGTCGCGGACGACCTGTTCCGTCTCGCGCCGCCGGATCCGACCGACTGGAAGCTCGACGAGACGGCCGACGCCATCCTGCCGCACCTCGATCCGGCGGTCACGCCGCTGCGCGTGCTGGTCGTGCCGAACGACGAGCAGATGGACTTCACCGCGCTGGGCTACGCGCTGCTGCGTCGCTCGCGTGCGAAGACTGAAGTCGAGCGCGTCGAGCGCTCGCTCGACGAGGCGAAGCTCGCGACCTACGCGCTCGCCGTGGTCGTCTCGCCGCCGCCCGACGAGGCGCCGTTCTCGCAAGGGTCGCGTGCCGCGGCGGAGCTGCTGTTGTCGCGGCCGGACTGGCGGGTCGAGTCGCGTCTGGTGCGCGGCGACGGGCGCGAGATCCTGCTGCTCGCGCGCCGCGCGCCGATCTCGTGAGCGCGCGCGGCATCGACGAATCGTGCGGCGGCGCCGTGCACCCGATCGCGCAGGATCCGGGTGCGCGGCGCGCTCGGGTGGTGGAGCGGCCCGTTCAGCCCTTGGGCGGGCGCGGCAGGAACGCGCTGGTGCGCCGTGCGTACTCGTCGTAGCCCGGACGCCGCTCGGCGATCGTGCGCTCCAGCATCGGCACGCCAGACACGCTGGTGAGCAGGACGGTCATCGTGACCGGGCCGATGGCGCTCCAGAAGCCGCCCGGGACCGCCACCGCGATCAGCCACAGACCCCACCAGACGCAGGCGTCGCCGAAGTAGTTCGGGTGGCGGGTGAAGCGCCACAGCCCGCGATCCATCACGCGGCCCGCGTTCGCCGAATCGGCCTTGAAGCGCGCGAGCTGCAGGTCGCCGACGGTCTCGAAGAAGAGCCCGAACGCCCACAGCACGATGCCGGCGTAGTCGAGGAAGCCGAGCGTCACGGGCGTCGCGGAGCGCATCGCCGCCTGCACCGGGAACGAGACCACCCACATCAGGACGGCCTGCAGCAGGAAGACGCGGGGGAGGCTCTTCATGCCGAAGCCGTGGCCCCAGCTCGCGCGCATCGCGGCGTAGCGGAAGTCCTCGTCGCGGCCGGTGTTGCGCACCAGCAGGTGGGTGCCGAGGCGGAGCCCCCAGATGGTCGTCAAGACCAGCACGAGCTGGCGGCGCGACAGCGCACCGGCAGGCGTGAGCGCGAACGACAGCAGGGCGATCAGCGCGAAGCCGGGGCCCCACCAGATGTCGACGATGCTCGCCTTGCGGGCGCGCAGCGAGACCAGCCAGAGGACGAAGAAGATGCCCGCGGTGACCGCGAGCGTGGCCGTGTAGTGGGAGAAGAGAGTCAGCATCGTCGCCCCCGTAACGAACGACGATGCACGGCGCGATGGTCCGTTGCGCATCGTGGGAGACGAGCGGCGCGGCGGCCGCTCGTCTCCGTGGCGGCTCACTTCGCGGGGTCGAGAAACTCGTTCAGGCCGTAGCGCGGGTACGGGCCGAAGGCGAGCTGCTCGAGCACGCCGACGCCCTGCTTGCCGTCCATGGTCGCGCGCATCACCTGCTGGATGTGCTGGTTCTCGATCGCCATCTCGTCGAGATCCGCCGTCTTCCACGACTCGCCCGCGACCACCAGCTCGCCGTGCCACACGCCGTGGCCCCAGGTCGGATGCGTGTAGCCGATGCCCTTCATGCGAAAGCACAATAGCGGCTCGAGCGAGATCTCGCGGCGCTCGCCTTCCCAGCCGACGAGCGCGATCTGCGCCGACTTCGCGCGCCGCGTGCCCGGCACGTAGACGATCCGGTGCTCCATGCGCGGGAAGTGCTCCGTGCGCGGGTCCTCGATGCCGGGGACGTCCTCGGGCGAGCGGTACTGCGGCAGGATCATCGCCTCCTGGTGCCAGGGGTGTCCCTGCGCGTTCTCGAACACCAGCGCGTGCGTGCAGACGTCCTCGAACTGCAGCGGCGCCCACAGGAAGAAGATTCCCGATCCGTCGGTCGGCGGTGCGCCGCCCGGGTCGCCGACGCCGACCGGACGGATCCCCCACGAGCGGTCCTTGGTGCCGTGCACGCGCGCGGGATCGATGGTCACGGTCTTGCCGGCGTACTTGACGGTGCCCTGCCAGCGCCCCATCTGCGTGAAGCGCGTCGCGTCCATCATGATCTTGCCGTTGCGGCGCAGCGTCTGGCGGCCTTCCTCGATGCACGCGGTCCGCGCCGTGAACTCGAGGTCGGCCGCGATGCCGGTCTCGTTGTCGGCGATCACGACGCGGAGCCGCTTCATCGGCTCGACGATCTCGATGCGGAACGGCCCGACCTGCGTCTCGGTGGGCTCGAGCGGCGCGCGGCGCGAGGCGTGGAACGCGTGCTGCTCGCCGTCGCGCACGATCGAGAATCCGCAGTCCATGATGCGCAGGTTCGGGTAGATCGCCATGCCGATGCCGAAGTAGAACTCGCCGTCGGCGGCGTAGCCGTTGAACCAGTAGCGGTCGTAGGCGTTGCGGTCGCTGGTCGCGACCTGCGCGACCGGCTCGGGCGTCTGATGGATCGGATAGTCGTCGAAGCGCGACAGCATGTCTCAACCTTCCTTGGCGAGCGCCGCGTCGCGCTCGCGGGTGATCCTGGCGAAGTCGAACGCCGCCGGATCGATCACGGCGTGAAGACGCCGACGGCGTCGGGGAAGCGCAGGCCCGAGTCCATGGCTTCCGGCGGCTGCGGGATCTCGCCCGCGAAACGGATGCGCCGCACGGTGCCGGTGCGCGGGCCGGGGCCGAAGCGACCGTTGCGCAGCACCAGGCCGAGATCCGCGTAGTAGACGGTGCCGGTGCGATCGACCGCGATGCCGAGCGGCGTGCCGGTCGAGTACGGATCGAAGCCGATGGTCTCACCGGCCGGCGGCTCGAGGATGCGGCGCACGAACTTGCCGTCGGCGCCGTACTCGGCGATCACGCCGCTCAGCACGCTCGACACGTAGAACGTGCCCTGCGGCGTGCCGGTGACGCCGTTGACCGTCGGAATGTTCGCGTCCGCGACGATGAAGCGCTCGCGCACGACAGAGGTCGAGAGCGGCGCCCCGGTCTCGTCGGTCGCGCCGCAGCCGCCCGCGGCGTCGGCCGACGTCGGCAGGTTCGTGTAGCGGTAGACGCCCGGCTCGACGCGTGAGCTGGTGACGTACACGCGGTTCTCCGCGTCGACGTAGACCTGGCCCGCGGTGCCGACGGTGACGTCGATCTTGCAGTACGACGGCGACGCGACGTCGAGCGGCGGGAACCACACGATCACCTGGCCGTTCGCGGGACCGCTCTGGTTGTTGCCGATGTCGCTCGTCACGAGCCGTCCGTCGGACAGGAAGCTGCAGCCGTACGGGTCGGGAATGCTGGTCTCGGCGCCGGGGTAGGTCGGCGTCAGCTTGCCGATCTGCGAAGCCGAGAGCGACCCGACCTCGCTGCCCGAGAGCTGGAACAGACCGAAGCCGGCCGGCGGGTTCGGCTGTCCGGTGTCCTCGCCCGCGACGAACACGCGCGAGCCGTCGGGCGCGAAGCAGACTTGACCGTTGATGTCGCGCCCGTTCGGATCCTCGTCGGAGTTGCGAATGACCGTTTGCTTGACGACGTTCGCGCCGGTCGAGTAGGCGTTCAGGTTGTTGCCCTCGGGGCCGAACACGATCGGCTCGCCGTTGCCGCCCGTCGCATCCGAGCAGCCACCCGCGCCGAGCGCGAGCGCCGCTGCACACATCAGCCGCGCCACTCTTCCTGCCATCGCTTCCCTCCTGGAGATGCAGCGGCCTCAGCCGAACATCGGACCGGCCGTCATGCCGCCGTCGACCGCGATCGCCTGTCCCGTGATGAACGACGCGTCCTCGCTGGCGAGGAACAGCACCAGGCGCGCGACCTCCTCCGGCTCGCCGATGCGCTTCAGCGCGTGCACGCGTCCGAACTGGTCGAGCGCCTCCTGCGTCGGCTCGAAGCCCTGCAGCAGCATCGGCGTGCGGATGATGCCCGGACAGACGGCGTTCACGCGAATGCCCATCGGTCCGTACTCGACCGCGGCGGTGCGCGTGAGGCCGACCACCGCGTGCTTCGACGCGGCGTAGGAGCCCAGCATCGCGGTGCCGGTGATGCCGGCGACGCTCGCCGTGTTGATGATGCTGCCGCGCGCCGGTCCCGCGTTCTGCGCCATCGCGAGCAGCGCGTGCTTCAACCCGTAGAACACGCCGTTCACGTTCACGTCGATGATCGAGCGGTGCATGTCGTCGTCGGTCGCGGCGAGCGGTGCGTGCTGCTCGATGCCGGCGTTGTTGAAGAACACGTCCAGCCGGCCGTGGCTCTTGACGGCGTGCTCGATCAGCTTGCGCACGTCGTCGGAGCTGCGCACGTCGGTCTTCAGGTACGAACCGGCGATGGCGTTGGCGACCGCCGAGCCGTCCTGCAGGTCGCCGATCAGGACCGTCGCGCCCGCCTTCGCGAACAGCCGCGCCGTCGCCGCCCCGATTCCCGATGCCCCGCCCGTGACGACGGCAATCTTCCCAGCAAGCGAATTCACGAGCAGCGCCTCCTCTTCCTTCTTCTTCTCCACCACGACACGAGGGGCGGCTGGCGTCCCCCGGAGCCGGAAGCGCGGACACTACGTGACTCCGCCCCACGCCGTCCACCGCCGCGTGACGCACGGCGTAGGCGACGACCAGCACCCGACGGCGCATTGCGAGCGGCACGGCGAAGGGCGGCAGCGGGGAGTGGGGTCGCGGCGCGTGCGAAGCTTGCAGGCGGTCGGCGAAGCGAAGCTTCGCCGGACCGCCGAAATCGCGCCGCGACCCCACTCCCCGCTGCCGCCCGTCCACCGACACCACCCTGACGCGTCCGTCAGAGCGCTGCCTCTGGTACGACACGCCGCGCTTGCACAGACTGGAAGGAGGCACGGCCCCGTGGCCGTCGGAGCGCAAGAGATGAGCCAGCAGCCCATCGAGAACCACGCCATCATCGGCGACCTGCACACCGTCGCGCTGGTCGCGACCGACGGCACGATCGACTTCCTGTCGTTTCCGCGCTTCGACTCGCCGACCGTGTTCGCGTCGCTGCTCGACCCCGAGCGTGGCGGCTCGTTCCAGATCGCGCCCGCGTTCGCCGACGGACGTCAGAAGCAGCTCTACCTGCCCGACACCAACGTCCTGGTGACGCGCGCGCTGTCCGAGGAGGGCGTCGCCGAGATCACCGACTGCATGCCGATCGAGGAGGAGGATCATCCGCACGCGATCGTCCGTCACGCGCGCACCGTGCGCGGCGACGTCCGCTTTCGCATGCGCTGCGCGCCGCGCTTCGACTATGGACGCGCGGCGCACACCGTCGAGGTCCGCGAGGGCGAGGTGCTGTTCGCCTCGCAGGGCCGCGACGCGACCACGCTGCGCCTGCGCACGCCGGTGCCCGTCCGCATCGAGGACGGGGCCGCGATCGCGGAGTTCGAGCTGCGCTCCGGCGAGGGCATCGACTTCGTGCTCGAGGAGGTCCGCGCGGGCTGTCCGAGCGGGGCCGCGTCGACGGAGTGGTGCGAGCGCATGCGCGAGACCACCGCGCAGTTCTGGCGCGACTGGATCGGCGGCTCGCAGTACGCGGGCCGCTGGCGCGAGGTCGTGAACCGCTCGGCCTTGACGCTGAAGCTCTTGACGTCGCGCCACTTCGGCTCGCTGGTCGCGGCACCGACCTTCGGGCTGCCCGAGCTGATCGGCGGTGCCCGCAACTGGGACTACCGCTACACCTGGATCCGCGACTCGTCGTTCACGCTGTACGCGCTCCTGCGCCTCGGCTTCACCGGCGAGGCGCGCGACTTCATGCGCTGGATCGAGGCGCGCTGCGAGGAGCTCGCGCCCGACGGCTCGCTGCAGATCATGTACGGCATCGACGGCCGCCACGACCTCACCGAGGAGACCCTCGAGCACTTCGCCGGCTACCGCGGCTCGCGTCCGGTGCGCATCGGCAACGGCGCCTACGACCAGCTGCAGCTCGACATCTACGGCGAGCTCATGGACTCGGTGTACCTCTACGACAAGTACGGCGAGACCATCTCGCACGACATGTGGCGCAACCTGAGCCGGCTCATCGACTGGGTGTGCAAGCACTGGCAGAGCGCCGACGAGGGCATCTGGGAGGTGCGCGGTGGGCGGCACCACTTCCTGTACTCGCGGCTCATGTGCTGGGTCGCGGTCGATCGCGCGGTACGGCTCGCGTGGAAGCGCTCGTTGCCCGCTCCGTTCGCCGACTGGATCGCGGTGCGCAACGCGATCCATGCCGAGATCCACCAGCGCTTCTGGAACGAGGAGCGGCGCACGTTCGTTCAGACGCGCGACGGTGAAGCCGTCGACGCGTCGGTGCTGCTGATGCCGCTGATGCGCTTCATCGGGCCGACCGATCCGCGCTGGCTCTCGACGCTGGCCGCGGTGGAGAAGGAGCTGGTGTCGGATTCGCTCGTCTACCGCTATCAGGGACCCATGGCGGCACCCGATGGCCTCGAGGGACGCGAGGGCACGTTCACCATGTGCTCGTTCTGGTATGTGGAGTGCCTGGCGCGCGCGGGACAGCTCGGCAAGGCGCGCCTCGCCTTCGACAAGATGCTCGGATTCGCCAATCACGTCGGTCTGTACGCCGAGGAGCTCGGCCCCGCGGGCGAGCACCTCGGCAACTTCCCGCAGGCGTTCACGCACCTCGGGCTGATCAGCGCCGCGCACTTCCTCGATCGCGCGCTGTCGGGGGCGGGGCAGCGTGGCTGAGGCGAACGGGATGCCGCCCCCGGCCGTCGTGCGCTCGGAAGAGGCCGCCGCCGCGGCGACGCTGCGCCGGACCGCGAGTCCATGGACGCTGGTGCGCGCCGCGATCGGCGGGCCGCGCCAGATCCGCGACAAGCTCGCGCGCCTCGCGCGCACGCTGCGCCTGTACGTCGACGGGCGCGAGATCGAGCGCCGCCTCGCGACGCTCGAGACGAAGGGCTACGTCACGCGGCGTCCGACCCGCGCACAGATCCTCTTCGGCGGCCTCGACATGCTGCGCTTCGTGATCGAGCCGGCGTCGCGCGACTACTACCGGCAGAAGGGCATCTCGTTCGGCTTCCACCAGCTGCTGCGCGTGCTCGACGATCCGGTGTCGATGATCGATCCGACCGGATTCCTCTCGGATCGCGACACCATCGTCGGCCACGTCATGCAGGTCGTGCACCTGAATCCTGTGTATGACCTGCAGCTGATCGAGATGTTCGACGACGGGCTCGAGGACTTCGAGCGTCAAGTCGCCGAGATGGTCGCGGGTACGCATCCGCGCGCGCGGACCATCGGCGCGATCGTCGAGGACCCGACGTACCACGCGCGTCTCCTCGACTACGTGCGCCGCTTCCGTGCCGATCGCGGCACGCCGCCGCCGGTGCGTGCGGAGCAGACGTTGCGCGCGGACCCGCACTTCGCGGCGGCGGAGCGGACGTTCGCGACGCTGCCGGGCTACGTCGCGTACTGCAACAAGCTGCCGCGCGACGTGCCGACCTTGGTGCGGCGGTTGCGGACGGTGGCGCGCTTCCCGCTCGAGCTCGCCGCGGCCGACTAGCGGCGCCGCCGCCTCGGCGTCGCGCGGCTTCGATGGGCGACGGGCCGCTCCGCGTGGGAACGGGTGAGAGCGGCGCCGGGGACGGCCGTGCCACGTCGGATTCCCCGGGCGATGATCCCGCCGCCGGCGCGTGATACCTCGAAGGCGTGGCTGGCCCGTTTCTCGATGCGATCCGTCTGGTGCGCGAGACCGCGTCCCGGCACGGCTTCCGGATCGCGCTGATCGGTGGCTTCGCGCTGCCGTTCCACGGCGTCCGGCGCGCCACGGGCGACGTCGACTTCCTGATCGACGCGTCCGGTGCGAGCGCGCTGCACGAAGCGCTGACCGCGGCCGGTTCGCGTCGGTCCACCGCTCGTCCGACGTCGCGAACTACCGGCCGACGCAGCCTGCCGGCAGCGGGATCGACGTGCTCTACGCCCATCGTGCCGCGACGCGTGCGATGCTCGATCGTGCCATGACCCCGGCGGGCCCAACCGACCTTCCGGTGGTCGACGTGGAAGGTCTGATCGGGCTCAAGCTGCAGGCGCTGGTGAACGATCCGCGCCGTCGCCGCCAGGACGAGGCCGACATCGTCGCACTGATGCGGAGCAACCTGACGTCGCTGAACGTGCCTTTGCTCGAGCGATACTTCGCGCTATTCGAGCAGCAGGATGAGCTCCACCGGTTCCTCGACGAAGCACGGCGGCAAGGCGCCTGAGCCGCTCGCGAGCGGCGGCCCATCGCAGCACGACCTGCGTCCAGATCGGCCGGTGCGCTCGCTCGAGGAGTTCATCGCATTCCTGGAGGCGGAGGAGGAGGTCGTCGGTCGCGACATGCGCCCGCGCCCGCCGACGCTCGGCGATCGCTTCCTGCTCTGAGACGCAGCACGCGCACGTCAGATGCAGACGCTCGGAGCGTTTGCATCGCTTCGTGATCGGCGAAGCCGATGCGCACGTCAGTCCGGCTGCACCGCCAGCGGCCCGGAGCCGCGCGCCGCGATGTACAGGAACACGAACGCGTACACGGCCGCGAGCTCGCCGTGGTTCTCGATCGGCAGGAGCCCGTCCTTCTGGTGCGCGAGGAAGTAGGCGAACGCCATCGTGCCGCTCGAGAGAAACGCCGCCCAGCTCGTCAAGAGCCCGATCATGATCAGCAGACCGCACACCAGCTCGATGCTGCCCGCGAAGTAGACGACGAACGCAGGGGCCTCGGCCGGCACGCCGCCGAAGAGGCCGAAGAGCTTCTGCGCGCCGTGACAGGCGAAGAAGAAGCCCACGACGATGCGCAGCAGCGCGTAGATCGTGTCCGAATGCCGTCCGAGTTGCGCCTTCATGCTCGTCCTCCGCAAGAGAAGCCGTTCGTGGAACGCCACCGCTACCACGCCTCTCCGGCTGGAACGAGCGCGCGGCGACTACCGGAGGATGCAATCGGCTTCGGTGTGACGACAGAAGAAGGCGGTCGACTTCGGCGCGCGCGGCAGCTAGCTCGAAGGGTACGGCGATTGCGCCGACGCTCACTCCATGAAGCACCCCAGCCGCATCGCCGCCGAGTCGAAGCCGAAGCCGCTGCTGCGCGGCTGGTCGCACGCCGGTGCCGCCGTCGCGGCGCTCGCGACCACCATCGCGCTCTACGCGCTGTGCGGCGACGATCGGCCGCGCGCGCTGTCGATGCTGGTCTTCGGCGTCAGCATGATCGTGCTCTACGCGGTCAGCGCGACCTACCACATCGGGCGCTGGCAGCCGCGCACCGAGCGCATCCTGCGCGCGCTCGACCACGCCAACATCTTCGTCCTGATCGCCGGGACGTTCACCCCGATGTGCTTCAACGTCCTCGAGGGCTCGTTTCGGACCACGATGCTGACGTTGATCTGGAGCGTCGCGGCGGCCGGGGTGGGCCTGTCGGTGTTCACCGAGCACCTGCCGCGCTGGCTCACGGCGAGCCTGTACGTCGGCATGGGCTGGATCGGCGTGGTGCTGATGCCGGCGTTCGCGACGCACCTGCCGTGGCCGGCGCTGGGCCTGCTCTTGACGGGCGGCTTGCTCTACACCGTCGGCGCGGTGATCTACGCCCTGCAGCGGCCCGACCCGTACCCGCAGGTCTTCGGCTACCACGAGGTCTTCCACCTGTTCGTGATCGGCGGCAGCGCCGCCTTCGTGATCACGGTGTGGGTCTTCGTGCTGCCGTTCTCGCGCGTCGTCGCGGGCTGAGCCGCACGCGGACCGGTCTTCCGCCGGGCGCGTACGGCTCGGCCGGGGTGGTCACTCCTCGTACTTGAAGGAGACCTTGACCTTCGCGCGGTAGGCGCGGATCGCGCCGTCCTCGATCTGCATGTCGAGCTCGGACACCTCGGCAATGCGCAGGTCGCGCAGCGACTTCGAGGCCTTCTCGACCGCCGCCGCGGCGGCGCGCTCCCACGACTCGCTGCTGGTGCCGACCAGCTCGATCACCTTGTACACGCTCTCGGCCATGGCTCGTTCTCCTTCGCTGCGCGTCGAAACGCGCAGGATGCGGACCCGAAGACGGTGGCGGTTGCGAAGATGCCGGTGACGGGAGGAAGGCTCGACCATACGCCCGCGGCTGCTGCGTGCCAACTACCCTCGTGCGAGCGGGCGGCGCGGGGATGCGGCCCGTGCGAGCGGGGTGAAGCGGGGATGCGGCTCTAGGCGAGGGCTTCGAACGCAGCGACGAGACGCTCGCCGTCGGCGTGCGCGCGGATCCGCGCGTGCAGGACGTCGCGCATCTGCGTGCGAGCGAGCCGTGGGCTCTCGACCGCGTGCCAGTGCACGAGGGTCGCCCACATCGGATCGATGACCTCGCTCCCGGGGACGCGGCGGCCGTCGCTCGCGACGAACGTCACGGAGCGCAGCTCCGACAGCACGAGCTGCAGGTACGCGACGTGCACCGCCTCGTCGGTGCGGATGCGCTCGACCAGCTCGTGGCCGAGCAGCGCGGCATCGCGGCGATCGCTGAACAGCTCGGGATCGGCGAGCAGACGCTGCGTGAACGCGAAGCCGTTCTCGGCACGGATCTCGATCATCAGCACGTTCATCAGCAGCGACAGCAGCTGCTCGTGCGCGAGCGGAAGCAGCGGTGCGAGGCGTCCGCCGTCCGGACGCGCGATGCTGGCCGGGATCTCCGGGAGCGGATACGCACCGGCGCCGAACACCAGGTCGCGGATCGCGAACCACATCTCGTCGTGCGCACCGAGCCGCGTGCGCGGGTCGCCGCCCTCGTCCATGCCGTGCGCGGTCAGCAAGCCCTTGGTCAGGTGGCCGGTCGCGGTGTGCGACAGATCCTCGACGACGATCTTCTGGAAGTCCGGCGCCGGCAGATCGATCAGCAGCCGGCCGCGCGCCTCGATGACGCCGGTGATGGTCAGCGTGTTCCAGAACGTCTCGCCGAGACCGTGCTGCAGGAGAAGCTTCTGCTGGCTCTCGTTCGGGTACGAGCCGGCGGACAGGAGCCGCGTCGTCGCTTCGACGAGTGGAAAGCCCCGCGCGGCGAGCGCCTCCTGCCAGGCGCGGATCGCAGGCCAGCGGTGCAGCGTGCGCGGCGCCACGTACGTGCCATTCGCGTCGAAGCCGCCGTGCAGGTCGCGACCGGCTGCCGCGTGCGGGCGTGCGTACGCGTGCTCCGCGAGGAGCTCCCCGCGCGACCAGACGAGCGCTGCGGCGGCCATCGCGTCGACTCTCGGTGACGGCG
>JAIEPK010000506.1 GCA_019749875.1 Candidatus Binatia bacterium | reverse complement strand
GACGTGAACCGCCGGATGCCGAACGGCACGTCCGGTGGTGTGGGAGCTGGGGCGTCAGCCCCGGCTACCCGATACTCAGTGATCGAGCGAGGGGGCACGCGCCCCCTCGCCCTGTCGAGCTAAGCTCGACAGGGTCCCACTCCCCCCGCGCGGCCGCGCGCTGCGCGCGCGGAGAAGGACGAAGGGCCCCGATGCCGATGGCGTCGGGGCCCTTTCTCGTTCGTGAGCGACCCGCGGCGATCAGGCGCGCGCTTCGTCGGCGACGCGCTTGCGGAGCACGTCGGCGATCTCGCGGAAGCGCTCGGCGACAGCGTGCTCGGGGTTCGCCTTGACGAGCGGGGTGCCGGCGTCGCCGAGGTCGCGAACGCGCGGCGTGAGCGGGATCGCGCCCAGGAACGGGATGCCGAGCTCGTGCGCCATGCGCTCGCCGCCGCCGCGACCGAAGACGTCGGTCTCGTGGCCGCACTTCCGGCACACGTGTCCGCTCATGTTCTCCACGACACCGAGCACGGGCACGTTCACCTGCTCGAACATGCGCACCCCGCGCTTCACGTCGGCGAGCGCCACGTCCTGCGGCGTGGTCACGATCACGCCGCCCGTCATCGCGAGCTGCTGCGACAGCGTGAGCTGGACGTCGCCGGTACCGGGCGGCAGGTCGAGGACGAGGAAGTCGAGATCGCCCCACTCGACGTTGCGGATGAACTCGACGACCAGCTTGGTCACCATCGGGCCACGCCAGATCACCGCCCGGTCGCGCTCGACGAAGAATCCCATCGACACGGTCTTCAAGCCGTGCGCCTCGATCGGGGTGATGCGCCGCTCCTCGGTCACGTGTGGCTTGGCATCCTCGATGCCGAGCATCAACGGCACGCTCGGGCCGTAGACGTCGGCGTCGAGCAGGCCGACCTTCCCTTGCTCGGCGAGCGCCAGGGCGAGATTGGTCGCGACGGTCGACTTGCCGACGCCGCCCTTGCCGCTCGCCACCGCGATGATCGCCTTCACCCCCGGAATGCCCTGCGCCTGGCGGGTGCTCGGTGCCTGTGCGGGTGGCTTCTGCTGTGCCGGCGGCGCGGTGATGATGGTCAGCTCGCCCGCACCCGGCAGCGACGCGACGATCTGCGCGATCTCCTCGCCGATCTGATCGACCAGGTTCGGTGCGTCCGCGGGCGGTGCGATCGTGATGGTCGTTCCGAAGCCGCCGACCTCGATGTCGCGCACGATCCCGAAGGACACGATGTCGCGCGAGAAGCCGGGATACTTCACCTGCTTCAGCGCTTCGAGGACGTCCTTCGCCGTGATCGCCATGGCTCGGGACATAGCCAAGCCCGGCAGCGCGCGCCATGCGGGAGAAGCGGCCCGGGGCCGTTCCTCCTCTGCGATGGCCTGTCCAATGCCGGGTCTCACAGGCGGGTCGAGGTTGCACCCTATAGTCGCCCGGAACGCGTGCCGATAACCGCGCAGGGTGCACGAGAGGCACCCGATCGCCCGAGCACGACAAAGGAGGAACGGGGATGATCATGGCGGATGACGTTTCGGGAAGCGAGATCCGGGAGCTGCGCAAGCGCCTGGGGCTCACGCAGGAGGAGTTTGCGCATGCGGTGGCGGTGACCTTCTCGACGGTCAATCGCTGGGAGAACGGCCACGCCAAGCCGAGCAAGCTCGCGCGGCGTGCGATCGAGTCGCTGGCCGCCGTGCGCAGCAACGGCCAGGCGAGCAGCAGCCAGACCATCGAGGAGCTGGCGGCGAACTCCTTTCATCGCAACGATTGAACATCGGCCGCGACGGGCGAAGTGTGCCCCGGCGCGCCTCGCGACGTCGAGGCCGGTGCGGTTTCCGAGCCATGATGTGCTCGCCGCACCGAGCCCGGACGTCGGTCGTGGGCTCCTCTCGGAGCGCGGCCGCGCCGCTCCGCCGCGAGCGGTCGCGACGGCGCCGCCGCGCGCATCCGTGCGTGTCACGCGGCAAGCGTGCGCGGACGCTTCGACCTCAGCCGTCGGAGCGCCCGAGCAGCAGGACGCGATCGCTCGAGCGTCCGCGCGTTCCGATCAGGAGCAGCGTTCCGGCATCGTCGTAACCGACGATCTGCATCGCGCTGAGCGCGCCGAACTGGCCCGTGTGGCGGGTCGAGGCGACGGTCACCAGACGCCCATCGGCACGCCGGACGGTGGCGCGGACCTCCTCCAGCTTGGCCACACCGTCGACCAGGGAGCCGAGCTCGGTCAGGAACGCGACGTCGCCGGCCGCGTTCACGCGTGAGCCGAGCACGGTCAGGACGGTGATGTCCTCGCCGGGGAAGGGGCTGCCCTCACGCACGATGCGCTCGAGGCGGCTCGCATCGCCGAACCACAGCGAGTTCTGCTGCGTCGTCGGCGCATCGACATCGCCGAGTCGCGCCTCGAAGAGGGCGCGTCCGCGACCGTCGAGGCCGAGCCCGCGCAGGGTCGCGATGTTCGCTCCGTCGAGCGTGGTGCCCTCGAGCGCGATCTGCGCGAAGCGAGCGTTGTCGAGAACGCCCAGCACCTGCGGTCGCCGGTCGCCGGTGAACTCCTGCAGGCCGCCTTCGATCAACACCTGACCGGAGGCGCTGATCGCAACCGCCTCGGCCGAATTCAGCGTCCCGATCCCGTCGAGCGTCGTCGTGCCGTCGAGGATGCGCGTCGCCTCGCCGTCGGCCCAGCGGAGCAGCATCGGTGCGGTGCCGCGACGGGGCAGGGAGAACCAGATTCCGCCGGCTGGGTCGATCTCCGCGCGGATCGTGGTGGCGCGCTGGCGCGACAGGTCGAGGTCACTGTCGTCCAGCCGGCGCACGCCGTCGTCGCCCGCGACGTAGAGAGCATTGGTGCAGGTGATGCGCGGCTCGGCGTCGCCGACCACGACCTCGCACTCCCCGCCGCCGCCGACGAAGGCGACGGTTCCGTTCGGAGCGAGGCGGACGTTGCCGAGGATCCGGAAGTCGGGAAACACCGGTCCGGGCGCGGCGCCCGCGAGCGCCTCGAGCCGTCCATCGGCGACGCGATAGAGGCGATCGGTGTCGAGGCCGGCACCGGTCTCGAAGACGATCGTGCCGTCGGTCGCGAGCCGGACGCGCGCGATCGACGTGGCGTCGAGGCCGCTCGCATCCGTCCGCGGGTCGAAGATCGGCGCGTACGAGCCGTCCGGGCGACGGAGCAGTACCGCCGAGCGGTTTCCCGAATCCGCGATCGTGACCACGACGGCAGCGCTTCCGTCGGTGCCCAGCGCGCCGTCCTCGATGTTCGCGACCCTGAGATCGCCGAGCAGGACGTCGCCGTCGCGGAGGATGATCTGGGCCGTGCTGCTCGCCGGGCCAGGGGGCGTGACCGGGGTCACGGGGGTCGGGCGCGGCGTCGGCGAGCCTTGTGGCGCGTCGTTCGACGAGCCGCCACCTCCTCCTCCGCACGCGACGATCAGCGTCGCGACGAGCGCACAGGCGATGGGTCGGATCGAGGATCGGAGGTGGTACGCGCGCAAGGTACGCTCCAGCAGGGCAAGAGCCCGGTCGTCCTGCCGGGTCCGGTTTCCAGGGTAGTCGTGGGGCAAGTGATCGCCCGCGACACCCTTACCGAATGTCGCCCGCCGGGGGGAAGCGCGATTCTCGTCCTGCCCGGCGCGGCCGACCCGACCGATCGGATGTGGGATCGGTCAGGTCGGCCGCGCGCTCGGTGCCACGGTCGCGACCGCACGCCACGCGGGGAGGGAGCCGCGGGGGCGAGGCCGGCTGCGCGGGCAGATCGTCGCGCTCAAGCCGCCTGCGACTGCGGCGCCTCGTCGAGGAGGACCGCGTCGCTGAGGAACCACTCCATCGGGCGACCCGAGTAGCGGGCGATCCGGAACAGGACATCGGTCGTGGGGACCCGGCCGTTCAGGTAGTTGTAGACGGCCGACAGGCTGAGCCCGAGGTCATAGGCGAATGCCTTCGGCTCGTCGCGCACCACGTCCCGCATGCGCTCTGCGAAGAATCTCGTGTCGATCTGTGCCTGCACTGTCTCGCTCCTTTCCGCCGCGGGGCGCGCGGTGCGCGCTGCGGACCCGGTTGGACCCCAGAAAACGAAAAAGGCCGCTGGGCTTTCTCGCCCAGCGGCCTTTCTCAAGGGTCGTGATTCACTTCCTCACGGAACTCCTCGATCCTGGCCGCTGGGCGCCCGCTTGGCGTCGGCGGTACGGATAATCGAGTCCATGAGAACCACCGAGACCTGGCCCGAAACCGGACGTACGACGACGACGCCAGCGCGCGGCGCCTGATGGCACCAGCCCGTGGTGGTCGTGGTCGTATGGTGGTTTCGCTGCCGCATCGGTGTCGATCCGTTCTCGATTGCGCGGAGAAAGTTCCACGTGGAAATTGGCAAAGCAACCCCGTATTCGCGTTTTCGATTGTACGCGCGTGGAAGGGGTTGCCGCCCGGGGCCTCTCGGGAAGGGGCCGGAGGGCCCTGATCGCGCCGTCGCTGGCGGGGCAGATCCCGTCTTGGGGTGAGGACGCCGGGTAGGTCTCCGGCCCGTCGTGGTCGCCGCGAACGGCGCGGACGTCAGTCCTGCTCGCCGGCCAGCTCCTCCTCGAGGCGCTCCTGGACCGCCATCCAGCGGTCGGTGCGCTCGCCCAGCGCCTTCTCGACCTCGGCATAGCGGCGCTGCAGCTCGGCGACCTCCGGCCCCGGCCGCTTGTAGGTCTCCGGGTCGGCGAGGTCACCCGCGAGCCCGGCCTTCTCGCGCTCGAGCTCCTCGATCGCCTCCTCGAGCGTGCGGATCTCGTCGCGCAGGCCGCGCGTGCGCTTCGCCAATGCTTGACGTGCCTCCGCCGCCCGCCGGCGCTCGGCGCGCTCGCCGCGCGCGGAACGCTCGACGTCCGTCGCGGGCGTCTCGGCGCCGGACGCGCCGCCGGATCCGGCCGGGACGTCGGCCGCGGCGGGATGAAGTGCTGCCGCGCCACGCTTCCAGCAGTAGTACTCCCAGTCGCCGGGAAACTCGGTCACGACGCCAGCCTCGACGCGCACGACCTTTCGCGCGACGTGGCGGATGAAGTGCACGTCGTGGCTGACGAAGCACAGCGCGCCGTCGAACTCGTTCAGCGCGGCGATCAGCGCGTCGACGGACGCCATGTCGAGGTGGATCGTCGGCTCGTCCATCAGCAGCACGGTTGGCGGATCGAGCAGCATCATCGCCAGCGCGAGCCTGCTCTTCTCGCCGCCGCTCAGCACGGCGGCCTTCTTCTTGACGTCGTCACCGTGGAAGAGAAACGCGCCGAGCAGCGTGCGGACGAATGTTTCGCCCTGCTCGCGCGCGCAGGCCATCGCGTTGTCGAGCACCGTGCGCTCGAGATCGAGCATGTCTTGACGGTGCTGCGTGTAGTAGCCGGTCGAGACGCGAAGCCCGAGCTTGCGCTCGCCCGCGTCGGGCACGAGCGCGCCCGCGAGGAGCTTCAGCAGCGTCGACTTGCCGGCGCCGTTCGGACCGACCAGGACGGTCTTCTCGCCGCGGCGAAGCTGGAAGTCGAGCGCACCATAGACCTTCGTGTCGCCGTACGACTTCGCGACCGCGCTCAGCTCGAGCGCGAGCTCGGACGTTCGTGCCGGCTGTGGAAAGCGGAAGCGTACCTTCGGTCCTTCCTTCGCGACCGTGATGCGCTCTTCCTTCTCGAGCGCCTTGATGCGGCTCTGCACCTGGCGCGCCTTGGTGGCCTTCGAGCGAAAGCGCTCGATGAAGCGCTCGGTCTCCTGGATGCGGCGCTCCTGGTTTCGCGCCGCGGCCTCGATCTGCGCGCGTCGTTCGGCACGCTCGCGCACGTACGACTCGTAGTTGCCGGCGTAGCGCGTGACCTTGCCGCCCTCGACCTCGACGATCGACGAGGTCGTCGCGGAGAGGAACGCGCGGTCGTGCGAGATCAGCACCAGCGTGCCGCGATAGGCGGCGAGGAAGTCCTGCAGCCACAGCACCGACTCGAGGTCGAGGTGATTGGTCGGCTCGTCGAGCAGCAGCACGTCGGGCAGGTCGATCAGCAGGCGCGCGAGCTCGGCGCGCATCACGTAGCCGCCGGAGAACGAGCGCAACGGTCGCTCCTCGTCGCCCGGACGGAAGCCGAGGCCGGCGAGGATGCGGCGTGCGCGCACCTCGCGGTGGTTGCCGCCGAGACGGTCGTACTCCGCGTGCGCGTCGGCGAGTCGTGCGGCGAGCCGCTCCTGCTCGGCGTGGTCGGTCGCGCGCTCGAGTGCCTCGGGGATCTCGTGCAGCTCCGCCTCGAGCGCGGTCAGATGCTCGCCGGGGCGCAGCGCCGTGCCGATGACGGTCGCGTCGGGTGCGGAGAGGATCTCCTGCGGCAGGTGACCGAGCGTGAGCCCGCGGGTGCGGCTCACGGTGCCGTGGTCGGCGGGCTCGGCGCCGGTCAGGATCGCGAGCAGCGTGGACTTGCCCGCGCCGTTCGGACCCACGATGCCGGCGCGATCGCCCGGCACGAGGCGCAGCGATACGTCGTCGAACAGGACGCGTCCCGCGTAGCTCTTGCCGATGCCGTCGAGCGAAAGCATTGCCTAGTCGTGACGGAGGGCGGCGATCGGGTTCAGGCGCGACGCCTTGCGTGCGGGGTAGAAGCCGAAGAAGACGCCCACCGCTGCGGAGAACAGGAAGGAGCCCACGACCGCAAGCGGCGACACCAGCGTCGGCCAGCCGCTCACGCGCGAGATCACGTGCGACACGCCGATGCCGATCGCGATGCCGGCGATGCCACCCGCGGCCGACAGCGTGACCGCCTCGCACAGGAACTGCGCGAGAATGTGCCGCGCCTTCGCACCCACGGCCATGCGGATGCCGATCTCGCGCGTTCGCTCGGTGACCGACACGAGCAGGATGTTCATGATGCCGATGCCCCCGACCAGCAGCGAGATCGACGCGATCGCGAGCAGCAGGTTCGACATCACGCGCGCCATCGTGTCGGCGGTCTCCGCCATCTCCGACATGGTGCGGATGCCGAAGTCGTCGTCCTGTCCCGGCTGGATGCGGCGGCGCTGGCGCAGCAGGTCGGTGAGCTGCTCGACGACCCACGGCTCGTCGTTCTGCGACGCCATCGACACCTGGATCATGTCGACGGTGCCGAGGTTCTGCGTGCCGAGGACCTTCCGCTCCGCGGTCGTGAAGGGGATGAACACCGCGTCGTCCTGATCTTGACCGTAGGCGCTCTGGCCCTTCGAGGTGAGGAGCCCGATGACCTGGAACGGCACGTCCTTGATGCGGATCGTCGCTCCGACCGGATCGACACCCTCGCCGAAGAGCTGGGCCGCGACCGACGTGCCGAGCACCGCGACCTTCGCCGCAGTGTCGTTCTGCGTCTGGCTGATGAACTCGCCCGCCGCGACCGGCCACTCGCGCACGCGGGAGTAGCCGGGCGGCACGCCCCAGATCGTCGTGGTCCAGTTGGCGCCGCCCGCCTGCACCTGGGCGACGTCGCGGCGGTGGTAGCTGACCCCGTGCAGGCCCTCGATCTGACGCTCGATCGCGCGCGCGTCGCCGACGGTGAGGCGCTTGCCGCTCCCCCAGCCGGCGCGCGCCCCGCCGGTCGTCGTCGTACCCGGGAAGATCATCACCATGTTGGTTCCGACGCTCGCGATCTGCTCCTGCAGCGCCGCGCGTGCGCCTTGACCGAGGCTCACCATCGAGATCACGGCGCCGACGCCGACGATCACGCCGAGCGACGTGAGCCCCGACCGCAGCGGGTTCCGCCGCAGCGAGCGCAGCGCGAGCCGGATCGTGACCAGCCAGAGCTTCATGCGGGCGCCCCCGAGCGCGGGCGCTGCCGGCGGTCCTCGACCACCGTTCCGTCGCGCATCAGCAGCAGGCGCTCGGCCTGCGCGCCGACCTCGTCGTCGTGCGTCACCATCACGATCGTCAAGCCGCGCGCGTGCTGCTCGCGCAGCAAGGCCAGGATCTCGATGCTGGTCTGCGAGTCGAGATTTCCCGTCGGCTCGTCGGCGAGCAGCAGCGCCGGCTCGGTGACGAGCGCGCGCGCGATCGCGACGCGCTGCTGCTGGCCGCCCGAGAGCTGCGTCGGCGTGCTCGCCTCGCGTCCCGCGAGGCCGACGCGCGCCAGTGCCGCGCGGGCGCGTGGACGCTGCTCCGCCGGCGGCACGCTCGAGTAGAGCAGCGGCAGCTCGACGTTCTCGATCGCGCTGGTGCGCGGCAGCAGGTTGAAGTCCTGGAAGACGAAGCCGAGCGTCCGGTTGCGCACCGTCGCGAGCTCGTCGGGCGTGAGGCGCGAGACGTCGCGGCCGAGCAGCTCGTAGACGCCCCCGGTCGGGCTGTCGAGGCAGCCGAGCGTGTTCATGAGCGTCGACTTGCCGCAGCCCGATGGCCCCATGACCGCGACGTACTCGCCGGCCTCGATGCGCAGGTCGACGCCGCGCAGCGCGTGCACCGCGACGTCGCCCGCCTGATAGGTGCGCGTCAAGCCGCGCGTCAGGATGACCGCCGTGCTCACCGTCGCGGGCGGCTCGATCCGCCGCCGGGGCGGGGGAACATCGACCATCCCTCGGGCTTCTGCTCCCCGGACTGGACGCGCGTGATCACGCGGTCGCCGGGCATGAGCTCGCTGCTCGACACGGCGACCATGGTCTCGTCCGAGAGCCCGGGCGTGACCGGGACGCGCTTCGGCTCGTCGTTCGACAGCACCCAGACCGCGTCGTTGCGCGCGGCATCGGTACTCGTCGCGCTGCGCGCCGCCTCCGGCGGACGTGTGGACGCGCCGTCCGCGGACGGCGGCTGGAAGCGCAGCGCCGCGGTCGGGACCTTGAGCACGTCGCGCTCCTCGGCGGTGACGATGCTCACGTTCGCCGTCATGCCGGGCTTGAGCAGCTGCTCCTCGTTGTCGAACTCCAGCACCACGTCGTAGGTGACGACGTTCTCCACCGACTGCGGGGAATTTCGTACTTGTAGGACGGTCGCGGGAAACGAGCGGCCCGGATAGGCATCGACCGAGAAGGTCGCACGCTGACCCTCGCGCACGCGACCGATGTCCGCCTCGCTGACGAAAGCGTTGACCTGCATCTTCTTCAGGTTCTCGGCGATCACGAACAGCGTCGGCGTCTGGAAGCTCGCCGCGACCGTCTGGCCGACCTGCACGTCGCGCGACACGACGATGCCGTCGACCGGCGAGACGATGTCGGTGTAGCCGAGATTGACCTGGGCTTCGCGCAGCGAGGCTTCCGCTTGCTCGACTGCGGCCTCGGCGAGCTTGAGCTGCGCGTCCGCCTGCTCGGCGGTCGAGCGCGACACGTCGAGCTCGTCGCGCGACACCACGCGCGTCTTCGCAAGGGCTTCCTGCCGTGCCTCTTGCAGGCGGCGAAGCTTCGCGTCCGCGCGCGCCTTCTCGACGCCCGCGGTCGCGGTGGAGAGCGCGGCGCGCGCCTGATCGACCTTGCCCTGATACGTCCGCGGGTCGATCTTGGCGATCACCTGGCCTTTCCGGACCGGCGAGTTGTAGTCGACGACGATGTCCTGGATCGGGCCGGAGACGTACGTCCCGACGGTCACCGACTTGACGGGATTGACCGTCCCGGTCGCGGTGACCGTCGCGACGATGGGACCCTTCTCGACCGCCGCCGTGACGTAGGTCCGCGGCTCGGATGAACCGCCGAGCCACCAGCGTCCGAGCAGCGCGAGTCCCACCAGGGCGGCGGTGACGGCGAGCCAGAAACGACGTCGGGGCATGATGGGTGCGGGATCGGGCGGGTCGTCGCCGGACGGAAAAGGGGGCGACGGCGACGTTGTCCCTGCTCGTCGAACGCTACCACGGGCCCGATTCCGTCGCACGCTGCAGGGCCTCGTCGAAGCCGGCTTGACCCGCCGGCAAGGGCGCCGGTAGTTCCGACGCGATGAACATCTTGCGCGCGACCAAGACCCTGCCTGTGCTCGCGGCAGGACTCCTTCTCGTTTCCGGGTGCGGCAGCACGAGCTCGTCGAGCGGCGGCGCCTACCCGCGCGACCGCGAGCTGCGCCTCGATCAGATGCAGGTGCTCGGCAGCCACAACAGCTACCACATCCAGCCGAAGCCGGCGCTGTTCTCGCTTCTGCTCGCGTTCAGCGAGCCCCTGGCGCGGTCGTTCGAGTACACCCACCTGCCGCTCGAGGAGCAGTTCGCCACGCAAGGCATCCGCCAGATCGAGCTCGACGTGTTCGCCGACCCGGTGGGCGGGCTGTATGCGAATCGTGCCGGCCAGCGTGCCGCGACGGGAAACGGCGTGTCGGGCATCCCGGCGCTCGACGAGCCCGGGCTCAAGGTCCTGCACGTGCAGGACATCGACTTCGAGAGCACCTGCGCGACGCTGGTCGAGTGTCTGACCAACGTCCGGCGCTGGTCCGACGCGAATCCCGGTCACGCCCCCGTGATGATCCTGATCGAGGCCAAGGACGAGGCGATTCCCGACCCCGTCAATCTCGGCTTCGTCACGCCGCTGCCGATCGACGCGGCGCAGCTCGACGAGCTCGACGCGGAGATCCGCTCGGTCTTCCCGCCCGAGAAGCTGATCACGCCCGACGACGCGCGGGGCGACCACGACACGCTCGAGCAGGCCGTGCTCGCGAACGGCTGGCCGACGCTCGGCGAGTCGCGCGGCAAGGTCCTCTTCTGCCTCGACAACGGCGGCGACAAGAAGGCCACGTACACGGCGGGTCATCCGTCGCTGCGCGGACGCGTGCTGTTCACGAGCGCCGAGCCGGGCGAGGACGAGGCCGCATTCGTCAAGCTCAACGATCCGATCGCCGACGGCGCGCGCATCCGCGAGCTGGTGTCGCGCGGCTTCATCGTCCGTACCCGTGCCGACGCCGACACGCTGGAGGCGCGCAGCGGCGACACCGCCATGCGCGACGCGGCGCTCGCGAGTGGTGCCCAGTTCGTGAGCACCGACTACCCGGTGCCGAACCCGGACTTCGGCACCGACTACTTCGTCGAGATCCCCGGCGGCACGCCGGCGCGCTGCAATCCAGTGAGCGCGCCCGCGGACTGCACATCGCTCGACATCGAGAATCCGGCGGCGCTGCGCTGACAAATCGACCATCGAGGTCGGCGTCGTCGTTGATCCGGGGCATCCCCGCGGACTAGACTCACGGCCCGCGGGGGAGGGCCCGCGTCGAGCACATGGAGCGGGCGAGACTGATCATCGAGCGCGCCGGCGCACAACCGTTCGAGGTCGAGCTCGCGGCGGTGGCGACCATCGGCCGTGGACCCACCAACGACGTCGCGCTCGACGATCCGGCGGCGTCGCGGCGGCAATCGATCGTCCGCGCCGACGAGGACGGCTTCCTCGTCAGCGACCTCGGCAGCGCGAACGGGACGTTCCTCAACGGGACGCGCGTGCTGGCGCCGGCGCGCCTCAAGACCGGCGACGAGATCACCGTCGGCTCGACGCGCATCCGCTTCGTCGGCGATCCGTCGCGCGAGTCGCACGCCGAGCAGCCGGCCGACGACTCGACGCGGGTGCGCGAGGACGCACGCTCCGGCGGTGTGCTCCTGGGCGCGAGTCCGGAGATGGAGCAGCTCTTCCACCTGATCGAGAAGGCCGCCGCGTCGCCGCTGCCGACGCTGATCGAGGGCGAGACCGGCACGGGCAAGGAGCTGGTCGCGCGCGCCATCCACCAGGCGAGCCGGAGCGCGAAGGGGCCGTTCCTGCCGGTCAACTGCGCGGCGGTGCCGGAGAACCTGCTCGAGAGCGAGCTCTTCGGCCATCGCCGCGGGGCGTTCACCGGTGCGGTCGGCGACCACGAGGGGCTCTTCGAGGCGGCGCAGGGCGGCACGGTCTTCCTCGACGAGATCGGCGAGATGCCGCTCGCGATGCAGCCCAAGGTGCTGCGCGTCCTGCAGGAGGGCGAGGTCACGCGCATCGGCGAGATCCGGCCACGGAAAGTGGATTTCCGGCTGGTCGCGGCGACCAACCGCGACCTGCTGCAGGAGGTCGAGCGCGGCGCCTTTCGCGGCGATCTCTTCTACCGCATCTCGGCGTTTCCGATCCGCATCCCGGCGCTGCGCGAGCGTCGCTCGGACGTGGCGCTGCTGGTCGAGAGCTTCCTCGCCGTCGCGGCGCGTCGGCAGGGCAAGCGCGTCGGGCCGCTCACCGACGCGGCGATGCGAGCGCTGATCGCATTCGACTGGCCGGGCAACGTCCGCGAGCTGCAGAACGAGGTGCAGCGCGCGGTCGCGCTCGCGACCCCGGGCCAGCCGATCGACGTCGGCCAGCTGTCGCCGAAGCTGACCGGTGGTGACGAGGCTGCCGACACCGCCGGGGAGCGCACGCCGACCTCGCCGGGGCTCGCGGCCAGCCCGGGCTCGCTGCGCGAGGCCCGCGACGCGTTCGAGTCGCGCTTCATCGCGCAGGTGCTCGAGCAGCAGGGCGGCAGCGTGCTCAAGGCGGCGCGTGTTCTTGGCTTGACGCGCGCCGGGCTCTACAAGAAGCTCAAGGAGTTCGGGTTGCGCTGAGAAGGCGGCCGCGCATCGGGGTGCGGCCGCCGGAGTGCGGTGTCAGGCGCGGTGCCGGCCATTGCCGCCGATCGGCAGCCCGTTGCCGATCGACTCGCGCGCCCGTCCGGCGAGCGCGCGCAAGCGATCCAGCGAGGCCGACGTGCGCAGGAAGCGCCCGAGGTCGTCGAACAGCGAGTAGGCGACCGGGGTGACCAGCAGCGTCAGCAGCAGGCACAGCGTCTGTCCGCCGACGATCACGTTCGCCATCGACGCACGCGATGCGGCACCCGGACCGCGCCCGAGCGCGATCGGGATCATGCCCAGGACCAGCATCACGGTCGTCATGAGGATCGGTCGCAGGCGCACGTGGTTCGCGGTGATGATCGCCTCGTCGCGCGGCATGCCCTCGGCGCGCAGCGTGTTAGTGTAGTCGACCTGCAGGATGCCGTTCTTCTTGACGATGCCGAACAGCATGAACAGCCCGAGCACCGAGTAGATGTTCAGCGTCTCGTGCAGGATCAGCAGCGACAGCAGCGCGAACGGAATCGACAGCGGCAGCGAGAGCATGATCGTGATCGGGTGCAGGAAGCTCTCGAACTGCGCGGCGAGGATCATGTACATGAACAGCACGCTGAGCAGGAACGCGATCGCGAAGTTGGTGCCGGTCTCGGCGAGCGACTTCGCGCGGTTCGCGAAGCGAATCCCGTAGAGCTGCGGCATGTCGACCTTCGCCACGATCTCGTTGATCTTCTTGACCGCGTCGCCGAGCGGGAGGTGATCGAGATTCGCGACGATCGTGACCTTGCGCTGCCGCGAGAAGCGGTCGATTTGGGCCGGTCCGCGCGCCTCGTCGAGCGTGACCAGGTTCGAGAGGCGCACCAGCTCGCCGTTCGGACGCGCGACCGCGAGGTTGTAGATCGCTTTCGGATCGTCGCGGTTGAGCAGCGAGGCACGCAGCCAGACGTCGTACTGCTCGTCCGCCTCCTTGTACTTCGTGACCGGCTCGCCGCCGACCAGCGTGCGCAGCGTGCCGGCGACGTCCTCGACGCGGATTCCGAGATCCGCGGCCTTCTTGCGGTCGATGTTGACGCGGATCTCGGGCTTGCGCAGCGCGAGCGTCGAGTCGACGTCGACGAAGCCCGGCGTCTTCCGCATCTCGGCCATGATCGCGTTGGAGTACTCCTCGAGCTTCTCGATCTCGGGGCCGACCAGGTCGAACTCGAAGTCCGACATGCGCTGTCCGCCGCCGCCGAAGAGGTTCACCGCCTGCACGCTGGTGCGCAGATCGGGGTAGTCGGCGAGAATCTTGCGGGCGTCCGCCATCACGTCGAACTGCGTGAAGTCGCGCTCTTCGAGCTCCTTCATGCGCACGTAGATGGCGCCGGTGGTGACGTCGCCCTCGCCCGCGCCGACGAGCCCGGTGGTGTCGCCGATGGTCACGAGGGTGTGCTTGACGCCGCGCAGCGCACCGACGCGGCCGGCGAGCTCCTGGATCGCCTTGGTGCTGCGCTCGAGCGTGTAGCCCTCCGGCGTCTGCACGGTGATCTCGAACTCGCTCTGGTCGTCGCGCGGCAGGAAGTCCTTGCCGACCGCGCGGAACAGCGGGCCGGTCGCGTACACGGTGAGGATCGCCGCCAGCACGATGACCCAGCGGTGCTTCAGCGAGAACTCCAGCGCCCAGCCGTAGCCGCGGTCGATCACGCGGTAGAACGCGCGGTCCTTGGCCGACTTGTGGTCCTTCTTCACCTTGAGGAAGCGCGAGCACAGCATCGGCGTCAGGGTGAAGGAGATCAGCATCGAGAACAGGATCGCGACCGCCGTGGTGATGCCGAACTCGTTGAAGAAGCGTCCGGTGCGGCCCGACATGAACGCGATCGGCAGGAAGATCACGACCAGCGACAATGTCGTCGCCATGACCGCGAGGCCGATCTCGCGCGTGCCGTTGATCGCCGCCTCGAACGGACGCTCGCCCTTCTCCTCGATGCGCCGGTAGATGTTCTCGAGCACCACGACCGCGTCGTCGATCACGATGCCGACCGACAGGATCAGGCCCATCAACGTCAGGTTGTTGATCGTGAAGCCGAGCACCCAGAGTGCGGTGAAGGTCGAGATGATCGAGGTCGGGATCGCGACGGCTGCGATCAGCGTCGAGCGGATGTCGCCCATGAAGAGCAGCGTCGACAGCGCGACCAGGATCGCGCCGAGGAACAGGTGGAACTTGGCCTCGTCGATCGACTTGACGATGAAGCGACTCGTATCCTTGACGATCTCGTGGTGGATGTCGGGCGGGATGATGTCCTTCAGCTCGGCGAGCCACTTCTTGACGTGCTCCACGACCGCGACGCTGTTCGAGCCCGACTGCTTGCGGACCTCGAGCGTCACCGCGGGATGGCCGTCGAGGTCGGCGTAGGAGCGTGCCTCCTCGGAGCCGTTCACCACCGTCGCGATGTCGCGCAGCATGACCGGACGCTCGCCGAGCCGGCCGACGATCAGGTCGTTGAAATCCTCGACCTTCGGCAGACGGCCCATCGTACGCAGCACCAGCTCGCGTGATCCCTGGTCGATGCGGCCACCGGGGACCTCGATGTTCTGTGCCGCGAGCGCACGACGCACCTGGCCGATCGACAGGTTGTAGGCGTCGAGCTTGTCGGTGTCGACGTAGATCTGGACCGCGCGCTCCTCGCCACCGATGATGGTCACGGAGCCCACGCCGGACAGCGTCTCGATGTCTTCCTTGATGCGCTTGCGCGCGATCTCGGTGAGCTCGCGCGGGTCGCGGTCGCCGGACACCGCGATGCGCATGATCGGCGACGCGTCGAAGTCGAACTTCACGACGACGGGCGGGTCGACGTCTTCCGGCAGCTGCGCCATGACGATCGCGACCTTGTCGCGCACGTCCTGTGCCGCGTCGGCGCCGTTGCGCTCGAGCTGGAACTGCACCAGCACGCGCGACAGGCCTTCCTTCGTCTGCGAGCTGAGCTCGTCGATGCCCTGGATCTGATTGACGCCTTCCTCGATCGGCTTGGTGACGCGCGTCTCGACCTCCTCGACCGATGCGCCCTTCAGCGTGGTGCTGATGCTGGCGATCGGGAAGTCGACGTTGGGATAGAGGTCGACGCCGAGGCGCAGGTACGACATCGCGCCCAGGACGACGAACAGCATCACCAGCATGGTCGCGAAGACCGGGCGGCGGATGCACAGCTCGGCGAGCTTCACGAGTGCTTCTCCCCGGTCGCGGACGCCTCGGCGTCGGGTGGTGTGCCCGCTTGGCCGGCCTCGCGGACGACGACCTTGCTGCCCTCGGCGAGGCGTGCCAGCGCGCTGGTCGCAACGCGGTCGCCGCGCGTGAGTCCCTCGACGATCTCGACCTTCGTTCCGAGCGCGAGCCCTGTCCGGACGGGACGGGTGCGTGCGATGCCGCCCTCGTCGACGACGAAGACGCGCGTGACGCCGGCAAAGTTGACCAGCGCCTCGACGGGCACGACGAGCGCCTCCGCATCGCTCTTCGTCAGGATCGCGGCCTTGCAGAAGAATCCGACCTTCAGCCGGCCGTCGGGGTTCGGAACGGTCGCCTCGACGGTGAGCGCACGGCTGGTCGAGTCGGCCGCGGCGCTGATGCGTGCGAGGCGACCCTTCAGGACCTCGCCCGGGAACGCTTCGACCGAGCCGCGGACCTCCTGGCCGATGGCCAGCTCCGACACGAAGCGCTCGGGCACCTCGCCGCGCAGGCGCAGTGGATCGTCCGCGACCAGCACGAAGATCGGCGTGCCGACGCGGACGTAGTTGCCGACGTCGACCAGACGCTTCGCGATGCGTCCGGCGAAGGGTGCGCGGATCTTGGTGTGCGCCAGATGGATCGCCAGTACGTCGCGGCGCGCCTGCGCCACGTGCTGCGCGCTCGAGATCGTGTCGAACTCCTGCTGCGACATGACGCCCTGGGCCTTCAGCTTCTCGGCGCGGGCCTCGTCGGTGGACGCCTTCTGCAGGTTCGCCGTGGCCTCGCGGACCTGTGCCTCGAGGGTCGCGCTGTCGAGCGACGCGAGGACTTGTCCTTCCGCCACCTGGTCGCCGAGATCGGCGGCGATCGCCAGCAGCCGGCCGTCGACCTCGGTCGCGACCTCGGCCTCGGCGTCCGCGCGCAGCGTGCCGACGAAGTCGACGGTGCGCTCGACGCGCTCGATCGCGACCGGCTCGATGGTCACGGTGATCGGCTGGTCCGGCGCGCTCGCGCCGGCGGCCGCGGCGGCGGATGCGACGGTCGGTGTGGCGGCCGGCGCGTCGCCCTT